>CAYFVQ010000102.1:0-10423 GCA_964346585.1 uncultured Eubacteriales bacterium | reverse complement strand
GCGACTCCGGATGTGATGAGGAATGTCGGTAAATTGGGACGCATCCTTGGAACGAGAGGATTGATGCCCAACCCGAAATCTGGAACCGTGACTTTCGATGTGAAGAAGGCGGTCCAGGAGATTAAATCCGGACGGGTGGAATTCAGGGTGGACAAGACAGCCATTATCAACTCCTCTGTGGGAAAGGTTTCATTTCCAGAGGATAAGCTCAGAGAGAATATCAAGTCAATTATTCAGGCGGTTGTTCAAGCGAAGCCGCCTGCAGCCAAAGGAAAATACATCAAAAGTATATATATTTCATCGACCATGGGGCCGTCCATCAGGCTCTCAGAGGAAGTTTTAGAGGCATAGGAGAAGAAGGGTGAAGAGAGTGGATAAGGAAAAGCAGGTCAAAGAATTGAGTGAAGCTTTTGACAGATATGACAATTTTTTTCTTGTAGATTTTTTAAATATGTCTGTTGCCCAGGCTGTAGAGATAAGAAGGTTGTGTCGAGAAAATTCCTATTCTTTTAGAGTGGTTAAGAATCGTTTGGCGCTCAGAGCCCTCAAAGAAGAATTCCCTGATGATTTAAAAATATCTTTCCAGGGCTCCACTGCCATTGCTTTTGCCCCTCAAGATCCGATTGGTTTGGCTCGGTTGATTCAGGACTTTTCCAAACGAAATAAGGTTTTACGAGTGAAAGCAGGGATCCTGGAGGGACAGTTTCTCTCTGCGAATAAATTCAATGAAGTGGCGAATCTTGCTTCAAGAGAAGAATTGCTCGCAAGAGTTGGAGGTCTGATGGCCGCTCCATTGATGAAGTTATTAAGGACTTGGCAAGCCCCACTCAGTGGTTTAGGCACGCTGTTGAGTCAATTAAAAACTAAAAAATAGAGTTGGAGGAAAAAATGCCCAAAGCACAAACAAAAGAAGCTGGCGAGGCCGCTAAAGAAAAAGAGGTCGCAAAGGAAAGAGAGATGGCCGAGGAAAAAGAAGTCACCAAGGAAAAAGAGGCCACCAAGGAAAAAGAGGCCACTAAGGAAAAAGAGGCAACCAAGGAAAAAGAGATGGCAAAGGAGAAAGAGGTCGCAAAGGACAAAGAGATGGTTAAGGAAAAGAAGGAAACAACAAAACTGACAAAGGAGCAGTTTTTTGGCCACTTGGATAGCCTGACGGTTTTAGAACTCGCTGACTACATCAAAGAATTCGAAGAAAGGTATGGTGTATCCGCAGCAGCTGCTCCGGTCGCCATGGCTGCGCCAGGAGCCGCAGTGCCTACAGGCGAAGCACCGGCCGATGAAGCAAAATCAGAGTTCACTGTCCTTTTAAAGAGTGTAGGTGATAAGAAGATCAATGTGATTAAAACCGTAAGAGAGGTGACAAGCCTAGGCTTGAAGGAAGCCAAGGATTTAGTGGACAGTGCTCCGAAACCTGTCAAAGAGAATGTTTCCAAAGAGGAAGGCGAAGAGATAAAAGCGAAATTTGAGTCAGTTGGGGCAGAGATAGAACTCCAGTAATTCGGTAGTGAATTTGATTAGAATTGCCAGATATATTTTTATTCGAAAAACTCTTCTGAGAGAGGGATTATGAGTAGTGAATTAAAAAACATCTATCGTGAGAGAGTCGATTTCTCAAAAATCAAAACGACCTTTCCGATGCCTGATTTACTTGCTATCCAAAGAGCCTCTTATGCAGAGTTTCTCCAAATGGAACTCTTGCCAGAGGAAAGGAAGGACATAGGGCTGAAAGCCGCATTTAAGGATACGTTTCCTGTTTCCGATTTTAAAGAGACGACGCAACTGGATTTTATCAGTTATTCTATCGGCGATTGGGAATGTAAATGTGGCCGTTTAAAGGGAGTCGAGAATTCGCGTGGCCGGTGCAATGGCTGCGGAACTCTTCTGCCTGCAGATGCGGAACTTACGGAAAAGGAGATCTGTCCCTACTGTGGCGCCATGAAAAAGATAGAGATTCCTCTATGTGATCACTGTGGAGATAAAGTCAGCCTGAAAATGAAGTATTCTCCCATGGAATGCCTTCAGAAGAGTTACACCTTTGCTGTCCCTCTCAGGTTGAAGGTCAGGTTGATTTCCTGGGAGAAGGATGCCACAACCAAGACAAAAAGGCTCAAACACATTAAGGAACAAGAGGTCTACTTCGGTGAGATTCCTTTGATGACTGAAAAGGGGACCTTTATTTTTAACGGGATTGAAAGAGCTGTTGTCAGTCAGCTGCAGCGGTCTCCTGGCGTCTTCTTTAGACAGGGAGAAGGAAAGGGTTTTTATGTGGGGAAGATCATTCCTTACAGGGGAGCATGGGTGGAATTTGAGTATGACAGCAAAAACATCCTGTATGTTCGCCTGGATCGGAAGAAAAAGTTCCTGGTTTCAGTATTCCTGAGAGCTTTGGGCTTTGGGTCGGATGATGCCATTCTACGACTTTTCCATAAAACTTATAAAATCGTCCCTGAAAATGGAAAGCTCTATTGGGAATTAAGCGAGGATCTCATCGGGAAGACAGCCGGTGCAGACATCATTGATCCTGGCTCTAAAAAGGTGCTGGCTAAAGCTAAAGAGAAGATCAATAAAGAGCTGTATCAGAAGCTCAAGGCCAAAAAAATCAAGAAAATTCCCTTAGCCGGCAAAGATTTTAAGGAACCTTATTCGCTTTCGACCATAGATGATTTGATCAAAGTCAGGGAAGAAATTGACGAAGCTAAATTGGAAGATTTGAAGGGTCGGAAAGAGCCGTTTGAAGTGTTCTTTCCCAAAAGCGATGAAGTGGGAGAAATCATTATCAACACGTTGAAAAAGGATTCGACCACAGATACGAACCTGGCTTTGGCTGAAATTTACAGGAAGTTGAGACCAGGAGAACCCCATACCATGGAGAGTGCCCACAATCTCTTCCGGAGTCTGTTCTTCAATCCTCAGAAATACAATTTTTCCAGGATCGGTCGGTTGAAGATGAATATCAAGTTAGACCTCGATCATTCGTTAGAGGAAAAAACCCTTTCTCCATTAGACTTCGTTGAGGTGATCAAGTATTTACTTCAGTTGCGTCAAGGGGAAGGATCTCTGGATGATATCGATCATTTGGGAAATCGTCGTGTCCGTTCAGTCGGAGAGCTCGTTGAGAATGCTTTCCGCATAGGATTAACTCGCATGGAGAGGACCATTAAAGAGAAGATGACTGTAGCGACAGATTTAGCATCGGCAATGCCTCAAGACCTGATTAATTCAAAACCAGTCATCGCCGCGTTGAAAGAGTTTTATGGAAGCTCTCAGCTGTCTCAGTTCATGGACCAGATTAACAGTCTAGCAGAAGTCACACATAAAAGACGGTTGAGTGCTCTGGGTCCGGGAGGCCTGAGCCGAGAGAGAGCTGGTTTTGAAGTGAGGGATATTCAAACTTCCCATTATGGTCGAATTTGTCCGATTGAAACTCCTGAGGGACCCAACATCGGTTTGATTTCTTCCTTGAGTTGCTATGCGCGCGTGAACGACTTCGGCTTCGTAGAGACTCCCTACCGCAAGGTGAGGAACGGGCGGATAATCGACTACGTGAAAATTCTTCATCCAGGAGGAACTTCCCATAAGGTCGGGGATGTTGTCGAAAAAGATAAGCTTCAAAGAGAAGCTTCCAGTATTAAGAAGGGAACCTCCAAGCATGTCCCAGTAGTTGAGCCCTATTGTTATTATTTGACTGCCTGGGAAGAAGAGAAATACAACATCGCCCAGGCCAATGCTCCTGTTGATGAAAAAGGCCATTTTATCAACGAAATCGTGAGTGCCAGACAAGGGGGAAATTTTAAAAATATACCTAGAGAACAAATAGACTACATCGATGTGTCTCCCAAACAGCTTGTCTCTCTTTCGACGGCTTTGATTCCCTTTTTGGAGCATGATGATGCCAACCGTGCTCTTATGGGATCAAACATGCAAAGGCAGGCCGTTCCACTTCTCAAGCCCGAGGCGCCGCTCGTTGGAACAGGAATGGAACACGTCGTCGCTGAGGGTTCAAGAGATGTCGTTGTCTGTAGACGATCGGGAGTTGTGGAGTTTGTGGATGCAGAGAGAATACTGATTCGAGTGGACGAGAAGGAAACCGCAAAAGAATACGAAGTGGGAACAGACCTCTATCTTCTCACAAAATTCTTAAGAACAAACCAGAATACCTGTATAAATCACCGACCTGCTGTCCGAAAAGGAGACCGAGTTATAAAAGGTCAAATCCTTGCTGACAGCTCCTGCACGGATAAAGGGGAGCTCGCACTGGGCCGGAACATTCTTTGTGCCTTCTTGCCGTGGAGGGGATACAATTTTGAGGACGCCATCATAGTCAGCGAAAAATTAATTAAAGAGGATATTTTTACTTCCGTCCATATTGTCGAAGAGACCATAGAAGCTCGAGACACCAAATTGGGCCCTGAGGAGATTACTAGGGATATCCCCAATGTTCCAGAGGAGCTTCTCCGAAATTTGAACGAGAACGGAATCGTCAGGATAGGAGCTCATGTGAAATCTGGTGACATCCTGGTCGGTAAAGTCGCTCCTAAAGGGGAAACCCAGCTTTCTCCTGAGGAAAAACTTCTGAAAGCCATTTTCGGAGAAAAGGCTCTGGATGTCAAGGATGCCTCTCTGTATTGCTCACCGGGGATAGAAGGGACGGTCATCGATGTCAGGATTTTCTCCAGAAGAGGAACTGAAAAAGGAGCTTGGGCTGAGGTTGTCGAAAAAGAAGAGATCGCCAAAATGAAGAGAAACTTGGATGACGAAATCAGTATCCTCGATGGCGAAAAATCAAGGAAGATGAAGAGTGTCCTCAAGGGAGAAACACTCGATAAAGAATATGCCTCTGGGGAATTCGTCATTAAGAAGGGAACCAAATTAGATGACAAAGTTTTAAACAAAATAGCCCCGGAAGACATACCCAAATTAAAACTGAAGGCAAACGCCAAAAGAGATAAAAGACTCAAGGATATTGATAAAAAGGTTAAGCGTCAGATTGAAGCCCTCCGTTCCATTTTTAAGGAAAAAGCAGATAGTCTCAGGAAAGGAGACGAGCTTGCTCCTGGCGTGATTCGAGCGATCAAAGTCCATATAGCCATGAAGAGGAAGCTTTCGGTCGGGGATAAAGTCTCAGGTCGCCACGGGAACAAAGGGATTATCGCCAAAATCGTTCCCGAGGAAGATATGCCCTGTATGCCTGATGGAACCCCAGTGGATATTGTCCTTAACCCGTTGGGAGTTCCTTCTCGAATGAATGTCGGGCAGATACTGGAAGCTCATCTGGGTTGGGCAGCCAAGGAGTTGGGTCTCTGGATTTCAACTCCGGTGTTTGATGGGATTTCTGAGGCTGAGATCAAAGAACTCCTCGGGAAGGCAGAGCTGCCGCAATCAGGGAAGGTTCCGCTTTATGATGGAATAACAGGAGAACTGCTGGATCATGAAGTCACGGTGGGAAATGTTTACATCATGAAGCTTTACCACCTGGTGGATGATAAGATCCATGCGCGTTCCACCGGGCCTTATTCCCTGATCACACAGCAGCCCTTAGGGGGAAAAGCTCAATTTGGCGGACAGCGGTTCGGAGAGATGGAAGTGTGGGCGTTAGAGGCCTACGGTGCGGCCTACACACTCCAGGAACTCCTCACTGCAAAGTCTGATGATGTAGAAGGTCGAGCCAAGATTTATGAAGCTATTGTCAAAGGAGACCTCGATTTTCAACCAGGGCTTCCCGAATCTGTGAATGTTCTCATTCGGGAACTCCAGAGCCTCTGCTTGAATGTGGAATTGGAAAAAGAGGAAGCGAGGGAGGAGATTCTGCCCTGGGGCATAGATGTTCCTCAAATCCTAAAAGGAGAATAATGATGGAAGTAAGGCATTCTATGGGAGGAAAACCAAAGGTTGATTTTGATCGGGTGAGAATCAGTATTGCCTCTCCGGAAAAGGTGAAAAGCTGGTCCTGGGGAGAGGTGACTAAGCCTGAAACCATCAATTACAGGACCTTTAAGCCAGAAAAGGACGGTTTGTTTTGCGCCAAGATATTCGGTCCCATAAACGATTATGAGTGCCTCTGCGGGAAATACAAGAGGATGAAATACAGGGGTATAATTTGCGAACGCTGCGGTGTCGAAGTGACCAAATCCAAAGTTCGTCGAGAACGGATGGCGCATATTGAATTGGCTTCTCCTGTGGCTCACATCTGGTTTTTTAAAGGGACTCCGAGCCGAATCGGCCTTGTACTTGATCTTTCTATAAAGGATTTAGAGAAGGTTCTGTACTTTGAGTCTCATATCGTCACTGACGCCGGTGATACTCCTTTGCAAGAAAGGCAGCTCCTTACCGAGGAGGAGCTCAAGGATGCCCAGGAGAAATACGGTGATGATTTTAAAGCTTCCATCGGGGCCGAAGCGATTAAGAGGCTTCTTGAGCGAATCCACATCAAAAAAGAAGCGGATGGCCTGAAAGAGCTGATGAAAACAGACGCTTCCCAACAACGGAAGCTGCGTTATGCAAAAAGATTAAGAGTCTTTAAGGCCCTCAGGGTGTCAGGTAATCGTCCCGATTGGATGATTCTGGATGTCATTCCTGTTATTCCCCCTGATTTGAGACCTTTAGTCCGACTGGATGGAGGACGGTTTGCCACATCTGATTTAAATGATCTTTATCGGAGAGTTATCAACCGGAATAACCGGTTAAAAAAATTGATCGAACTCAAAGCTCCTGAACTCATTATCCGTAATGAAAAGAGGATGCTGCAGGAGGCTGTGGATGCGCTTTTTGATAACGGAAAAAGGGGACGAGTCCATTTGGGTGCCAACCGGAGGCCTCTCAAATCTTTGAGTGAGGCCCTCAGAGGGAAACAAGGAAGGTTTCGCCAGAACCTTCTCGGGAAGCGAGTTGATTATTCGGGTCGATCTGTTATTGTTGTCGGTCCTGAACTTCGATTGAATCAGTGTGGATTGCCGAAAAAAATGGCTCTGGAGTTATTTAAGCCATTCATTTTCCATAAGTTAGAAAAAGAGGGATTGGTCCCGAGTGTCAAGGTTGCAAGGGAGTGGCATGAGCAAGAGAGGCCCGAAGTGTGGGATTACCTAGAGGAAGTGGTTAAAGAGCACCCTATTCTGTTGAATCGAGCTCCCACTCTTCATCGCTTGGGTATCCAGGCGTTTGAGCCGATATTGGTTGAAGGCAAGGCGATTCAAATTCATCCACTGGTCTGTGCGGCTTTTAACGCTGATTTTGATGGTGACCAAATGGCTGTCCACATCCCTCTTTCTGTTGAGGCGCAGGTTGAAGCTCAGACACTGATGCTTTCCACGCAAAACATCCTTTCTCCTGCCCATGGTCGGCCCCTTGCTATTCCCAGTCAGGACATGGTCTTAGGCTGTTATTATCTGACTCTAGAGAAGAAAGGGAAAAAAGGAGAAGGACGCATCTTTGGTTCTGAAGAGGAAGTTTTACTGGCACTGGAAAATAAAGAGGTGACTATTCATTCGCTGGTCAAATTGCGTTTCAAGGGTTCATTCATGAACCTTTCCGTTTATTATGATGACCAGGCGGTTATGACATGTCCAGTGACAGAAGTCGATAATCAGCTAATCGAGACAACCCCCGGGCGAATAATATTTAATTCCATTCTTCCCGAAGGCATTCCCTATGTTAACGGAATGTTGAGGAAGAAAGGGCTTGAGAGCCTTGTTTTTTACGCATATTTAAGAGTCGGACATGAACCGACAATTGAAATTCTGGACAAGATGAAGGAATTAGGTTTCAATTATGCCACATATGCAGGTTTCTCTCTTGGAATCGATGACTTTGTCATCCCGAAAGAGAAAAGTGATTTAGTGGAGAGAGCTCAGAAAGAGGTCCAGAGGATAGAAAAGCTGTACAGGGAAGGAACGATTTCGGCTGGAGAACGATTCAACAGAGTCGTCGAGATATGGGGTACGGTAACAGATAAAGTCTCCAGCGCGATGATAGAGCGAATGCGGAGGTTAAGCCTTGAAGGGAAGGAATTGAATTCTCTGTTCGTGATGGCCGATTCGGGCTCAAGAGGAAACAAACAGCAAATCCGCCAGTTAGCTGGAATGCGGGGATTGATGAGTAAACCTTCTGGTGAGATCATCGAGACACCGATTGTTTCTAATTTAAGAGAAGGGCTAAATGTTTTGCAGTATTTTATCTCCACTCATGGGGCTCGGAAGGGATTGGCAGACACGGCGTTGAAGACTGCGAACTCCGGTTATTTAACTCGTAAACTGGTGGATGTCTCGCAGGAAGTGATCATCGACGAGGAAGACTGCGGAACCCTGAAAGGTGTCAATGTGTCTGCTATTGTCGAGAATGGCGAACTCATCGAGCCCTTTGTAGATAGAATCATCGGCAGAACATCGTTGGAGAGAGTCCGTCATCCGGATTCCGACGAAGTTATAGTCGATACAAATGAAGAGATCACTGAGCAGATTGCCCAGATGTTCCAGGAGTTGGGAATTGAGATGGTAAGGGTGCGTTCACTGCTGACATGTGAATCGAAGAGAGGCGTGTGCAAGCTGTGTTATGGACGCAATATGTCGACTGGTGCCCCTGTTGAGATGGGAGAAGCTGTGGGAATAATCGCGGCTCAATCTATTGGAGAACCGGGCACTCAGCTGACAATGAGGACCTTCCATGTGGGTGGGATTGCGATGCGGGGAGCCGAAAGGTCGAAACTAGAGGCTAAAAATGATGGGTATCTGAAATTCAACAACCTGAAATCTGTGCTCGACAACGAAGGATCTTTGATCGTTGTCAACAGGAACGCCAACATTGCCATTCTTGACCATCGAGGAAGAGAAGTCGAGCATTATCAAGTTCCTTACGGAGCAAAGATATTACTCAAAGACGGAGAAGAGGTCAAAGCCAGACAGGAATTTGCGGAATGGGATCCCTTCAGCACTTTCATCCTGACCGAGGAGTCAGGAATCGTTCGTTTCCATGATGTCGCTCTCGGAGTGACTATGGAAGAGATACAGGATGAATTCACAGGATTAGTGACACGGTCGATTATCGAGCCAAAAGACGAGAAGATGCAGCCTAGAATCGAGATTATCTCGGCAAGGAAGAAAGATGAAAAGGGTCGACCTGTCATGCTCAGAAAGTACTTTCTGCCTTCAGGCGCGAACCTTGAGGTCAACGATGAGGATAAGGTTCATGCCGGCAATATCCTGGCCAAGATTCCGAGAGAAGTAGCCCGAACAAAGGATATCACCGGAGGACTGCCTCGGGCTGAGGAACTCTTTGAGGCCCGAAAGCCGAAATCGCCTGCCGTTATCTCCGAGATAGACGGTTTGGTAGAGGTTGGAGGACTTGTGAGAGGTTTAAGGAAGCTGATAGTGAAAAATGAGAGAGGCGGAGAGAAGGAATACTTTATTCCCAAGGGAGCCCATTTGAGTATCGCCGAAGGGGAAAGAGTAAAGGCGGGGACTGCATTGATGGACGGACCTGTCAATCCTCACGATATCTTGAAAGTTCTTGGGGAAAAGGAGTTGGCGGAGTATCTTCTGAGGGAAGTCCAGGCGGTTTACAGGCTGCAGGGAGTCCACATCAATGACAAACATATCGAGATTATCATCCGGCAGATGTTGCGGTGGGTCAAAGTTGAGGAAGTCGGAGACACAGAGTTTCTGGTCGATGAGCAGATCGATAAATTTGTGTTCCAGGCAGAGAACGAGAAAGTCATACAAAAAGGGGGAAAACCGGCTAAAGCCCGACCTCTCCTCCTGGGAATCACAAAGAGTGCTTTGAGCACGGAAAGCTTCATATCCGCAGCATCTTTCCAGGAGACAACTCGAGTGCTGACCGAGGCGAGTCTTTACGGGAAAGTTGACCACCTGAGGCGTCTCAAAGAGAATATTATCATGGGCAGGTTAATTCCTGCTGGAACCGGATATAAATTTTACAGAAATGTGGAGTTGAAGGCAGAAGAAGAGCCGGAGGCTGAGAAGGAATTAGACCTCCAGCTTCAGAGCTAGAATCTCCTCTAACTGCCTTTAAAATCTTGACATAGCAAGCTGTTTTTGCTATTATCCACACATTCGTGCCGAGCGATTTTTGCCCTCGGAACGGATAAAAAAATCTATTTTAAGGAGATGTTGTATTGCCTACTGTTAACCAGTTGGTCAGGAAAGGCCGCACGTCAAAAAAGGACAAGAGCAAGTCTCCAGCATTGGAGATGTGCCCTCAGAAAAGAGGCGTGTGTACACGAGTTTTTACCACGACACCGAAAAAGCCTAATTCTGCCATGAGAAAAGTGGCTCGAATTAGATTAACCAATAATATTGAGGTGACAGGCTATATTCCTGGAATAGGCCATAACCTCCAAGAGCACTCGATCGTTATCATTCGAGGAGGACGTGTTAAGGATTTGCCAGGAGTTCGTTACCATGTCATTCGTGGT
>CAYFVQ010000101.1:0-7168 GCA_964346585.1 uncultured Eubacteriales bacterium | reverse complement strand
CCCACCGAAACGGTGAGCCCCAACTCTTTCTCCACCTTCTCCTTGATCTCCCGGACTGTGGAGGAAAAGGAGGGATAAAGGGGACGGCAACGGGTCAAATCAAGGTACGCTTCGTCCAGAGAAGCCTTCTCCACATCGGGAGTGTAGCGGGAGAGAAGACGGAAGAATTTATCGGAGAAAGCGCTGTAAATCTGGTAGTTTCCCCTGATGAAGAGGCCGTGGGGGCAGAGTTGGTGGGCTTTCCGCAGGGGCATACCGGAATGGACGCCGTATTTTCGGGCCTCGTAAGAAGCGGTCGAGGCCACTCCCCTCTCATGGGGAAGGCCTCCGACGATAACCGCTTTCCCTTTCAGAGAAGGGTTGAGAAGCACCTCGACAGCCGAAAAAAAGGCGTCGATGTCGATATGGACAATACATCTTCTTTTCATTGTCTTCACCTTTTTTCTCTTTGACCTGTTAAAGAGTCAAAAATGAATCCGCTCCAGTGAGTCCTCCCCTGTCTCTAAGAGCGAGGGCCGAGAATCAACGGGCGAACCGACAAGCGGCCTGACAGACCAACGGACTCATGGAGTCAGAGGGTCACGGAATTCAATACTTCCTCAGTACTCCGATCACTCTCCCCAGGATTTTCAGTTTCTTGACTTTAATCGGCTCAAACTCCGGGTTTTCCGGGATAAGGAAAACATCTCCGTCCTTCATCTTCAGCCTCTTCAAGGTCACCGATCCGTCATCCAGAAGAGTCACCACCATTTCTCCAGAATTCGCCGAATTCGTCCTCTCCACGAGCACCCAGTCTCCGTCATCGATGTAGGCATCCACCATGCTCTTCCCATCCACATGGATGCAGAAGATATTCCCTTTTTTCCGGCCCACCATCCACTCTGGAATGTCCATCGCCTCATCCGAAACATCAAAGACCTCTTTGGGCCGGCCAGCCGGAACAAGGCCCACCAGGGGCACTCTGGATTGGCTTTCCCCAGGAGCCGGAAAGCCCGTGAGCCTCATCTCTCCCTTGACTTTCTCCAGATAACCCTTTTTCTCCAGGCTCAAGATGTGTTTAAACACAGCCGAAGGGTTGGCGATGCGCAGCGTTTCCCCCAACTGCCTGACCGTGGGGGAATAGCCGTTTTCGAGGATAAACTCTCTGACGGCATTCAACACTTTCTTCTGTCTTTCCGTGAGACTTTTTCGGAGTTTGTTCACCATTTTGTTCACCATATATATTAATAATCCTCTTCATGGGGTTTGTCAAGAGGAAATTTAAAAAAAATTAAAAAAAGAAAAAAAAGGGGACAGTGGAGCCAGAAGATCGGGGTCAGGCCTTAGCTAGATATCGAGATTCAAGGCTTAATTTCAGTTTCTAGGCATCACCCTTGACAAGGCCTGACCCCAATGGCTCCACTGTCCCCTTTTTTTATTTTTTATATTTTCCAGCCGCCGGCAACGACGAGATTCGTTCCGGTGATAAAATCCGACTCTTCCGAGACTAAAAACAGCACGGCTCGAGAAACATCCTTGAACTTGCCCAGTCTCCCCCGGGGGATATCCCTGCTCTCAGGAAGAATCCCGCCTTTCATCAAGCCCGGAGAAACCATGTTGACCGTGATCCCTGCGGAAGCCTCTGAAGCCGCCACTGAACGCGTCAAGATCAAGAGCCCTGTTTTGGCGATGGCATAGGGAGTGATTGCCGAAAAGGCCGCAAGCTGCTCCACCCGGCTGTAACCCAGATTGACGATCCTCCCCCACTCTCTCTTCCTCATTCCGGAGAGAACAGCCTTGAGACAATAGAGGGCGCTCAATAGATTGGCGCGGAGAACGAGTTCCCACTCAAAGGAGGTCACCTTTTCCCAAGGTTTGACAAGAATCGGGCCGAAATTGTTGACTAAAATGTCAACTCCTCCGAACCGCTCTTCGACATTCCTGATCAAAGATACGGCTTCTTTTTCTTTGGTCAGGTCGGCCTGAAAACTCTCGCTGCGCTTTCCTTTCTCCTTAATTTTGTCCACGACTTTTTCAGCAGCCTGCTTGTTGTTCATGTAGTGGACAGCCACGCCTGCACAAACCTCCGATAACTTTATGGCAATATCCCGCCCGATTCCTTTACTGCTCCCTGTGACCAGAGCGATCCTTTTATCCATCCGCGCAATTCTCCTGTTTTTCCGGTTTTGCCATTATAGTACATTCCGGCTGTAGAAAAAACCATTTCTTTGCTGACGTGACTCAAGGCACAAAATTGAAAAGAACAATCTTCTCTGATTTGTGCGACGCAAAACGGAATTATGAATCCATCACTATGGAGGGCTTGTTCTTTTGATAGACTGAAAGCTTCAGCCAGTTCCCCAGAACGTTCAACCAGGCTTTCAGTCAATCATAAATCTAACCTGAATCGGCTCTTCAAGTTCTGGTGTGCTCACTCTCAATTCAAACTTTTTTCCTTTAATCCCCGTGGCCGGACGCTGAAAATAAATCACATCAATCATGAAGTATGTCCTGGGGAGCTCGACTTTATCCCAGACAAGCGAGTGACCTGGCCTATTCGGTTGAAAGTTACTATCCACACTGGAAAGACCACCGAAGAGTGAGCGATAGATATGGATGATATGAGCGATTCTCAGGTCAACAGATTGTTTGCGATAGTTATCCAGCAGTTCTTCTGGTGAAACGAGAGGATATTCATTCCCGAGTTCATCGATGAGAGTGAAGCTGTCTCTGGTTAGCGTCAGTTTATTCAGTTTTTTATTGGCGACACCTATTTCAAGCGGCACGTATTCATCATTCTCGCGATATCGAGCCACAAAAGTGGTGACTCCCACTAAAATTCTGTCACTCTCTAATGTGTATGTGAACCGATCATACTTTGGATCGAGCTCATTGGAGACCTGTCCCCGGACTGCTGTGGTATCAGTCAAGAAAACAACCAGACCGCACAAAATCAAAACCCAACCGAATTTCTTTTTCATCTCCCTCTCCTTTTCTGTTGTTCTATATATATTTTACTTCTCTGGGGACTGGGCCGTCAATATGCCCCATATCTCCTCTATTAAGCCTATTCTCCTTTGTTTCCCTTTCGTGATGTTATATTATATACTGCATCTGACCCGTCTGGATAAAAATTTCTGATGAAACCAGAAAATTCAACTCAATTCAAAAAACTCTGAGGGATTTCCCTGGCAAGGAGAAAAATCATGAAATTAATCATAGAAGTTTTGGAAATAGAAGGGAAATGCTCTGTTTATGGTAGGGGCGATAGGATTATTCTCGACGATGGCTACAAGGTTAATTTGAGAGAGACGGATAATATCTGCATGCATTCACTGAGTTCTATCCTCCCCTATTATAATTGCCTCTCTAAAGGAGTGAGCCCTCAGGAATTGGGCCTGGCAAAAGAGGGAAATGACGCCTACGTCCAATGCCTTGACCCAAAAGAACACACGGGTGGTGGCACCGTGACATTCAAAATCAGCAGGGAAGACTGAGAAATCAAAGAAATTTCAATCGCAGCAGTGAGTAAAAGGGGAGGTTTCTGGCAAGTCGGGCTTATTTGACTCCCCATCATGAGTCAAAGGTTTGAATTGACTTCACCCGTAAAAACGATGCCGAACCTCCCCTGTCAATGGATTCTTTTTCCAATTTTTTTCACAAATTCCCTAGTGCTCTCATTTTCTGGTTTACTGCAGAAAATTCTATTAATCTTGATAAGCTCTATCGATAATCCGGCCTTCGGACTTGTAGGCCAGAAATCTCAATCGACGCATAAAATCATGGACGAGACTATACTCAAAAAGCCCGGTCTCCTCTTCAGCAAGCGGCTCTAAACCGACTGATCCCAAAAGGCTCACAAGATGCTCATTAATGGCGACCCAGTAAGCCCCATACGGATCTAGAGGCACTCCATTAACCTTAACCGAGAAGGGATCGATCCTGCTCAAATGGCCTTTTTTCAATTCTTCGAAAGTTATGGGATCTTTGGTTGAATCATACTCGAAAGATAAGCCCGAAACCTGGACAGCTAATTCATCTGTGTATTCAACATGAGAAACCGTGTATTCAAGCCCGGCTAAAACCTGTGCTCCGGCAAGTAAAATGCTTTTTATCTTGAATCCCAACCCGGATTCTGCATCATACCCATAAGGGACTGTCCTCAAGACATCGTTTCCGACGACTTTTCCCTTATAAATCCGGTGTGCGATAAATCCGTTTGCTTCGAGGGCAATATTAACCGGGTATCCATTCTCCTGGACGCCAGCCTTGATCGCATCCGCAACCAGGTTTCCGAGAGGAGTATCCCTGTTAGGATCTTCCTCCTCCCATTTCTCCTCCAGATTCCATCTGGCCCAGGCTATTGGTTTTGTGTACACCGGACCAAACCTTGGGTCTTTAAAAATACCCAATCTGATTTTAAACAGTTCCGGAATCAGCGAGAAGTCTATTTTTGTCCGCCTTGTGGTGGGGTGAAGCGTGTAATCGACTAAATTGACCTTCCCTCCACTCACTTTCAGTTTCATCTCGCCCAGATACTTTCCGAATTCACCGGCCTGAACGATGATTTTCCCATTGACCACTTCTGGGTCAAAAAGCACATCGTGGGAATGCCCGCCCACAATAATATCGATTCCCGGGACCTGCGCCAGCCCCTTAATATCGGCTGTCTTTCCCAAATGGGAGAGAACAACAACAACATCCACACCTTCCCCATTCCTTAAATTATACGCGGCTTCCCCGGCGGCCTGATACGGATCCGTGAGAACGGCGTTGATTTCAGGTGGGTAATTGTAGGGGTCAGTCGTCACCACACCTATAACTCCGACCTTAACTCCTCCGGCCAACATCACTCTATAAGGCTGCACGAATGACCTGAGCGGGTGGGATTTCCCGGCCTTCTCCCAGTCAATGTTTGCCAGAAGGAAGGGAAGCGTTATTGGTTTTTCGCCCGTAGCGTATCCTCCTAGAATGGCTGCCAGTGTATCGATTCCCAGGTCGAATTCGTGATTTCCGATGGTCATGGCATCATACAGATCTTCCATGATGTCTAGTTCCGCATAACCGAGATATTTGTTGAAAGCAAACGTTCCCACAAACACATCTCCGGCATGTAGAGCCAGAACATTTTCACTTTTCCTTTTTAGCTCTTTGATCAGAGCAGACATTCTGGCTATTCCCCCATAATTGTTAAACGGGCCAAAGGAATACAGATGAGAGTGCGTATCATTCGTATGGAGAATGGTGAACTGTTCTCCTGAACCTGGCCAAGGCATAAAGAGAAGAATAAGGAAAGAAGCCATTATAGTCAAATATTGTCTAAGCAAATAAACCTCCTTGTTTTGATGTTTTCCAGTTGATGATAAGAATATTTATTTTGTTCCCGCTTCCTTTGCTCATTCATTTCACCTAGTGATCTCTTTCGCTTTCATTGTTTTCGATGTATCTCATACTCTTGTTCCAGGGGAAATAGAGCACGAAATCTCCTTTGAAACCTTCCCGTTTTAACTGGTTATAGAAACGCTTATCCTGTTTCGACCATCTTGCTGGTGTTGGGTGATTGTGAATGATCAATTCAATAGTATCGAAATCATGAGCTATGCTTTTTAAGTAGATCTCGAGCTCTCCGATTGAGCTGCGAACCTGATCCGCTAATTGATTGGTCACAGTAATGGCTTTTCCATCGTTTGTGATAATGGCGAGAGTCTCAAAGGGCTCGGTGAATATCTTATCGATAGCTGGAGCCTCTTCATGAATCGTGACTATAGTCGGAATCTCACTCTGCGTGAAAGAGGATACAGGAACGGACAATATGATGGCTAAGACCGTCATTCTTTTCATTCTGAACCTCCTTCTTTCTGGGCTGTGTTTCTGTCGCATTATCTTTTGTTCCTCCCAATGTCTCATCTATCTCTAATTTAATTCTCTCTGCGTCTCGAGTTGTCATTGAATTGTCAAAGGTTTGTTAAAAGTTTGTTAAAGCTCCAGAAATCCTTCCCCTTTCCTTTATGCCGAGGAGAGGCCAATAATGCTTCCCTGCATTCTGAAAAGTGGTTTTCGAACGAAAAAACTTAAAGAAAAATCACGATATTTTTATGGAAATAAGGGAAAAAAACTGATAGAATGGCAGCAATGAGGGTAGCGGAGCAAGAAATAAAACTATATCTTCCTTTGACTATAAGTCTATCCCTGTATTTTTTAAGGATAAATCACTCGCCTATTCAAAAAATCATTATTTATCCTGGGGGAGTGACATCATAGAGAATGAGGGCTTTTATATACGAGGTCAATCATGAATGAAAAAAGAAAATATCCCCGACTTGGAACAATATGGGACGTGGACTATAAAATAGTCACCTCAGAGGAATTCAGCAAAAATCCCCTCCAGAGTTTCACAGTCAACATCAGCGGAGGAGGCATCTGTTTTGAGGCTAAAGAGGCCATTCCCGATGGGACTATTCTGACTCTCGAAATGAAGTCACCGGTATTTCCTTCCGCAATCATCGCTC
Organism: uncultured Eubacteriales bacterium; assembly: GCA_964346585.1. Taxonomy (GTDB): domain Bacteria; phylum Acidobacteriota; class Aminicenantia; order Aminicenantales; family Aminicenantaceae; genus SOIA01. The sequence goes on along the minus strand of CAYFVQ010000101.1, from coordinate 680 downwards.
TCGCCAAAGCTGTCTGGTGCAAGAAGAATCCCGAGAAAGACAAATACGAAGTGGGAGTTGAGTTCTGGTGGACAGGCTGGAAGGATAAAAATGTCCAAGAAGCCGTGGCGGCATACATAAATCAACATATCCATTAGTAAAGAGAGAGAGGATAGATGCGGAGCGGGATTAATTTATTCTAAACGGGGATAAAAACCGAAGTGGCATAATATACGAGGGGCGGTACTCCTTCTCAATTGAATACTTGTTGTTTGATATATGACTGCAGTTCGAGACCTTCACTACTGCTCACAAAAAGTCCAAAATTCTGCTTATTTTTCATAGATTAAAGAATTTTTCCAAACTAATTAATTCTGATATAATGAAGTTCATATGGGAGATCAGGGGATAAAAAGACCTAGGGGAAAAGAAAGAAGAAAGTATCCCAGGTTCGAATGTTCGATTCAATCGGAAGTATTGGATTTCGAAGGCAAAAGCAATTTAATCGAGAATGCCAAAATCCTTGATTTTTCTCGTTATGGTTTAAAACTCGGCATAGACTTCACTGTTCCCAGCCCCGGTTCTGAAATGACTTTAAAAGTCATCATCCCCGAAAAGCAAATCGTCACTATCATATCCGGAGAAGTGGTCTGGACCAAATATTATAAAAATAGAATGAAAGTTGGCCTGAAACTGATGGA
>CAYFVQ010000100.1:0-11877 GCA_964346585.1 uncultured Eubacteriales bacterium | reverse complement strand
AAAGTTGATAATCATACTTTTATTTATGGGCATTCGAAAAAATATGAATTAGTTGCCGTTGATAAAGCAGGGAATGTCCTATTTATGATAAGAAAAGATGAATCTCCCGTAAAGATAACGAAGAGTGAGAAAGACAGAGTTAAAGACCGGATTAAAGAGGGTATAATGATGCAGGGACATTATGTTCCCGAAATATCCATAAAGTTCCCGGATTACAAGGCACATTTTTACTCAATAATCACAGATGACAAAAGCCGAATTTATGTTCGCAAGAATCCAAGACCTCATTACTCAAATACAAATCACGAGTATGAAGTATTTAGCAAGGAAGGTATCTATCTATACAGGATTAATCTCGATTACTATCCGGAAGTAATAAAGGATGGCTATATATACACCCGAATTGAGAATGAAGAGACTGGATTGGAACAGATTAAGCGGTACAGGATCAAAAACTGGGATCACATCAAAGTTTCCAGGTGATAAATCTATTCAGTTGAAAAAGGGCCCGGTGAACTCGATCAGTAATTAGGCATCACTTTTATTAATGATACTAAAGCTAAAAGTGTCATTGCGGGCGTAGCGTAGCAATATTACCTTATTGTCATTGCGAGCGTAGCGTGGCAATCTCTTTGAGGAAAATATATTTCTTTTGATGAGATTGCCACGCTTCGCTCGCAATGACAGGAGCCTGAGATTGCTTCACTCCGTTCGCAATGACATGAATGTGAAATTACTAAACTCATCGAAGAGTTATAATCGCCATTTAAATCCTTTCCCTCCTCCTGTCAATCAAATTCTTCTTCCGTGCGATTGTGCTCCCCATTTGACCTGGCATCCCCCAGGGGATAAAATATTGATTTCTCCTAAAATACAAAAGCAATGAGTAAAAAAATGAGTCAACACAGGAAAATGTGGGAGGAACTGGGCTTAGACCTGGAGCTTCATGACCAGCTCATAGAAAATCAATCCAACCTGCACAAAAAGACCCATCTCTCCCAGAAAAACCGTCCTAAATCCATGGAGAGATTTGACAACTCCTTCCATGCCAGCCATGCAGAACGTGTGGCAGAAATTCTCGAATACCGAAAAAAAGGCGGGAAATCAATCGGCACTTTCTGCATCTATGTTCCGGATGAGATCGCCCTGGCTGCCGATGTCCTTCCCATCCCGCTCTGCGGCGGCTCGGACTGGTCAGTGTCCTATGCCGACAAGATGTTCCCCCGGGATATCTGTCCGATCATCCGCTCCACTTTCGGGATGGCATTCAGTAACACCTGCCCTTATAAAACTCTCAAAGACTTCGCCTTGGGCGAGACAACCTGTGACGCTAAAAAGAAAGCCTGGGACCTGTTGGGCTTCAAGGTCATGGAAGTCCCACAGAAAAAGAATCCAATAGACAGGGGCCTGTGGCTTCAAGAGGTCTACAATTTCAGGGATATGGTGGAGAACCTGTCAGGAGTGAAAGTCACACCCAAGAAGTTGAGAGAAACAATAAAACTCGTCAATCGAAGACGAAAAGCCCTGCAGCGCATCAATGAATTCAGGAAGCTCCCGGATCCGCCCATCAGCGGCCTGGATGCCCTTTTGGTCTCCCAGGTTGCTCTGAATCAGGATATCCATAAGTTCATCGAGGATACAGAGGCCCTAGCGGATGAACTCCAGAAACGGGCTGATTCCGGTCTCTCCGCCTACAACAGCGATGGGATTCGGGTGATGATCGCCGGTTCACCTTCGCCCATGGGAAACGCAAAGATTCATTACATCGCAGAGTCATCCGGTCTGCGCATCGTGATCGATGAATCCTGCACGGGTTTGAGGTACTACCGGGACCTGGTGGATGAGAACCAGAAGGATTTAGATGGGATGATGAAGGCTGTGGCGGATCGCTATTTTGCCATTGACTGTTCCTGCTTTTCTCCCAATACAGAGCGAATCGACAGCATCCATCAACTGGTGAAAGATTATAAAGTGCAGGGAGTGATCCAGAATATCCTGATGTACTGTCACACCTACAACATCGAGGCCAAGCTCGTAGAAAACATCCTCAAAAAAATGGGCATCCCTTCCATTAAGATCGAGAGTGATTACTCTCAAGAGGATGTCGGACGAATCCGCACAAGAATCGAGGCGTTTTCTGAAGTCATTAAAGAATCGTCATGAGCAAAGTCATCGGTATCGACCTGGGTTCCCGAACAACCAAAATCGTGCAACTGGTGGACGGAGAGATCCAACATCAGGAAATATTCGAAACTTCTCACGACCCCCTCGCCCGGGTCAAGAAGACTCTCAGCCGCCTCGGAAAATCGCCGATCATGGCCACTGGTTACGGAAGACATCTCATCTGCGAGAACTTCGACGCCGAACGCATCTCTGAGATAAAAGCCTGCGGACGTGGGGCGTATCATCTGTTTCCCTCATGCCGCTCAGTCCTGGACATCGGAGGACAGGACTACAAGCTTATCCAGCTCAATGAAAAGGGCAATGTCCTCGATTTCGAGATGAATGACCGCTGTGCGGCCGGCACCGGGAAATTCCTGGAGATCATGGCTCATGCTTTTGATACGGATATTGAAACGTTTGTGCAGACGGCGTTGAATGCTTCAGATCACATCAACATCACCAGCATGTGCACCGTGTTTGCCGAGTCTGAGGTCGTTTCTCTGATAACATCCGGAAAACCCAAAGATGAAATCGCTCTGGGCCTGCATCTATCCATCGCTCAAAGGCTGCAGCCAATGTTTGCCAAGATGCCGTTGGAGAAAGACATCTTATTCGTTGGCGGTGGCGCGAAGAATGACTGTCTGCATACCATTCTGGAAAAACAATTAAAACAGACGATCAACCGTCCTGAAGAGCCTCAGATCGTGGTGGCTTTGGGTGCAGCCCTGCTCGCGAATGATACGGTCGCTCAATAGCTGACTGTCGCTGAGTCCTCCCTCTCCATTCACTCATAATCAAAATCTCTTTTCCACTGAAAACAGCCATGTCTGCAAGAGAAAAAGACACAACCTGTTCAAAGAGAAGTATCGAAGAGAAAGGGATGGATACCTAGTGAGGGCAGAAGAGAATCAAACCGAGCTGACTCACATTAAGAGGATAAAATAGGGATGCTCCTGTCTATACCAGCTTTGTTTTCAATTTCCGAAAAAGGGGAAGGAAAGTCAGAAGAAATACCAAAATCAGGTGAACATCCACATACAAAAATAAGAGCATGTAGTGTTCAGGCTGAAAAAGAAGAGGCGATATAATATTAAAAATCACGACGAGAATCGTGATCAAAACAATCAATACCAGAAGGACTATCCTGATTGGGTAAATTGTAATAATGGGTTTGGACGAATCCGTCGATATGACCATTAAAAGAAGAATGGCCAAACTCAGCACTAATGCCGGCAAATTCATGACGCCAAAATCGCCAAAAAAAGGCGTGGCATAAAATAAGAACACATCGAGAAAGGGATAGCTTCCAACAACTGGGCTGGGACATCTCATGTAATAGGCTAAAAGACCGATCAGGCTGCAGGATACCGGTACGTAAAGGACAAGGAGTAATATTTTAAATTTGTGTCTTTTAAGAGCGTTTAATATCTTGAGTGCGCTCATTTTCCACCCTCCATTATATATACTAATAAATTCAGAAGAAAATTCAACGCGTATACTGGATGCACGGCCCTTTTTCTCTATATTCGGCTCATACGTCTTTTCTCTATATTTAGCTTAAAAATACTCTGACTCCTTGCTGTGTTTTTTTGGCAAAAAAATCTCCGCCAGCCCAGCTGAACAGTCTTTTTCAATGTTCCACCAGTTAAAAAGAAAAATTTTTTACTCAACGCTGGAGAAAAGATAAATTTAAAGCCCTTGTTCCTCTCCCCTCCGGAGCGATATAATGATAAAAAAAATCAGCAATGATGGGAAAATGAAAAATAAAGCTACGATATTCTCGATCGTCCTATTCCTTTCAGCCTCTATTTTGTTTGCTTCCTATGGTGGGCAAAAAGCTGAATGGAAAGGAAAAATTGAAAAGGAAAATGGAGTCATCGTCGTTAAGAATCCGAAAAAACCGATGTATGGAGATGAGATATTCTCCGTAGAGGAAGACTTGAAAATCGGTACAGTAGAGGGCGATGAAAATTATATGTTTTCGGAAATCAGAAATTTTGTGATCGATGAAGATGAGAATATCTATGTTGCGGACAGGAAAGAAACGAAAATCAAAGTTTTTGAAAAAAATGGAAAATTTCTCAGGGTATTTGGCAATGCAGGAGAGGGTCCTGGAGAAATCGGCAGAATCTACAGTATCCAAATAACCGCAAAATATGAACTGCTGGTGAATGACGGTAGGAACAGGAAAATCCTGTTTTTTACTCTGGAGGGAGCATTTATAAAATCAAAGGATATAAAGAAATTTCGACCAGATAGGGTGTATTGTGATTCAAAAGAAAATTACTATGTCTTAAACATCGCCCTGGATCCGCGACCAGCCCATTTTGAATTATTGAAATTTGATAGTGACTTAAATCTAATCACTACTATTGCCAAAATACCTGTGCCAGACCCATCAAAGCCGTTCAATCCCTTCATGCCGATGTTCTATTGTCAGGTTATGGATGACGATTGCCTTTTGTATGGGTATCCAGAGGATTATGAATTACAAATTATCAGTCCTGAAGGCAAAGTCATAAAGAAAATCATAAAGGAATATGATCCTGTCTTAATCTCGGAAGCGGAAAAAGAAGAAAGGCAGCGGGACCTCCTTCCTGGGAGAAAAATCAAATTCTCGCGTTATCATTCGGCATTCGTTTATTTCAAATCAGATGAGGAAGGGCGGATTTTTGTTCTAACCTGGGAGAAACCGGATAGCGGTGAGAAATACTCCTATGATGTCTTTGACTCCGAAGGGAGGTACATCGCAAAAATTCCTTTAAACTTCGGGATCGCTGTGATGAAGAAAGGGAAGATATACACCATTGAAGAAGACGAGGATGGTTATCAGTTTGTCAAACGTTACAAAGTTACCTGGAACTATTAGCGATCTTACGGCAACAAGAAGCCACATCCCCTAAAACCCTGGCTTCTCCTCATATCGTTTCATATCATTTCATCATACGATTTCAACTTTGACTAAAAATTTCACAAATGTTATAACCTTTCTTCTGCGATTCAGGTGGAATCGATTGAAGAAAGGGAAAGTGTAATATAGCAAAAGAGAGAGCATTAATTCCTGAATTTTCTCTGTAACGTATGGGTCAATACGTCCTGTTAGGCAATATTGCTCCTGCGCGTGGAGGGTAAGATGAAAGAACAAGACAAGCCAACAAAGCAGCTCATGGATGAATTGGTAAAATTGAGCAAAAGAAATGCTGAATTGGAAAAGACAGAAATCAAACACAAAGAGACGGAAGAGGCCTTGAAGAAAAGTCAAGAAAGATACCAGGCCTTTTTCGACCGCTCACTTTGCTGTGTATGTGTGCATGATTTCGAAGGTAGATTCCTCGATGCGAACAAAGCCGCCTTGAAGTTGTTGGGCTATACGAAAAAAGAATTACTCTCTCTGAGTCTGTTCTCAATGATTGAGGAAGACCAGCTATCCGCTGCTCTCAAAACCTTCAAGGAGATTAAAAAGAACGGTTCCCAGAAAAAACACTCCGAATACAAATTTAAAAGGAAAGATGGCAGCTATATTTGGGTAGAGACAGAAGCCTTCGTTATCTATCGAGAAGGAAAGCCCTATGCGATTGAAGCTGTTGGGAGAGACATCACCGCGCGCAAACGGACTGAGAAAGATTTATGGGAAACTAAGAACAGGCTGCAGAGCCTATTCGAGGGCATTCCTGTAGGACTTTACCGCTCTACTCCTGAAGGAAAAAAACTAGAAGTAAACAACGCCCTGCTGCAAATGGTCAGGTTCCCAAATCGGGAGGCCTTTCTAAAAGGAAATGTCATTGACGATTATGTGAACCCTGATGACCGCAAAGAGTGGCAGGAAAAAATGGAATGCAAAGGCGTGGTTAGGGGTTTTGAAGCGCAATGTCGTCGACACGACGGCACTGTTTTCTGGATCCGAGATAATGCCCGAGCCGTACAGGATAGCGAAGGACGGATACTGTACTATGAGGGAGCTGTAGAAGACATCACCGAACGCAAAAAGACGGAGGAGAAAGAAAAGCAATATTTCCGCGACCTCGCTTTTTTATCAAAGACAGCTATGGAATTCGTGGAGCTTCCTCCCAAATCGGATATCTACAAGCTCATAGGCAAGCGACTGAGAGAACTCGTGGGCAACTCTCTTGTTCTTGTTAATTCATTCGATGAGAACACTCAAAGCATCCAAGTACGGACTTTCTTAGGAGTGAGGAAGGAAATTGAAAGCGTCCTAAAGATTCTAAAGAAGGATCCTGTAGGAATGTCCTTCCCGATCAGTGAGGAAGCGCGGGCAGAAATCTCTACTGGAAGGCTGTTCAAAGTCCCGGGAGGCTTGTATGTCCTCAGTTTTGAAAAAATTCCAAAGCACATCTGCAATACGCTGGAGAAACTTCTCCATTTGGGAAACATCTATATCATGGGTTTCACAAAGGAAGGGAAGATATTCGGTAACGCTGTAATTATAACTCGGGATAGGGACGAGCTGAAAAAAAGAAGTCTTATAGAAACATTCATTGGCCAGGCATCGGTAGCTCTTCAACGCAGACGAGTAGAGGAAATAGTGAAAAGATATCGAGAGCATCTTGAAGAACTTGTGGAAGAAGGCACGGCTGACTTAAAAGCGACCAACGAACAGCTTAAGCGGGAAATTGCAGAACGGAAGAAAGTGGAGCAGGAACTGAAAGAGTCTGAATCAAAACTGCAAAAACAGAAGTTAGCTCTGGAGCAGAAGAATATAGCCCTCAGGGAAATCATAGCGCAGATCGAGGTAGAAAAAAGAAAGATAAAAAATGATATAGAGACTAACATAAATGTTGTCGTCTCTCCAATTTTAAAAAAGCTTGTCATTGAGAAAAATCCCCTTAAGTATGTCGATTTGCTTCAACACCATTTAAGAGGATTAACTTCGACATTTGGCACTAAAATAACGGAAAAAAACTTGAATCTCACACCTAGAGAAATTGAAATTTGTAACATGATAAAAGGCGGCCTGACGAGCAAAGATATCTCTAATCTCTTAAGTATCTCTTTCAGGACGGTAGAAAAGCACCGCAGAAATATCAGACAAAAAATTGGAATATCCAATAAGAATATTAACTTAACCTCTTATCTCCACAATCTCTGACTTGGGATTTCCCCGCAGATTCAACACGTATTTTTTATAGTCATTTTATACACAATAAATCCTTGTTGTCATTTTCATTGTAAACGTATTAAAAAATAATCTTTAGGGAAAAAGAAAAGCTGAGAGCTGATCACCGGCTCATAATGATGATTCAGAGGATGGAGAATCCTCTATAAAGAGGGGAAATGGGGTGTTCATAAACAAATCTTGTTTTGATGAAGTAAAGGAGGGAGTGGTGGAAGAAAAGATGACATGTCCTAACTGTCACAGTTACAGCATAAAGAAAAAAGCAGGGAAAAAATCCAAAGAGCAGGGGACTGAAAGACTTAAGAATCCAGATGAAGAAGATATCATCTATGAATGTCTAAGTTGCGGAAAGGTCTTTAATGAAGATGATTTATTAAATATGGAGATGGACACATATTAGAACACAGAAGACTATGCCATGCCCTCTCTCGGTCCAGAAAAGAATTTACCTCTCAAATACTTCTTTTCCCCTTAGTAACAGAGAGAGGGCTGGCTTCAAAAGTGAATGGGTTGAAGCCTCTTAGAGCAGATAAGGGAGATGAAGAAAAATTCTCAGGAAAAATTATCAATAATATTAATTTTTAAGAGACACATTCAATGTGGGCGTCAGTAAAGAGTGGCGGTTTTTCCTCGACAAAAAAAATCCCCGCTATTTCTCCTTTTCCCCTCAAAAAAAACTGACGCCCATAAGACTATACTGCCATGCGAGTCATTATCCGAGTGTGCTCAAAAGACGGAAAATGGAAAGATTAGCGAACATATGCGGCAACTGGGGAACCTGGGGATGCCATCCTGATGTCAGAGAATTTAAACATCACACAGAACGAAAAAATATCCCTCTGGCTCACACAAGAGAAAAGTTAGAAAAACTAGATGAAATATGCAAAAAATGCAAATCGAGTTATTTCATAGTCAAAGGAGAAACGTGTCCAGTCTGTAAAGGTGAAAACGTTGAAATAGCAGGAATTTCTCACGTCATACCCGGAATGGAAATGACTCATGGATACAGATGTAATAATAAAAATTGTGAAACGTTATTTTGGATTCTTGAAAAAGATTTAATATTAAAAAAGTAATAATAAATTCAAGTCTGCAAATGAGAACTAAAATGACTGATGACAAAGTAGCACCCTGAGAAGTGAGGGACTCTATGATCTTGAATTAAAAAAAGGAGGGCAAGATGGACTGGGAAAAAATCAAATGTTATCTCTGCGAAAACGACGAAGCGATAATGAGGCCAGACCTTCTTGGCGATGAATTGGATATGCTAATTAGATGCCCGACATGTAAATTTTATCTACTCACATTTGGAATAAAGAGACATTATTTAGATACAGAGCTTCTTACAAAAGAGGATAAGGAGAAATTATCCTCGCGTGTTCAGAAAGATTATAACCCTGAAAAAGAACATCTACCTGTTCAGATAACCAGGGATATGATTAATGAAGAGACTGGAAAGCTGTAACAGTATTAGTATGCATCTCCAGTATTATATAATTTTAAGGAAAGATTCTTTATGATTGTTGTTGTTTCCAGCAGGAATCTTCTGCGCAAGTCATCCTGACTGCTTCCAGGACTGTTAGCAAGAGCAGGTCTTCTATAAACATTGATCCCTGACGAAGGCGTTCCGGAGACGCTCACGAAAGGATTTTCTGTCCTTCCCAGAATCCATATCCGGATCATCCTGATTCTGGTTATTAAATCCATTTTTCCCTGTTTTGTTGCCTCATCATCCAACGGGTCTATTGTCCAGTTGCTGTTATCCCAATTTGCAGGCGGGTCTGTGATTCCATCGTAATTGAAATCTCCGATATACTGGAATTGTATATTTTCGATGTTCAAACCTATCGCCATATGCACGACATTCCCGCTTTCGTCTATATTTGTTAAATATAAAGTATAAGGAATGCCTAAATATCCATCCTGTCCTGGGGTAAGGTTCAAATCCGGATAGTCTCCCGGATTCCCTGTTGTATCAAGCCAATATTGTTTTATCTGGGCGAATGTTATTATTGCATCACTCCAACAGGCCACATCACAACCCGTATCTATCAATCCTCCCGGGGGGTCAAGATCAGATAGCCCTGGCGACATAGTAATTCTCTCATCGCCGGGCACACCAAGTCCAAAGACATTTGTTATTTGGCGAAGCGCAAAACAACCCGGACACGTTTTTGACATTAAAAAGATGGGTCTGTCGACATAACTTTCCACAGTGGTATAAGGATTAGTGGATAATTCCCCATCATATAAACCAGCCGTGGCAGCTCCACCTCCACCTCCACCCATATAAGTCTCAATTTTGAGACTCAAAGGATCATCAAAATTTGCCATGATTTTTATTGAGTCAGGCGACTCCGGAGAAGGGCCATGGCCATCTGTTCCTTCCAGAAAGTAACCGGCAAGCTCGGGTATCAAACCTACACCTGCAGACCTTATATCTCTCGAGACAAAAAACATGGCTGAACGGACCTCATGCTGAAGCGAGGCATATTGTGTTTGGTCGACAGAAACCTTATTGCTGTGCATATACAGGGACAGCGTTGCCAGTACGACTATCAAAATGATAACGCTGCCAATCAACACCTCTATAAGAGTATACCCTTGGCTAGTATAAGTTGAATGCTGACACTTGGGGGGTGAAATTTTGTTCTCCATCACTTTCTCCTCTTTCGGACGACGTAGTTGTACCTCATCTCGAATAGTGAGCTGTGTTCTCCCCCGCTTTTTTGAAGTTTTAGCTGATCAGAGAAATATTCCCTTTTTTTGTTATCCTCATTTGGAGCTTAAATCCACATCTACCAAAATGTCAATCATCTCTAGAGATGATATAAGGGGTGATATTTCACTTATTAAGAAAAATGGCAGGAAAATCAAGTATGCTTAAAGCAAAGCGAGAAGAGAGCGGAAACTAAATATTCCAAAGCGCTGGCTTCCCGGGATTTGAAAAGATAGCTGAGAGGATCAGCGCATGAATAGGGAAGATGGGAGACGAAGGACGAGAAAATTCTCAGTATAGGGCTATAAAATCTCAATATGGGGCTATAAAATAAAGAGGTCAATTCAGCCTTTTTTCTTCGTGTTCTCTCCCGTGTGATTTCATTTCAGGTATAACAAGTATTATATCTACCAAGTTTATACTCATTATTTTCTTATTGATATTTTTTTCAATTAACAAACAAAATAATAGAAGGGAATTTATGTAAAAGGAAGACTGATGATAGAAGAAATGATGTGTCCGAGCTGCTTCAGTATCGATTCAGAGAATATTTATGATGCAAAGATTAAAAACAATGATGAATCAAGACCTATACATAAATGCAATCAATGTGGAATTTTTTTCTTGTATGACACCGGAGAAAAGGTTCAGTTGTTATCGCAACTATGTGAAACAAGATGGAATAACCGCGAAATGTGTAACAAGGAAGTTTTAACCTTATTCCCGAAGTTACTATTCAATAATTCTATGAATATAGAGTCATTAGACAAAATATGCAGTGAGTGTCCTCATAAGAAATTCGTCCTGCCAGCAATATCCAGCAATATTTAGATAAATTTCGCTCTAGGAAACGTAAGGAGATCACAATTTTAAACAAGAAAAGTGAATCACATGCCATGCCCTCTCTCGGTATTGTTTATCCTCTAGGAGCTTGTTCTCTCCAGAGCTTCTTTTCCCCAAGGTAACTGAGAGAGGGCTGGCTTTTGAAATAGGGAGTGAAATATTACCTTAATAGAGCAGATAAAGAAAGAAAAAATGAATTCCCCGGAGAGAAAGGAATAATTGAAAGCTATATTCCTACAAAATTGTGATTTTTGGGAAAGGGATTTTTGTCCGGATACTTATCTCAGAGAACTTAATGAAAAAAAATTTAAAAAGGGAAACGAATTCAAATTACCAAAGGAATATGATTTAAAGAAATTAAATAAAATCTGTTCACACTGTAAAAATCCATTACGCATCAAAGAAAAGATATGTCCTCTCTGTGGAAAGATTGATATTCAGATTTCCGAGTCAGTGAGTGGTGGAGAAATGATTTCAGCTGGAATTTACAATTATAAATGTGATAGATTTTTATACTCTCATATAAAATTTGATGAATCTTAAAATAGTTAAGGCTTGTTTCACTCTGCAAATAAAGAGTGTAGAGAAGCAACGTAGCAACAATCAAAATAAAAGGGGAAAAGCAACTGATTTAATCCCCTAACGTGTGCGTGTCTCATTTCTAGCTAAATTTGGATGATTTGTAATATTTTCAAAGCTTCGGCTTTCGCAGGATTAAATCGATTGAGGCGTGTGCAAGCCAATCCCTTTAAGGTTCTGGCTTCCCCGGATTGAAGAAATCGAACGCTGAAAGAAGCTTTTCATAAAAGAAATAATAAAATGGTCAGGTAACACTTAAGAAAAACCTCAATTGAAACCTACCGGTTATTCAAAAAATTTTATGAATATCAACCAGTCACTCCTGTTTCCTTACTTTAGTTGGCTTACGATTTTAGTCCGTTTGCGAACACAAGCTGTGATAAAATGATACAAACTGTTTGAGCCGCATCTGAATATCCCTGGGGATAATTTTGGCACG
>CAYFVQ010000099.1:0-12626 GCA_964346585.1 uncultured Eubacteriales bacterium | reverse complement strand
GATTTTGTCATCATGGTTATCCTCCTTTTGATTTGCGATTGATTGAAATTGTTGGCTAATTCAAACAATTTCACGCCCACATGCTGCTCGAAGATGAGCAGTTGATACTTCGCTGCACTGCAGCCCTGCGCAATGACTGCATAATCAGCCAAGTATTCATGTGTTTCTTTCAGAGATTCTTTGTATGGCCATACAAAAGGATTAAACCATTGAAAAATTGTGAGCCATTCCAGGATGAGTAAATCGATGGAATGATATTGCTTTATATGAATCATTTCATGGGCGACGATTCTTTGAAAATCATCACCAGAAATGTTGGATTTATTGATAAAAACAAAATTGAAGAAAGAAAAAGGCGAGCAGTCTTTATCGATGAAGACGACTTTCAATCCGTTATATTTTTGAATATCGCTTTTCCTGATAAGTACGAGCACTTTGAGAAGCTGATAAACAAAGCGGATAAGAAAGAACATCACACCCCAGATGTAGACCAGCAACAGAACATCAGCGATTCCTAGGGTTTGAGCTGGTACACTGCTTATCTCGCTGAAAACAATGGAACCTTCCAGCAACGGGCGCGAGGCAATCGGTGACGGAATATTGATAAAAGGAATAGCAAAAGAAAAGGCGACAGAAGAGACCAAATAAAACCGGTTTATGACAAAAAAGGTATCTTTCTTCAGGAAAATCCAATAGACCGAATAAAGGAGTGCCAGACAAATGCCCGATTCGATGAGGTAGAGAGCGAATTCATTCATTTTTTTCCCCTTTTTGTTTTTGGATTTCCCTGTAAATCATTCTCATGGTATCTTCTAATTCGGAGATACTCATATCCTTTTCTTTGGCAAAAAACGAGACCATTTCCTTAAACGAGTCACTGAAATAGTTTTCAACGAACCGTTTGAGAAATTTCCGTGTGTACTCCTCTTTGGATAGGACTGGGTAATACTCATGCGTCTTGCCGTAAGCCGTATGGGAGACAAAACCTTTCTTTTCTAGAATCCTGACAATCGTCGATACAGTATTATAGGCTGGTTTGGGCTTGGGCAAATGTTCAAGGATATCTTTGACAAAGCCTTTTTCCAGCTTCCATAATATCTGCATAATTTGTTCTTCGGCTTTTGTGAGTTCTTTCATAGTATATGTATTATAAAACTAAATCTTTAGTTTTGCAACTATTTTTTTAGTTTTTTTTAATATTTTTTTCACCATCCCCAAAAGATTTCCGCTCCCTCTCTGGAATCACTGGTTGGATGGTATAAGTTCCATGAGTATAAGCAAGAATCGTCCAGGACCACAGATCGCAAGCCAATCTGTTTTTTCCTTTATCACTAAAAATCTTGCAATATTATGTTTATCTTGATAATTAGAGTGAGCGGCTTATGAAGCAAAAATTCGAGTACTTATGTAAACAACCCCATAAAACAAACTTAATTTATTCCCTGCTCATTCTCAAAAAATTAAGTCCGCATCATTTCGTATACAGAAAAGGAGATTGTAGAGATGATAAAAGCCGTAACCTTTGACTGTTGGGATACACTTCTGGCTGACGATGACAGCCGGAATGTTCAGAGGAAAGAGCATTTCACTTCTTTTTTGAACAAAAAAGGATTCCCCTTGGCTCCCCATAAAATGGATGAACTTTTTAAAAAAGAGGCGGAGTTATTCCAGGACTACATCATCGAACACAGGAAAACGCAGAACAGCAGATCCAGGGTTGAGTCGATTTTGAGGCTTGCAGGAGTCCAGGCCCAAGAAGCAGAAATCAATGAAATCGCCGCCTACAGCGACCGGGTGGCTCTTGAATTTCGGCCTCCTGTTATCCCGGGGATAAAAGATGCACTTGAAGTCCTGACGAAAAAATTCAAACTGGCAGTCATCTGCAACACGGGATGGCATTCAGCGAATACAGTCAGAAACCTGCTCAGTGATTATGATTTTCCTCGATATTTTTCGCATTTGACATTTTCGGATGAAGCGGGGGTGGCCAAGCCCCATAAACAGATATTTGAGCAAACCCTGGAAAAGCTGGAGTGCGAGCCAGAAACGGCAGTCCATATCGGCGACTCTGAATACTCGGATATTGTTGGCGCCAGGAAAGCCAACATGCGGGCCATCCTGTTCACGGGTGTCAACAATAAATACAAGGATAATAACTCAGCTGATCTGGTGATGAGCGATTACGACAATCTCGTTGAAATTCTGGAAAAGATGTGATGGAAAGTCATCTCTGGAAAAACCTGGACAAACTCAAAGACGCTGTTCGAGGGAAGAAAATTCTTCTTTTTGGGCCTCCTGGCAGCGGAAAGGGAAACAGGTCACGTGACCTGGAAGCTCTGGGTTTGATTCACGTCTCTTCGGGTATCGCCCTGAGGGCGAAAGTAAAAGAGGATCAAGAGTCAGAACTGTCGAAAAACGCCAGCTCTTATATGGAGCGGGGTGAGCTCGTCCCTGATGAGATCATTGTTCCCATCATAATGGACCACCTGAGCCAAGAGAAATGCCAGAAAAACGGGTTTGTTTTGGACGGCTTTCCACGAACAAAAGCTCAAGCAGAAGCTCTGTTTTCAAAAATCAAGATCGACCTCGCTCTCTACCTGGATGTTCCGCGGAAATTTCTCGTCTTCGGAATCATCGAAGGCAAGAGGCGAGTCTGTGTGGAGTGCGCCACAGGATACAGCGATTTTGACCCTCCTCACATAGAAGGGGTTTGCGATAAATGCGGCGGAAGGCTCGAGAGACGCGCTGATGACCAGGTCGAAACCATCGAGAACAGGTTAAAGCTCTATGACAAACAGACAAAGCCCTTTCTCCCTTATATCAAAACTCAAACAACTCTGGAGATCCTTCCCATCACAGTGAGTGATAAAGAAGAAATAATCAAGAAACACTTGAAGACGCTGGAAGGTCAGGTTTACTGGGTGGAAACGGATGAGGGAGGCAAAGCCAGAATGCTGAACCTTGAAGGAATGAGAGAGAGGCTTTATAATCTCCTGGGAAAAAGATTTCAATAAGATTAAATTTTTTATCACCTAAACCAAACAGGCATGAGCTGGAAACCCATCAACATCATCATCGAAAAGCTCAAAATAGGTTATGTGTTTAGGGTCATTCACGGGGCTTACTGCAACACCAAGTATCCAGAATACAATCTATTCAGAGCGCTAGCATTAAAAAGCGGGCTGCCCGGAAGCCCGGTGTTCAAGTTCACAACTGACGGGCAGGAAGTCACTCTGTTTCCGATGGGACAACATCTCGACCAGCATGGGAGTGATGAGATCACTGATCTTTCCTCATTGAAATGGGACTTCGTAAAACCGGATGGAAAGATTCCCTGGATCACAAAATTCCGTCTCTATAAAAGACAATACCTCTCTGAGTTTGTGAAAGAAGGTCCAGTCCGAATTCACTATCTTCCTGAAGCCAAACGATTGGCTGTTGGAGGGGGAAGAAACAGAATGCTGACTCTGATGAAGCTGGGATTCAAGAACGCGAAGCAGTTTAAGCAGGCCGAATGGGATGAAGCCGGCCAAAGATACGTGAACGGAGACATCGCTATCAACTATCCTGGAAAGCCAGTCTGGGATGATATCCCGCCAGACACATCCAAACAGGGATGGGTGGATAAAACCAAAAGATGGGATGATGCTTATCAACAAGGGCTGAGGCTGACTATGGGTGAGGTCTACAAAGCTATCTTTTAATGAATAACAGGGGAAAAAACAAGAGACAGCTTTTTTAGCCTAAACAGATGAGGAAGTTATTCCTTTCATTTGGAGAAGGGATGAAACTCTTGAACTCCACACCCGTATTATTAAACAAAGCGGATAAAAAGAGATGGAAAGAAGAGATTTTTTAAAGGCCCTGCTTAGTGGGATATCATTGGTTGCCCTTGATTGGGATGCATTTCCAAAGGGCACACAAGAGAGCAGAGGAACAAATGACTTCGATGCTGTGATCATCGGCGCAGGCCTCGGCGGACTGAGCTGTGCTGCGGGCTTTGCCAGGCAGGGATTCAAGGCTTTGGTTCTCGAGCATCACAACAAACCCGGAGGATACGCGACAACCTTCAAACGGAAAGGGTTTATCTTCGATGTCTCCCTGCATTCCACGACAGTCGGAGAACGGAATGGAGTCCATAACTTGATACCGGGCTTCCCCGAGATCAAGGATGTCGAGTTTGTCCCCCATCCTGTTCTCTACCGACTTATCTTACCTGACTATGACATTCGTGTTCCCCATAAAAACCTTCCTGAATACATAAAAACTCTAGTCAACCATTTTCCGGAGGAAAAAGAGGGTATCCAGGGAATATTTGATGACATGAAGGGTCTGACCAAAGACATCGACAAAATATCCAAAGCCCAAGGTCAGGTCAACATGCTGACCTTTCGTCAAGACTATCCGTATCTGTCTCAGAGCGTCAATCAAACATGGGGGCAGATGCTGGATGTCCGGGTGAAAGACGCCAAACTCAAAACCATCATTTCTAGCCTCTGGGGCTATTATGGGCTCCCGCCATCGAAGCTGGCCAGTATCTACTACGCCATGCCCACGATAGGCTATCTTCAGGAAGGGGGATACTATCCAGTGGGAAAATCCCAAAAGATCAGCAACGCACTGATGAAGTTCATCACAGACCGCGGGGGCAAAGTCATGCTCAGAAATCGAGTGGATAAAATTCGGGTCAAAGACCATTCTGCCTACGGAGTGAAAACCGCCGATGGGAAGGAATACACAGGAAAGGTCGTGGTTTCGAATGCCAATGCCTATGATACCTTTCACACCATGATAGAAGAGGACGACTACTTGAAAAGCTATCTTGAGAGGATGGAGACATTTTCAGTCAGTCTTTCCTGTTTCCAGGTTTTTCTGGGATTGAAAAGAGACCTTGTGGGTAAAATCGGGATCAAAGACACTGAAATCTTTTACGAGACTGACTACGACATCGAAGCCATATACAAAGCTTTACTGAATGCGGATATTGAAAATCAGGGTTTCGGGCTCACCCTGTACGACAACCTGTACAAAGGCTATTCTCCTGAAGGTAAAAATACATTGAACATCCTCAATCTCCAGGGTTATAGTCACTGGGAAAAATATGAGGCTGATTACTTTCAAGGAAAGAAAAAAGCTTACCGGAAAGAAAAAGAGAGGATGGCAGATATCCTGATCGATAAGGTCGAAGAAACTCTTCTTCCAGGCCTCAGAAAAGCCATCGAAGTCAAAGAGATTGGAACTCCCCTGACCAATGTTCGCTACACGAAAAATTATCGCGGCGCAATCTATGGATGGGATCAGACTCTAGCCAACTCCATTCCGAGGCGGCTCCCACACAATACGCCGATTGAGAACCTGTATCTCTCCGGAGCCTGGACACAACCTGGAGGGGGTTACGGCGCTGTGATCCCAAGCGGCCTGGAATGCTTTGCTCATATTATGCAAGAATGGAAGGAAAAATGAGTCTTGCTGAATGATATGAATGAAGTTGATTCAAGGAGATCCTATTAACATGAGAAAAAAGTATAAAAATTCTTATGTTCTAATTTTTTCGATTGTCTTGTGCGGATTACTCTGTTTTCCTCATCAGGGATACGCTCAAGACAAAATCAGCAAAATCGACAAGTTTATACAAATCTATCATGACTACGGCCGTTTTAACGGAACAGTCCTGGTTGCCGAAGGAGGCAAGGTCATATACAAAAAAGGATTCGGCTCTGCGAACATAGAATGGAATATTCCGAACAAACCAGACACAAAATTCAGGATAGGCTCTATCACCAAACAGTTTACTTCCATGCTGATTCTGCAGCTTGTTGACCGGGGCAAGATAAACTTAGAAGGAAAGTTGTCTGACTACTTGCCGTATTACCGAAAAGACTCAGGAGAAAAAGTCACTATTCACCATTTGTTGACTCATACCTCTGGAATACCGAGCTACACCAGCATGCCGAATTTCTTTGATGAAGTGAGCCGTGATCCCTATCCTGTTGATGAATTCGTTAAAAAATACTGCAGCGGAGATTTGGAATTCGAACCAGGCTCGAAATTTGTCTATAACAATTCCGGCTATTTTCTTTTAGGGGCAATCATCGAAAAAATCACCGGGAAAAAATACGAAGAAGTGTTAAAAGAAAAGATTCTTGAACCGCTCGGCATGAAAAACACGGGATACGATCACCACAACACAATCATTCCCGGAAGAGCTGCAGGGTATTCAACAACTTTTAACGGATATGAAAATGCCCCCTACCTGGATATGTCTCTTCCCTACTCCGCAGGTTCTCTGTATTCTTCAGTCGAAGACCTCTACTTGTGGGACCAAGCTCTGTATACAGAAAAGTTACTCTCAAAAAAAATGAAAAGCCTCTTATTTAAACCGCATGTTTCCGCAAGGGGCGGGAGCTACGGTTATGGATGGAATGTGAGGAAAGTCGGCTTTCCCAAAACCGAAGATAAAGTAATGAGCATTTCTCACGGCGGAGGGATTAATGGATTTAATACTCTTATAGAACGACTGGTCGATCATAAACATCTAATTGTCCTCTTCAACAACACGGGTGGAGCCCCCCTGGCAGAAATGAGCACCGGAATAAGAAATATTCTCTATGGCCATCCGTATAATCTGCCAAAAAAGTCAATCGCAAAAGTGATTTATGAAGCTATAGCTGAAAAAGGGATGGAAACAGCCATTAAGCAGTATGAAGAGTTCAAAAAAAATCATCCAAAAGAGTACAATTTTGCAGCCAATGAATTGAACAGGCTACGATACTATCTCCTTCAAACAAAAAAAATCAAAGAAGCCATTGAGATTTTTAAACTAAACGTGAAAGTCTATCCCAAGTATGCCAATGGATATGATAGCCTCGCTGAAGCCTACATGATCAACGGAGATAAAGAGCTGGCTATCAAGAACTACGCTAAATCACTGGAGCTAAACCCCAAGAACACCAACACAATTGATAAGTTGAATAAAATCAAAAAAGAAAAATAGAAAGAAGAGAAACTTCTCACACCTCAAGCCGTTACCTATTCGGCCAGAGCAATTCCTGAAAGGGGGGGTAATCACGGAGAGGCTCTAAATCCATATCCCGATGGAGATAGACACCAAAAGGACGCCCTTGAGTAAAAGCCTCCCGGAGCAGCTCCACGGCCTGCTCTTGTTCACCAAGGAGAGACGCGATACAGGCTCGCGAATAAGTATGGGCTCCAAAAAGATAAGCTTGGTCTATACCCGCTAATTCTTCTGAGAGCTGGAGCGCTTCCTTTTTGTTTCCGATGCGCACGGCCAGCCTTCCCAGAAATCCTTTGTATTCGACATTATTCGGATATTCCTCACTCAGTTCCTTGAAAAGCTTCTGAGCGTTTTCCCATTGCTCCGCGACATACCGGGCAAACGCAAGGCTTGAGAGCTGTTTTTCACTAGCAGCTTCCTCAGGAATTTGACTTTGATACCAAGAAACAGCGCGGTTTGCTATTTCCTTGGACTCATTCAAATAGCCATGCGCAAGAAGTTCCTGTGCGACTTCGAGCATAATAATTCCAGGAGCATCGGGCGGCTGAGTCATGGCCAAGCTTTCATCTATCACCTCAAGGACTTCCTGTATTCTTCCCAGGGCCGCAAGCGCACGAACCCTTCCCAGACGAAGATTGATATTGTCTGGGAAATAATCCTGTGCCTTGCTGAGCACTTCCAATTCTTTCAAGTATTCCCCAAGGACATGGTGCGCTTCGGCAAGTACTCTAAAGCGCCAGGCTCCGACTTCGGTCCCATGCACAAATTCAGGAATTTCTATTTTCAAGAATGTATCGATTGTCTCCTGAGGACGGTTGAGCCTGAGGGCCTCAAAGCCCATGAGATAATTGAGGACATAATCCTCTGGAGCCAGAGTTTCTGCCTGACGGAAAAATTCCAATCCTTCCTCGTAATTCCCCTGAAGTCCTGCGATAAAGGCATCCAACAGAAAACGCTCCAAAAGGTTCAATCTATCTCGTCTGCTATTAGCCAGATTCACCATGGATTCCGCTTTAGCGAATTCTTCCTGGTGACTGTAGATAATGGACATGCGGATGCACGGAGCCGGAAATTCTGGGTCAAGCTGGACTGCTTGCTCAAAATGCGTCAACGCCTGCGAATAGTCATGGTCAAACGCTTCCATACCACTCAAATATTCTTGATAGGCCTCAATAAGGGGTGGCTCCAAAAACCTCTGGGTTCGGCTGGGAATCTGACTGAAGTAAATGGCGAGCGTTCCCATGATTCTCTGGCGCAGTGTCTCGATTACCTCCATCGGCGATTCTCCCGAACCACTGACAGGCTCGAGCATATGGATGGACTTTCCCTTGTTTGCATCTATAATATGGGCTTCAAACCGGAGTATTCCCTCTCTTAAAGTGTAAGAGCCGGAAATGACTGTTCCGGCTTCTGTGTGCATGGCCAAATCACGAAGCTGCGCCATTCTCTGAATCCCCCCTGTTTCCACACCCATTGTTCGCAAAGACTCAAGGGCTTCGCTAACAGGAACAGCTTCCCCTTCATCTATCTGTGATAGGCTCTGGGTGATCCAATCCGCCGCCACACGGCCGTAGGAATCAAAAGAACCATCCCCGGTCTGGTTTTCGAAAATAGCCACGATGAACCGGTTGGGATTAACATCCAGCCCCTTTTTGCCAAAAGGCACAAAAAGAATGACGAGTACAGCCAGCAGGAGCAAGACAGGGATTAAAAACTTCCACCAGGTGAACGTCAATGTTATCTGTTTCGTTGTGGTCGGCTTTTTCTTGGGCAGAACGAGTTCACTGGTTGGGAGGTCTCCCTCTATACCATCCAGCGCTGCACTCAGCTCTCCTACATTTTGATACCTTTTTGCTTTGTCCTTCTCCATGCATTTCAATACCAAGCGGCTGAGTTCCTCTGGAATCTGGTCATTATAAACTCTTGGGTCTTTGGGTTTCTCAGTCTTGTGCATAAAAGCGATGCTAATCGGACTTTTTCCTTTAAACGGGACTCGACCTGTGAGCATTTCATAAAGGATCGCTCCCAACGAATAAATATCTGTCCGTTGGTCCACTTCTTTTCCTTCGACTTGTTCTGGAGCCATATATTCCGGAGTTCCGATGATCATCCCATCCGCTGTCAGGCCTTCTCCTTTTACCGTCCGGGCTATCCCAAAATCCATGATGCGCGCATTTCCTTGGCTGTCTATCATGACATTTTGGGGTTTTAAATCCCTGTGTATAACTCCTGACTTATGAGCTTCAGCCAATCCCTTGCACAACTGCTTGGTAATGGAAATAGCTCTCCCGGGATTCAAAGGCCCCATTCTTGTTATCGAATTCTTTAAATCCTCACCCGGTACAAATTCCATGGTGATGTAATGAGTTCCCTGCTCTTCCCCAAGGTCATACATACGGCATATATTCCTGTGGGAGACTTTTCTGGCCAGTTTCAATTCATTGCTGAATCTTTCAACACTCTTTTCATCCGATGGAGTTTCCATATTGATGAGCTTCAAGGCAATCTTCTCGTTGATCTTTTTATCGAGAACTTTATAAATACTGCCCATTCCCCCTTTTCCCAATTCTTCTATCACCTGGTATCGTCCAGCAAAGGTGCTTCCCGATTCTAGCTCTTTAGACCCTGTTTGGGTGGCTTTTACAGTTTTTGTTTGAGATACGTAGGGCTTTTTTTTGGGAGTCTTCTTGGGAGTTTTCTTGGGAGTTTTTTTGGGAGTCTTCTTGGGAGACAATCGAGTTCCGCATTTACTGCAAAAAAGACTTTTTGCGGAGTTTTTAAAATCACATTTGGGACACTTCAAAGTTTTTATCCCTGGCGAATTTGGAAATAAGTCCTGGATAAATTATCTTTTGGCAGAAAAAGGATAGGGGTACCGGATTAAAAAGTAAATAGCCTTAAAAGGTGATTCCTGGGGTGATTTTCTCTCACCTTTTTTGCGGCTAGACGCCCCTCAGGAACAAAACTGGGACGTCCACGGCACTCTATTCTTTCAAAACTCATCTCTAAAATGATTGGTTACAAAACCATCGAAGAGAGTATTTATCTCTGATAACGAGAAATGAATGTGCAGATATCTTTTATAATAGAATAGGGATGGAGTAATTCAATAAAGTCTAGTGTACTATATTATTCTGGTCAGCTCACGACGATTATGATGCGAGCCAGACGAAACTTATCCGCATTCAGCAGTTGAACCGTCGCTGATTGGCCATCACTGGCGATCGTTACCCGATAATCCACGTTTGCCACCAATGTCTTGGGAACAATCTCCACTTTCTTGATCACAGTAACATTGAAATCTCCCGCACTCAGCTCAATGGTATTTTCTTCTCTCAGGTCAATCCTGTTCTGAAAATCTCTATAACTGACAGCACCCAGAGCTGCCTTTCCTGAAGCTCTAAGGCTATCCTTCGTCCCGGCAAAATAATAAACAGAATTCAATCTGGAGTCCAATTCAGCTGTCGCGACTCTGTATTTATCGAGATTCTCCTCGAGCACGGCATTCTTCTTCTGGAGTACCTCCATTTCTTTCTTCGCCATCATCATTTTATCTTTGAATTCTGCATTCTGCCGCATTCCTTCTATTTCCGCCAGTGTCACATTATTCCTGAGAACGACTTTCTCAGCGACTTTTTTTGTATCCTCTACCCTCTTCATCTTACCTGGAGAAGCGGTTGCATTCCCCTGGGAAAGAAAACTGGAATACTCACCACCATCACTGATATTCCCCACTTGGAATCCCGCCAGTAACGAATCGTAGAGATACGAGTTCTTCAATACTTTATTAGCTTCATCTTCTGATAGCCCCTTAGTTTCTGTCAGATAATTGTGTGCGATTTCATAGTGATTATCCCCCTCCTGAACTTCCGAAGAAACCGGAACTTTACTCTGAAGGTCTGCATTCTCTCTCTGAAGCTGCTTGATTATGTCATTCTTCGAATTCAATTCCCTCTGTAACTCTTCTATCCTCGCTTGCTCAGTCGTCTCTTCACCTTCCTGAGCGGCTTCTCCCTCTTCTCTGCCGCCGCACGAAGCTAAAAATAAAACTCCGAAGATCAGCATAAGGGAAAGACCCAGAACTAACGAATTTTTCATGGGAATTCTAGCTCCTTTCATAATGCCCTCCTTAGTTTAAATAAACATGTGGGATGTTGTATATATAACTCATTAATTTTGTTTTGAGAGTAATATGAATATCAAAATCCATTATTTCAAGGACCCTGGAATTGAGGTCATTATATCACAATTTCTTTCGAATAGGCAATCTCACTTAAATTAAAGAAATTGTTTTCCCTTTTTATAAAAAAAATCACCCTTTGTCAAATATCTTTTTGATAAAAATATTCAGAAAGGTGTCCACATGAATCATTTTCACAAATTTTCCTCTTTTCCGGATGCAGAAACTGATACTAGTATGAGAGGGATTTTGTGTCAATTTGAAAGGATTTCGGTCTTTTTGATCATAGCAGCGTAACTGTGAAATTTTGCCTGCTGTTGAAGAGAATGAATTCAAGAAACCAAGAAAATGACAGTTTTCGAATTGGCTTAATGCTCGAGAATCCCCCCAGGTGAATCAGGCTTATTTTACTTATGGAATTTTTTAATGAACTCTTCGACCTCAGGCACGCCTCCTTGATAGATAAGATAGCCGTTATACGGTTCACGTTCAGTGATATCATCTTGAATTGAAGTCAGCATAATCTCCTTGACTTTTTCAAGGTCATTCGTCTGGCCCAGAGCCCAACCCAATTTTATGTACGCCACTTCCGGCAACATGTTCCCTACGGGTATGATCCCCTTAGTCAGAAGGTCTCTGCCAGTTTCATAGACGTGCATATGAACATAACCCCATAAAGTCTGGACAGTCATGAAAATAGCAACTTTATTTGCTACAGCTCTTTCAATGGCAGGATATAGCGGTTTATTCACATGTCCGAGCCCAGTGCCCGCAATGACAATTCCTTTGTATCCGTTATCAACCAGCGAATCTATTATATCTGGATTCATATTGGGATAGTAAAAAACAAGAGACACTTTTTCTTCAAAATAAGGCAATATTTTGACTTTCTTATCTTTTCTTCTGTGGTTGTACGAGTCTTTCAAATGATCGACGCTGTTTCTGGTGACAGTGGCCAGGGGAATATCACCAACAGTCCTGAAGGTTGAACGGTACGAAGAATGCATTTTTCTGACTCTCGTCCCTCTATGGAGAAATCCATATTCATCCGATGTCGGCCCAAACATGCAGACCAGGACTTCTGCGATGTCCGAATGTCCGGCTGCATAGGCTGCGTGCATTAAATTCAGGGCCGCATCTGAACTCGGCCTGTCTGAAGACCGCTGAGAACCCACAAGAATAATCGGTATGGGGGGATTTTGAATCATGTAGGTGAGGGCGGCTGCAGTATGATGGAGTGTATCTGTTCCGTGGCCGATGATGATCCCGTCTATGCCTTTTTCGATTTCTTTTCCGATGGCCACTGCGAGTGTCTTATATTGATCAGGCCCCATGTTTTCACTGAATACGGCAAACAGCTTTTCTGTTGTGATATTGCAGATATCAGCCAGTTCAGGAACAGCTCCGTACAACTCTCCAGGCGAAAAGGCA
>CAYFVQ010000098.1:0-30383 GCA_964346585.1 uncultured Eubacteriales bacterium | reverse complement strand
ATCTTCTCGACGTCCGGGATCATCGTATTCTGATTCGTAAACGACGCCTGGATCAAGGCGATTAAGGCTTTTTCCAAAGGTCTCGGTTCCATAGCATCTGACTCCTACGCCTGAAGTGTTAAAATTAAATTTACAATCTTTCATATGAGGTTCCCAACGGTCCCATACAATTATGTTGTTTTCTTTAACGCCGAAATCCATCAGTTCTTCAGTCACAGCCTGTATGAGCTCATGATGAGTAAATAACAGAGGGCGTCCTAGAGTGTTTATTTTAAGGCCTATTCTATCTCCCGGTTTTATAAATTGTGCCCACGGACGCTGAGATCCGGTGAGAGCTTTCATCCCTTTTTGAAGTATCTCCCTGACTATTGTTTTATCAACCTTGCGTGAATCTGAAACAGCTTCAGGGTGCGTGATTTCAACAACCTTGGTTTTCTCTAATGCTTTCTTATCCAGGCTCAAGCCTGATTTAATTGCCAGACCGGCTCCCAATACCGCAGAGGACCCCTTTTTTAAAAACTCTCTCCTGTTTATCTTTTTGCTCATTGTGTAACCTCCTGTATCTTCATAAGGGCTTATCAAAGAGGAATGAATCCTCTCTTTTTTTGTCTTCATTCATACCTTAATTATATCACTGGATTCACATCGGTTGCTTTAATTGATTGATAGCCGATGGTCAACCAGATAATCAACAACATTAAAAAACACGATACCATAAAATCGCTCCTTATATATAATAGACTCATCTCAGGTAAAATCGACCAAATTCCTGTAATAGGACTAATCTTTATATTTTCAGCTTTAGTATCCGATACATAATGTGTAAGGATATGAGTGTCAGTGTTTAATATCTGGATCGAATACGTGAATATGCTTAGAATTTTAGCCTGTAAAATTATGAACCTGCCTCATCTTTGGTCCATTTTCCACTTCTAGTTCTTTAGTAAAGATACTAAATAAACGACTTTTTCTCGAATGCTTTCAGAATCAATTCTTTTCACGGATTCCCCTGGCAATCAGGGGAATGGCAGGAAAAAAGAATAAAACATAACATAATTTTGGAAGAGGGAAATTAAACAAAAAACGCTGAAAAAATGTGGTCGATTGAGGTCGAAGAGACAGATTAACCCCGGGCAAGAAAGTCAGAAAACATGAATCTGGACGACAACAGAGATTCTTCTATGTATTCTGGATGCGTTATAAAAAATGTGTTCAGCCATTTCAGATTAAGGAAGATAGGAGCTGATGCGATCAATCATCAATCCCTTTCGCTTCCCTTTAATGTGGATTATAGCCATTTTACTGGTATTCTCATGTACCTCATCTTCTGCGACCAAAAGTCCGAGGCTCTTCATCATCATAACAGTTGACCAGTTACGCGCCGACCATCTGTGGAGATACGATAAAGCTTTTACCGGCTGTTTCAGGCGGTTGCGAGATGAAGGATGGAGGTATGATAAAGGAATTGTGGATCACGCCCCCACACTTTCCTGGCCAGGACATACAACTGTTGCTACCGGTGCCCATCCAAAAACGCATGGCATATCCTCCAATGCATACATTGTCGACAATGTTAAACGGCGGTTGATGCTCTATGACACTGAGGCGCAAATCCTTGGCTATCCTCACGCACTGAGCTTGTCATCTAAAAAAATCAGGGTTACCGGAATGGCTGACTGGTTCCGGGCTGCAGACTCCGAAGCCAGGACTGTGGCTTTGAGCACAGGGCCCGGACTGGCTTTGTGCTATGGCGGCAGACCAAACCCGGAAAGAACGAAGAATCATGTGTACTGGCTGGAATCAAGTTCAGGTCAATTTGTAACCACGACCTTCTACAGAGATGAGTATCCTGAATGGATTGAAAAATTCAACAAAGAAGTCCTGCCTGACTATAAAAAGAGCCTTGTTTGGGAAAATTCGGTTCCAGAGGAGTTGAGGAATTTGGCAAGGATGGATGATGCGGCTTACGAAGGGGATGGGATTCATACGACATTTCCTCATAAAATCGAGCATAAATATAAAGTGGTAAACGAAACGACAAGCAACAGCTGGTTTTACGACTACAGCCCACACGCCAACGAGGCGCTTTTTGCCCTGGCCAAAGAAGCTGTGAAGAAACTGGAACTCGGGCAGCGGAACGCTAAGGATTTTCTTGCCATTGCGATCAAATCAACCGACAGGATCGGTCATGACTATGGTCCTCTCAGTCTTGAACAGATGGATAATATCTTAAGAATAGACCGCGAATTGGGGAAATTCCTCACTTTCCTCGACGAGACCATTGGCCGAAAGAACTATATCGTTGCTCTCACGTCTGACCATGGCGCCCCGAATGTCCTGGAGTACGAGATCACACAAGGCCGAAAAGCCAAACGGGTTTCAGAAGGAGAGATTAGAGATTTACTCTCCCATATCGAGGAATTCATAGACAACTATACGGGTTCTGAGGACAAGCTGCCCGTTCTCATTACTCAAGAGCTTGAAAAGTCTGATTTTGTTGTCAGGGCTATGACGCCTGAAGAGCTGGCAGGCAGCGGGCCTGCAGACCACATCCTGCATTCTTATAGGAATTCTTACGTGCCTGAGAACAAGACTACTTTCCCTCTCTGGACCTACAAAATTCTCTCAGGTGTAGTGAGCCCGAAACACCCGGGAAATTTCGGAGTGATTGTCGAGTTCATCGAGAATGGACAGCTTTTTACTGCCCGTTCGGCCCATGCCTCTTCTCATTGGTTTGACCAGGAAGTGCCGGCGATGATTTTTGAGTCTTTGACCTTGTTGTTTTGGGTGTGATAATCTTATTTCAGTAGGTAAGTGTGTGGCAGTTAGAAAAGATTGCGAGAGATTTGTCGCAAGCACAAAAAGGAAATTCTTATCTTTGAGCCAAGGGAGATAGCGAATGTCTATTGGATAGACAGCCACGTTTTCGAAGATGCGCGGAGAATTTTTAAAGAGAAGCTCAACGGAGGAAAGTGAATCTTATGAAAACGAAAATAATAGTTGGTACAATCATTATTTGCATTCTTGTACTTCCATTTACAGGTTGTCGTACAGAAGGCAAAACAGATAGTAGTGAAGACTTTCCGGTTTTAAGAGGCCCCTATCTGGGTCAGAAACCACCGGGCAAAACGCCTGAGATTTTTGCTCCCGGAATTGTATCCAGGTCGGATTATCATGAACACGGAAGTCCAGCGTTTTCTCCTGACGGAACGGAAGTGTATTGGTCTGTGTATTGTTCTATCGATGGTGTACAAAATGAAAGAGTGTTCTTCAGCCGGTATGGAGAGATGGGCTGGACTAATCCGATAATCGTTGAATTCACCAAAGAGTTTGACGGGGGGCATCCGACAGTATCTCCTGATGGGAATCGAATTTATTTTCATTCGTATCGTCCTAATTCCTTTGAGGAGAGATTTGAGCAGTATCATATCTGGTATGTTGAGAGAACGAATGGAGGTTGGAGTGAGCCAACAAAATTGGGAGAACCCATCAATACAGAGACATCGTCAGGGAATCCAATGTTCACGCGTGATGGATATCTTTACTATTATGCATATCGCGATGGAGGATATGGGGATGGTGATATTTATCGCTCGAAGATCGTTGGTAAACAATTTACTCATCCTGAGAATTTAGGAGAAAATATCAATACCGAACACAGCGAGTATTCACCATGCGTTGATCCGAAAGAGGGCTATATCATATTTTCTCGTTATATGGAACAACCCAAGGGAGTTTGTCTATATATCAGTTTTCGTCTGCCAGACGGATCATGGAGCCGAGCCGAAAAACTCGATAAAGCTGTTCCGTTGATGAAAAGAGCGAGATTCCCAGGATTGTCACATGATAACAAATATCTGTTTTTTAATGCGTTCAAAAATCGTGATGTCGAAATCTACTGGGTTGATGCGAAAATCATTGAAGATTTTAAGTTGAATGAATTGAACTATAAAAAAAAGGTCAATTGAAAAGCGAAAGAAAGTCATTAATCATTTTGTTGATTTGGTGTTTGGGGATGCTCCTTAAAGTCTAAGCTTTGCCTAACAGGATGATAAAAGTGAACCTGGAATAATGGTCTTAATCTCTATTGAAATTGCTCATCCCTAGAATTATAATTATCTCCAAGAAAAGAGAGCGGACATAACTCAGCGGTAGAGTACGAGCTTCCCAAGCTCGGGGTCGCGGGTTCGAATCCCGTTGTCCGCTCTTTTTTCTTATTTTTCTGGGGAGTTAGATACGATTTTCGATCTAATCTTCCTTGATTTCATAAGATAAGGAATGTTGAATGATAAGTATCGTGCTTCAAAAAGAATGGAAGCTCATCTTAGATAAAAAGCCGCTTCCTGGATCCTGGAACATGGCTGTGGATGACTTTCTCTTCCGGTCACTCGGCGAAGATCCTCAGACTTATCTCCGCTTTTATACCTGGGAACGGCCCACTGCATCTCTTGGATATTCTCAGAATATCCGGAAAGTAGTCGATATCGAATACTGTCAAAAGAATGGGATAGATATTGTCAGACGGATGACGGGAGGGAAACTCGTGCTGCATAACAAGGAAGTGACTTATTCATTATGTTCCTCTGATAGTCAGAGATTCACCTCAGCGCTCAAGGACTCTTACAGGCTCATCTCTGAGGCCTTGATGCGAGGTTTTGAGAGAATGGGATTAAAGCCCTGTCTGGCTGATGCTCCGCCAGACTCATATGTTAAAGGAAACCTGCCCTGTTTTTCTTATCCTGCCCGGGATGAGGTCGAAGTCCAAGGGAAAAAAATCCTGGGCAGTGCTCAAAAAAGAGAAGGTGCAAAATTCATCCAGCACGGGTCCATTCCTTTGGAAGAGGATGAAGGACTGCTAGAGTCTGTTTCGGCTCTCGAAAGAAACGAGAGCCAGGTCCGCATGATTTCTCTGTCTCAAGCCCTGGGAAAGAAGGTCCTTTTCGATTGGGCTGTGGAGCGTTTGATTTCTGGAATTTCTGAATTTTTCAAGGTTGAGTTAACACAAAAAATCTTTAGCAACGAAGAAAGAGAGCTCATCTCAAAGATCCAGAAAGAACGTTATGCCAGCCATGACTGGACCTTTAGAAAATACGGGGTCAGACCTTAGTAACTTCAGTAATTTGAAATTGATATACTCATCTAGTCTTTCTAGGAAAGCAAATTACTGAAGTTACTAAGGTCTGACCCCAAGGGTTGATTTTTTTACTTTGGGATGATAGCATTTTTTTGAATAAAGTAAGGGTCATCGAGCTATGAATGAAGTTGAAGAGCTATCCAAAGTCGATCTGAAAAGTTTGCCTCCTTTACGGCCCATTCTGCTCAACGACCTTCAGCAGAAGGTTTTGAAAAATCTTTATCTCGAAGTTGGCACTGGCCCTGTCCTTTATCTTCTTTCTCCTTCTTATTCTGTTATCACGCCCACTCCCAACGAGACCATTAATGACTTTCTCAGCAGGAGTGAAAACCTACTCGATTACGTGAAAGAATATATTGTACAAAATTTAGCGGTTTATTCAGTCCTGTTGGATGTGAACAGCTATTTTGCCGAGCAGAATAACTATCTCGTGCTGGCCAGACTCAGAGAAAGAGACTCTGGGGGAAGACGGTATGAAATTAAATTTTACACTCATTCTCCGCGGGAACTCATGACGAACTACAAAGATAAAATATACATCGGCAGAGATTTTATCGACCTCTTTCATTTCAGAAGAAAATACCTGGGAGTCAAAGAACTCGTGAACTCTGTGAAGGACCAGTATGAAGTCCTTCTCGATAAAGCAGAGGAGAAATTGAAAGAGCCCCTGGAATACAAGTCTTTCTTCCAGGAGATGAAGGAATCCGTGAACGAATTGCGCAATGAAAGCCTGTTGATCCTCCAATCCCTCCCGCCTTATCTCAATTTCAACAAGCTCAAGAGCAAAGACTTGATCGAGATAAACGCGCAGTATCGGACCATCAACCACTTTCTGATAGAGCTCACTGACGAAGTGGCAGAGTTTGAGAACCTCCTGTGGAATAATAAAGAAAATAATTTTGTTCGGTATGTCACAAAATACAAAAAAGACTTAGCGAATGCCATCTCGTTCTTTAACATCAAAATCATCGGCTGCTTGAATGATAAAATCCTTAGCTTGAGGTTCAAGCAATAATCTATCCCTTCCTTCCTCTTTTTCCATATTAAGTTTCATTCCAGTCATTTCTTTTCCAGCTTTTGATCCATGAGGTCAGACCTCAGTCACTTTTGTCATTTACTTTTGAAAAAAAGTGAAAAAAAGGCGTCAGGGCTTAGTAATTTCAGTAATTCACGTTTAAAAGAATTCAGAATTGACTACAAATTACTGAAGTAACTAAGGCCTGGCCTCATATGATTCTGAGGATTGACCCCAAATTATTTTCTGCAAATCCCTGGCGCTACAAAAAAAGCCCGCTCCGAAGAGCGGGCTTTTCTCTCTTGTGGTTTATGTTCTAAACCCTAAGTTTGGTTTACTGTGTGACCCGAATCGAGCGGTAGCTCGTGTAGATGAGGATAGAAGGATTCTCAGTTTCTTGGATAAAAGCTTTGTATGTCCGGGTGTGGTCTTCTTCGGTAATAGATATTTCTTCAGGTAGTGTCCACTCGATATCTCCATTTTTCACTCTCGCTTCGAATGGGTACCTTTTTCCAAGAGGCCAGGAGAACTTTATGGTTGAGTATTCGCCTCTGACTTCAATAGGATGAGTTAATGGATAAGGCGCGAGAGTCGCTTCTCCATGCGAAAGGATAACGGTGGCTCTGCCTGAAAAATCAGTAAGCTCGATGTTACGGTAGGAAGATTTGATGTCGATTTTCTCCCCGACGATCGACCTTCCGTAGACTCCCAGGTTTTTTCCATCAATCACAAGGTCGCCTTTGAGATTATTGATTTTGGCCTTCCCGTAATTGCTTTTTATGTCGAGATAACCTTCGGCTCCATCGACTTCTATTTCACAGCTGTGACCGATGATTTTCGTAGGCCCCACATCATAGAGAGCGATATTTCTGTAAGAGCTCTCCAGCTCAGCAGGCCCCACCAGCTTTTCACCGTAGATTTCTGAATGAGAACCTTCGACTTTAACATCTTTGGAGATTTCGTCCAGGTGAATTTTTCCATAGCGGTGAACGACATGGACTTTTCCTTGGACTTTGCCCACATACACGTGGGAATTATGGCTATCCAAGTAAACATCGGCATTGATGTTCCCAACTTCCACATCTCTGTAGCTGCTTTTCAGGGAGAGCTCTCCGAAGATGTCGGAAACAATTGTTTCTCCGTGGTAGTTGGTAATATCTGTCTTCTGCACATTGGCCACATCGACAGTTCCGTATGAATTTTCCACTTCAACGTTCAGACTCGATGGTATGGAAATGATGAAAGTTGTTCTGATGTTTTTTCTCCTGAGATTATCACGGCTAGTTGAAATGGTCCACTTATCCGTCTCTTTTTTAACTGACATTTCCAGTTCATCGGCGATTTCTTTGGCTTTTTCTTCCTTTCTCCGCCATACTTTTTTTCGCAGGGAAACAGTTATTTTGTTCTCGTCTGTTCCCAGGATCTCGATGTCTCCATGAGAATTCGTGACTTGAATCAGAGAAGGGAAGGGGGGCTCGAATTCTTGATAGTCCTCATAGTCGAATTCATTGGAAACGATAATGAAATCATCTTCGAAGTCGAAGTAAACATCGATCTCTCCTGTGTACAACTGGGTGAAAAGTATGCCGACCACAATGATGAGAATCAGGAGGATGATTTCTTTGGCTTTCATTTTGGATCCTATTCAGGCCTTTCGGCTTCCTGTTTCTCTTTGATTCCGTAGTAGAGCTTCCAGACTCCCCAGACTATGAGAACAACGGGCCAGAGTCGGGCAAAGAATTCCCAGACATCCCATCCCGCAATGTGGATGTTACTCAACAGGATAACGACACCGATGATGATGAGGATGACTCCCCATGCGAGCGGATCTTTTCTTCGCTGTCTTGCCATTTTTTCCTCCATTAACTCCCGTTGATGTTCTTCTTGGTTACGTAGTCGGCAACGAGTTTCACTCCAACGATGATTATTACTAATGGCCAGAAGTCAAAGACAGTATCATAGCTGATGACATCGAAATTGGCCAGGAGAAGTATGCCTCCCAATACCAGGAGAACGATGCCCCAGAAAACAGAGCCGGTTCTAACGAACTCTGGGAGTTCTTCCTTCACTTCTTCCACTTCTTCACCGGTCAGCGCCCTGCGGTTGATGTTCTTGGATGTGTAGATGGAATCGATGATCTGGTAGAAGTAGAAACCACCCAGGAGAATGCCCATGAATGGCTGGGCTTCGCCTGTAGTCTGCATGGTGACCAGCGCAGCGAAAACCAAAAGGTAAACGAATCCTTTTATGGGTTGACTGTTGTAGAAAGCGCCCGCTCCGAACGGAAAGAAGAAGGTGAGGATTCCTGCGAGAGCGGGAGATTTCGGTGGTCTGGTGATGACGACTTTTTCTTCCATTGAATACCTCCATTATTATCTGATGTTGAATTCTCGGTCTCTCTGGCTCCGCTTATATTCTTCAGAGAAACGAGAATTGTGTCCTTGTATTCGCCAAGGGAAGCTGTAAAAGATTCTGCCTTGGCATATAATTTTCCGACTTGGCTGTAGCCGAGGTGAAGATGACGGCTGATGGCTCGATTGAATGATTTTTTGTTCGGGTTGAAAAAGTAAAAAGAAACCAAAGTCAGCAAGATTGCGATAATCGCCAGGATGGGCTGGAGCGAGGGACGCAAGAAGAAATCGAGGGCCAGACTGAATCTTTTCTTTTTTCCTGGGATCGAGTAGAGCTGATTCAGCAAGCCCTGACTCACTTCGAGTTCAGGCAAACTAACAAGAGACTCCGTGGCTTCTTTCAGATTAGACAGAAGCAGAGAGCAGCTCTGGCATGATTTCACATGCTCCTCGACAGCTCTCTTCTCTTCTCGGCTGAGCTCATCCTCTAAATAAGGAGACAAGAGCTCTTCGATGTGTTCACATTTCATGGCTTTTCTCCTTTTTTTCTTTAAGGAATCTCGCCAGCTGGAGCCTTCCTCTGTTGATCCGGGATTTGACTGTTCCTTCAGGGAGGTTCATGATTTCCGCGATCTCTTCATAGCTTTTTCCCTGGATGTCTCTGAGGATGACTGTCATCCGGATTTCCGAAGTCAGAGCATTCAGGCCTTCCCAGACTGTTCTTTTGCTTTCTTTTTTCAAGACGTCTTCCTCAGGGCTTTCCAGAGCTTCTGATGCGAGATAGTGCTCGTCAAAATTGTCCCGTGATCTCTTTTCCCATTTTGTCCTTCTGTATTCATCGATCAGGTAATTTTTAGCAATGGTGAGGAACCAGGCTGTGAAATTTTTCTTGAGGTCGAATTTCTTCAGCGAATTATACAGCTTGAAAAAGATATCCTGTGTCATGTCCTCCGCCTCTTCATAACTTCCTGAAAACTGGAAGGCCATGTTGAATATCCTTCTCGAATACGTGTTAACGAGCATTTCCCACGCTCCTTCTTTGCCTTCTAAGCATTCTTGAACTATAGTGTTAATCTGCACTCAATTCACCTTGGTAGACGAGATTCATTCTCAAAAAGTTCCGTTGTTTGTTTAATTCTATTTTGAGAAGACTAAGGTGTCAAACTCGTCCATTCAGTTTTTCATATTTATCCAGTCAAGGATAAGGCTTCGTGTTTTCGAAACACTCAGTTTGATCTATAGTCCATCCTGTTATCATGGATATGGAGATGCTTCCCATACTGATAGAGAGTAGCCGTATTTAGTACTCATGGCTTTTTCTCTTAAAAAAAATCATCCCGGTTATGTTCTTGCGCTTTATATGTCACACAATATTTTCGTAAGTCTTTTATCGCAACCATTTGAAGCTGTTAAAGGTGAGAATATCCCCTCTGCTTAATCGTCTGTCAAGATGAGGTGAATCACCTGAGTCCAACAGTGCCTTTGACAGATGCGAACAATTTTTGCGAGTCGTACCCTATTCCATCTTTAAACACGATTTCGATCTTCCGGATATCCTGAATTTTGGTTGCTGGATCGCCATTTATCACCACTAAATCGGCAATCTTACCCTTCTCGATCGTTCCTAATTCATTCTCAACTTCCAGATATCGCGCTCCATTCCAGGTCGCGACCTGTAGGGCCTCCAGAGGTGTTAGGCCTGCTTCAACGAGAAGCTCTATGGCCCTCAGGTTTGAATAACCTGGCACAACTCCCCCATTGCCAGTGGGATCTGTCCCGACGAGCAAAAGACCACCCGCTTCGAAGAATTTTTTTTCCATTTCCATCCCCTTCTTGAATAAGGTGGGCCATACTGATTTGGGATTATTGGCGATCCGGGCCCAGGATCTCAAGAACCGATCGCGGGCTTCTGGCAGCATAGCATCTAGAACGGCATTGGGAAGAGGCGGCCTACCTGGAGTCATTACCTCGAATACAGTAAGAGTCGATGTGATGGCCACGCCTTTTTGAACAAGATGCTGAATCAAAGAATTCGCCTCCGATCCATTCGGATCCAATTTCAGCAAAGATGCCCGTTGGGTTTTGCCACTGGGATTGTTATCTTCGATCTTATCGGGAACAAAATCCGTTGCGGCAAAAAATCCATGTTCTAAGTTATCGATACCGAGGTCTGCAGCCTCTCGGTATGTGACGGCTCCAAGGTGACCGGTAACCTTTTTGCCGATTTTGTGAGCCTCCTCAACGACAACCTTAAGTAGCTCTTTGGTTATCTGGGCATACACTTTGAAGTCATCCACTCCTTCATGCGCCCAATACTTGGCCATAATTCGAGCATCTTCAGGATTATCGAGAGCCTTCTCCTGAAGGAAGTATAATCCAGGTCCGTTGAAGTAGGGGCTGGTCACATACATCTTCGGACCCGGGAGTCGGCCTGTATGGATGGCGTGTTTCAGATTCAAATCTGTGTAAGTTTCTAGGCTTCCTGCGGTGCGTATGGTCGTCACACCTCCGGCCAAATAGAGCTTCGGGAAACTTGTCAGTTGCAGATTGTATTGCCCTCCGCCTGCAGGGTAAAACAGATGCTCGTGGAACATGATAAATCCTGGCAACAAAGTTTTCCCCTTAAGATCGACCTGTTTTGCGCCATCGGGAATTTGGATTTTATCTGCATCTTGGATGTCGGTTATGCGTCCTTCTCGAACGATGATGGTTTGATCGGGACGGGCAGGACTTCCTTTGCCATCGATCACGCTGACATTCGTCAGGGCAAGAATCGGCGCTTGGTGGATGATATACCGGCGTGTTTCAGCAGAAAACTTGACTTGTTGTGCGAATAAACTCACGCACAAAAAGGCAATGAATAAGATGCGGGCCATTTTGTTTTTCATGGATTTCTCCTTATCACTGATTTATGCAAACATGATCATATCACGCCCAAAATCACGCGGTCAATTCTCCGATTTATTCAGTAAGCATCTCTATTCCATCGAGTAAAACCGTTCCCAAAAGCGGATATAGAGCTTTTTGGTATCACGGATATAGAGATGCTTTATCATTCCCAAACTTCTTGACTTAGAAAGCGATATATGCCACGATATTTTTTCACTTTAAATCGTTAATCTTTTTAATATTCAACTCTCATTCATGTCTTTTGAAAAACTCTTTCACATCCAAAAAGGGAGGCTATAAATGGAAGGTATTGTCGGCTATGGAGCGTATATTCCTCGGAACAGGATCAAAGTGGAAGAAATCGCTAAAGTCTGGGGAGCTGATGCGCCGAGCTACAAGAGAGGATTGATGCTGGAGGAGAAATCCGTTCCTTCACCTGACCAGGACACGATCACCATGTCCGTGGAAGCATCCAAATATGCCCTGAAGAGAGCTCCGATTGATCCGGCAGATATCGGTGCAGTCTATGTGGGTTCGGAGTCCCATCCCTATGCGGTTAAACCCAGCGGCACGGTTTTAGCAGAAGCCTTGGGCGCCACACCCGAGGCCCATACAGCAGACTTTGAATTCGCCTGTAAGGCTGGAACCGAGGGGATGTTTGTGGCGTTAAACCTTGTGAAATCAGGAGTCATCAAGTATGGATTGGCGGTTGGAGCCGATACCTCGCAGGGAGCGCCTGGCGACGCCCTGGAGTATTCCGCGGCTGCCGGAGCGGCCGCTTTTATCTTCGGCTGTGACAATCTGGTGGCGAAAGCAGTGGAGACGTATTCCTACATGACCGATACTCCTGATTTCTGGCGTCGTGAATACCAATATTATCCGCAGCATGGTGGGCGGTTCACAGGCGATCCAGCTTATTTCAAGCACATCATAGGCGCGGGTGAGGGAATCATGAAAAAGGCCAAGATGAAGCCATCTGATTTCAACTATGTCATTTTTCACCAGCCCAACGGAAAATTCCCTTTCCGAGTTGGAAAGATGCTGGGATTTGAGAAGAAGCAGATTGAAACCGGCTGGCTGGTCAACAAGCTTGGAAACACCTATTCGGGATCTTCTCCCTTGGGCTTGACAGCGTGCCTGGACGTGGCTGAACCCGGTGAGAAGATCCTTATTGTTTCTTACGGTTCAGGAGCGGGGAGTGATGCCTTCATTTTTGAAGTCCTGGATAGGATCAAAAAAGTGCAAGGTTTAGCCCCGAAAACAAGAGACATCCTGGATAAGAATAAACATTTTCTTGAGTATGGCGAGTATGCCAAATTCCGCCATAAGATCAAAAAGGCAGATTAGGAGGAGTGGAGATGAGAGAAGTTGCAGTCTTAGGTGTGGGAATAACGAAATGGGGAGAACTCTGGGAGAAATCCTTAAGGATGATTTTCGTGGAGACGGCTCTTCTGGCTCTGGATGATGCCGGAGTGGATAAGATCGACTCCATGTATGTGGGTTCCATGTCCTCAGGGCTCTTTGTCGGTCAGGAGCATATCGCGTCTCTTCTGGCCGACTATTTAGGCCAGACTCCAGTTCCTTCGGCAAGAGTGGAAACAGCCTGTGCGTCGGGAGGATTAGCTTTGCGGCTCGGATTCATGGAGGTCGCTTCGGGGATGAGCGATGTGGTTCTTGTCGGGGGCATCGAAAAGATGACGGATGTTAACGGCTATGAGGCCACTTATGCTTTGGGCACGGCCGCTGACCAGGAGTACGAAGGGTATCATGGAATCACCTTCCCCGGCCTCTACGCACTGATCGCCAGGGCTCACATGGAAAAATACGGGACAACACGGGAACAATTGGCATTGGTCTCTGTTAAAAATCACCGCAACGGGGCCAAGAATCCCCTGGCCCAATTTCCGATGGAGATTACTGTGGATTCGGTCCTCAATTCAGTCATGGTCGCTGATCCGCTGAGAATTCTGGATTGTTCGCCGATCACAGATGGTGCCGCGGCTCTGATTCTCTGTCCGGCGGAGATGGTACGAAAAATGAAAAAGCCTGTTGTCAAGATCATCGGGACCGGCCATGCCACAGATACGATCGGACTGAACCAGAGGAAAGATATCACCTGGCTGGAAGCCACCTATCAGGCCGCCCAGCAGGCTTATACCATGGCAGATAAAAAGCCAGAGGATATAGATTTTCTCGAAGTCCATGATTGTTTCTCCATCGCGGAGATCTGTGTGATCGAAGCCCTGGGTCTGGTCAAGAAGGGTGAGGGTGGAAAAGCCTACGAGGATGAGATCACCTTTCTTGAAGGAAAGATCCCCGTGAACACGAGCGGAGGATTGAAATCCAAAGGCCACCCTGTTGGAGCCACGGGTGTGGCTCAGGCAATAGAGGTCGTGAAGCAGCTGAAGGGAGAT
This sequence comes from uncultured Eubacteriales bacterium, assembly GCA_964346585.1. Classification (GTDB taxonomy): domain Bacteria; phylum Acidobacteriota; class Aminicenantia; order Aminicenantales; family Aminicenantaceae; genus SOIA01. The sequence continues at coordinate 16,580 of CAYFVQ010000098.1, read as the reverse complement.
GCTGGAGAGAGACAGTTGAAAAATCCCAAAATCGGATTGACCCAGAATATGGGTGGAAGCGGAGGCAGCACGGTGGTTCACATCTTTGAAAAGGAATAGGGAGGGAGGAGATTATGCCAACACCATCAAGATACTGGAGAGAAATTCCTCAGAGATACAGACTGGAAGCCAAGAAATGCAAAAAGTGCGGAATCACGCTTTTTCCTCCGCGGTTGATTTGTCCGGAATGTAAAAGCAGAGAATTTGAGGACACAAAGCTGGCAGAAAAGGGGAAGATTCTGACATACACAATCATCCGCGTGGCTCCTCAACAGTTCGTCGACCAGGCTCCTTTTGCAGTGGGGATTGCGGAGCTGGATGACGGAGTGAGGCTCACCGGTCAGGTCGTGGATTGTGATTTTGAGGATTTAAAAATCGGTCAGAGAGTTAAAATCGAGTTTCGAAAGATATACGACGAAGGCGAAGCCGGCATCCTTTGCTATGGCTACAAGTTTGTCCCGGAATAACTTAGAAAAGGGGACAGGCCCCTTTTTATCTTTTAAAGGATGTCATTGCGGGTGAAGCGTGGCAATATCACTGGCCTGTCATTGCGAGGAGAGAAATGACGTGGCAATCTCATAAAAAAGGATCTTTCATTAATATTTTTAAGAGATTGCCACGCTCCGCTCGCAATGACAATCTGTCAAAAGGATTGCTTCTTCGCTGCGCTAATCGCAATGACACAAGGATGGAATTATTTCTCTATATTCGCAATAACATTATTTGCTATGACATTATTTATTTTATCACTGTGAATGACCGAAGGAAGTGTAGTGATTTCATCCTTTTTTAATGTCTAGCCTAGCTGACTATCTTTTGATAGACTGAATAAGCTGTATAAGCAGGATAGAATATATGAGGGGTTAGAATCATGTATAGAATAGAAAGCAAAGTCGACACCAAGAGCCCGGAGTACAAAGAGAATTTCAATAAGATGAAGAAGGTAGTCGCTGGATACAGGGAGAGACTGGCCAAGATTCAGGAAGGGGGCCCGAAAAAATACAGAGACCTTCACAGGTCTCGAAAGAAGTTGCTCGTCAGAGAACGACTGGACAAACTCTTTGACCGGAACACGCCTTTTCTGGAGCTCACTCCGATGGCTGCCTATGATATGTATGACAATGAGGCGCCAGCAGCGGGGGTGATTACAGGAATCGGAGTCGTTCATGGCCGCGAGGTCCTGGTCGTGGCTAACGATGCCACTGTCAAAGGCGGCACTTATTATCCGATGACCATCAAGAAGCATGTCCGGGCCCAGGAGATTGCACTGGCGAACCGCCTACCCTGCATCTATCTGGTGGATTCCGGAGGCATTTTCCTTCCACATCAATCCGGCACGTTTGCGGATAAGGAGTATTTCGGTCGGATATTCTACAATCAGGCTCGACTCTCTGCCCTGGGAATCCCCCAGATATCGATCGTTATGGGCTCCTGTACAGCCGGTGGAGCCTATGTGCCGGCAATGAGCGATGAAACGGTCATTGTCCGCAAGCAAGGTACGATTTTTATCGGCGGCCCTCCACTGGTCAAGGCTGCAACGGGTGAAGAAGTCACGGATGAAGACCTGGGTGGGGCGGATGTCCACTGCCGTATCTCCGGTGTCTCAGATTATTACGCTCAAAACGATGATCACGCCTTGGAGATCGCTCGGAACATTGTCGAGACTCTGGACCCGCCAAACAAATTCCAGCTGGATATGGCTGAACCGGAAGACCCCTATTATGATCCTCAGGAGATTTACGGGATCGTCCCCCCGGATTTGAGAAGGCCCTTCGATATCAAAGAGGTTATCGCCCGAATTGTGGATGGAAGCCGATTCCAGGAATTCAAGGAGTTATACGGTCAGACCATTGTCTGCGGTTTTGCCCGGATCATGGGATATCCGGTGGGCATTCTGGCCAACAATGGAGTCTTGTTCTCTGAAAGCTCTCTAAAAGGAGCGCATTTTGTGACTCTCTGCTCTATGCGCAAGATCCCTCTCATTTTTCTCCAGAATATCACTGGTTTTATCGTGGGAAAGCAGTATGAACATGGCGGGATCGCCAAGGATGGAGCCAAGCTGGTTCATGCAGTGGCCAATGCCGATGTCCCCAAGTTCACTGTGATTGTCGGTGGCTCGTATGGAGCGGGGAACTATGCCATGTGCGGAAGAGCGTATGCCCCGCGTTTGCTCTGGATGTGGGCTAATGCTCGTATCAGTGTCATGGGTGGAGAGCAGGCGGCGAATGTACTTGTCACAGTGAAGATAAAGAGATTGAAGGCACAGGGACAAAAGCTGACCAAAGCAGAGCAGCAAAAGATGATGAAGCCCATCCTGGAAAGATACGATTATGAAGCCAGCCCCTATTTCAGCTCAGCCAGGCTGTGGGATGATGGGATTCTGGACCCTCTGGAGACTCGGGAAATTTTAGCCTTAGGCATATCCATGAGCCTGAATGCGCCGATTCCAGAATATAAAGTTGGGATTTTCAGGATGTGAGATGACGCAATCCGCCTACGAAACCATCATCTATTCTAAAGAGAACAAAATCGCTCGGGTTGCGTTCAACCGGCCCGATGTCCATAACGCATTCAATTCCGAGCTGATCGGCGAGATTGATGATGCCTTCGAGAAGATCAGGTCCGATGAGTCCGTACGAGTGGTGATCCTGACCGGAGAAGGGAAATCCTTCTGTGCGGGCGCAGATATCAAATGGTTGCGGGAAATTATTAATTATTCTTACGAACAGAATTTAGAGGAATCTCTCCAATTAGCTGAAGTCCTGCACAAAATATACATTTTGTCCAAACCCACCATCGCTATGGTCAACGGGACTGCCATAGGAGGAGGGAATGGCTTTCTATCGGCCTGCGATATTTCCGTGGCTTCTGATGATGCGAGGTTTGGTTTGAGCGAGGTGAAGATCGGCCTTGTCCCGGCGGCCATTTCTCCTTATGTTATGCGCCGCATCGGAGAGAGTAAAGCCCGGGAGTATTTTTTAACGGGAAAAAGAATCTCTGCTCAGAAAGCCCTTGAGATCGGGCTCCTGAACGAGGTCGTTCCGCCTGATAAGCTCGAAGAGACTGTCCTGGACATCGCCCAGCTGCTCCTGTCCTCAGGACCGGAAGCGATCGCAGCCTGCAAAGAGTTGATCGATAAAACGACTCGAATGAGCTTCGAGGAAGTCAAAAAGTTTACAGCTGAGATGATCGCCAACTTGAGGATAAGCCCGGAAGGCCAGGAAGGCATGTCCGCTTTCCTTGAGAAAAGAAAACCCAATTGGGTTAAAGAAAATAAATAATGAACGGAAAGTTGAAGGGAGTTTATTAGGGCAGCTTTAATATGGAGGACCAGCAGGAAGTAAATGGTTGTCATTGCGAGGAACGAAGTGACGTGGCAATCTCATAAAAAAGAATCTTTCATTAATATTTTTAAGAGATTGCCACGCTCCGCCTGCAATGACAATCTGTTAAAAGGATTGCTTCTTCGCTGCGCTAATCGCAATGACACAAAATAAGGCATAAGAGAAAGTAGACATGTTTAAAAAAATACTGATTGCCAACAGAGGGGAAATAGCTATCCGAATTATCAAAGCCTGCCAGGAGATGGGCATTTCGACTGTCGCCGTCTATTCTGAGGCGGACCGGGAAAGTCTTCATGTGCAGATGGCAGATGAGGCCTTCTGCATCGGTCCGGCTCCGGCTGTGGAAAGCTATCTTCATATGGAAGGAATCATCCAAACGGCTCATGCCGCAGGCGCTGAAGCGATCCATCCGGGCTACGGATTCCTGGCCGAAAACGCGGAATTTGACCGGCTGTGTGAAAAAGAAAACATCGTCTTTATCGGACCCAATTCCAAAGCGTTGAAACTCGTCGGGGATAAAGTCCGCTCACGACAGACAATGGAAAAGGCCGGAGTGCCGATTATTCCAGGGATGAAGAAGATTCCCAAGGATTTCTCCGAGTTTGAGTCAGAAGCGAAAAAGATCGGTTACCCGGTTATGATCAAAGCATCTGCCGGAGGCGGCGGGAAGGGGATGAGAGTCGTCTCCAGCCCAAAAGACCTGAAATCCGCACTTGAGGCTGGGATGAGAGAAGCCAAATCCGCCTTCGGTGATGAGTCGGTTTATCTGGAAAAGTTTATCGAAGAGCCGCGGCATGTCGAGTTTCAGGTGCTCGCTGACAACCATGGAAATGTGGTGCACCTCTTTGAGAGAGAGTGCTCCATCCAGCGGAGGCATCAGAAAATTGTGGAAGAGACTCCTTCGCAGGCATTATTTCCCGAGCTTCGCGAGCGAATGGGAGAAACAGCAAAAAAAGTCATGCAGGTTTCCGGGTATAACAATGCCGGAACAGTTGAATTTCTCCTGGATAAGGATAAGAATTTTTATTTCCTCGAAGTCAATGCCCGTCTTCAGGTTGAGCATCCTGTCACAGAGCTGACCACAGGTGTGGATCTGGTCCACCAGCAGATTTTGATCGCTTCTGGCGAAAAACTCTCCTTTAAACAGGAAGACCTGAGTCAAAGAGGTCATTCCATCGAGTGTCGGATCTATGCAGAGGACCCGCTCAATAATTTTCTCCCGTCTTCAGGAAAGGTTCTCTTCCTTAAAGAACCGAAAGGCCCGGGAGTCCGTCATGACTGTGGCATATTCAGCGGCAGCAATGTTCCGATTTTTTATGACCCGATCCTGGCCAAGCTCATCGTCTGGGCAGAAAACAGAGAAAACGCCTGCCAGAGAATGGTCAATGCCCTGGGAGATTATGTCATCCTGGGGATAAAGACAACGATCGATTTTCTCAGAGATGTCATCGCCCATCCCCAGTTCAAGGCGGGTAACACCACGACTAGCTTTATCGAGAAACACCTTGATGCGTGGGAAGGTAAAACAAAGACTCAAGAGGGATCGACGCTGGCTTTGATCGCTTCAGCCTTCGATAATTTCAATCAATCTTACGCCGCTCCCGGTATGAACAGAGGAGTTGCACAGAAAGAAGTATTCTCTCCCTGGCAGTCTCTCGGCAAATGGCGGCTTGGAGGAAAGAAGTAAAGTGGAATTCGAATTTATTATAGATAATGAGCTGCGCAAAATATCCCTGGAAAAGAAGGAAAATGCCTATGTCGTTTCAGATGGTGAAAAAACGTATGAAGTAGACATCCAGTTTATTTCTCCCAACGCTCTATCCATTTTGATCGAGGGGCAATCCCATCTGGTCTATCTGGCCAGTGATGCGGACAGAAAGTATCTTTCCCTTGAAGGACAGCAGTTTATAGTCCAAGAATCCCAGGCTGGGGAAAAGGAATTCGGGAAGGGTGAGGAAAAATCTCACGAAGATGAGCTGCTGGTGAAAGCACCCATGCCGGGAAAAGTGATAAAAATTAATGTCTCGGAGAATGATGAGGTCCGGAAGAATCAGACTCTTGCCATTGTGGAGGCCATGAAAATGGAAAACGAGATTAAATCCACCATCGAAGGCTATGTGAAGAAGATTCTCGCTTCTCCCGGAGACCTTGTCGATTCGGAAAATCCCATCATCGAGCTCAAAAACAAAGATTGAAAAAAGGGGATAGGCCCCTTTTTTAAGGATAGTTCCTTAAGGGTCAAGCCTTGTCATCAAGAAATGCGACTTTTATCCCTATTACTTCCCCTGCTTCCTCAGGATGAGGTCTGACTTCATACTCTTGAAAAAAGGGGCCTATCCCCTTTTTTTCAACTTTTTTTCAATTATAATGCTTACCTCTAGAATTTCATTTCCTGAGAATTGAAGTATGTTGGCCTAGTCGGGGAATTGTCTAACCTAAAGTAATCAGGTAAACTGACTATGTAGAGGTAAAGGCACTCGAGGCAAGAATCCATAAAAAAACGATAATAAAGATGCAACTTTTTAGGATGGATAAAGGTTTATGAAGATGAGAATGGATGAACAAGAGCTGGTGCGCCAAATTCAGAAAGGCGATGAAATGGCGTTCGCAGAGATTGTCAAGATATACAAGGACAAGATAGTCAATTTCCTGTGGAAGATCACCGGCGATTACCAGAAAGCAGTGGAATTATCTCAGGAGACTTTTATGAGAGTGTATTTTAAAGCGAATAAGTACAAACCGATTGCTCCTTTTTCTTCTTGGATCTACACCATTGCTTCGAACCTGGCCAAAACAGAGATGAAAAAGATGAGAAAATATGCGGCTGTTTCACTCGATGATGTTCAGAACAACCTTCCGATGGAGGCATATGCCAGCAACCCGACCGATTCGGGATTGCTCTCGAACCTGAAAGAAGCACTGAATTCTCTGCATCCCCGGTACAAGATACCTGTGATTCTCAAAGATGTTGAGGGTTTTTCCCAGGAGGAAATTGCCCAAATGCTCAAAAGTCCACTCGGGACAATCAAAGCGAGAATCAGCCGGGGAAGAGATTATTTGAAGAAAGAATTGGAAAAAGCCTCATGCAAGGGAAATACCTTAGCATTAAATGAGGAGTATCAAGATGGATGAGCTTAATCTTTTACAAAAATTAGAGAATGTTAAAGCCCCACCCGGCTTCGAGCAAAGAGTGCTAACACAGCTCTCTGTGCGAAAAAGGAAAAGGGTGAGGGTCAGAAACCTCAGTCTCTCTGTGGCCGGAGCTTTTAGTGCGGTTCTTGTGATTTTTATCGCACTGAATGTCTTTATTCTTCCTGAGAGAAGCCCTGTGGGAATCGCAGAAATGGACAAGAAAAGTATGGCCCCCGCCCTTGAAGCGGAGGAAATGCCTGTAAGGAGACCAACTGTCCCCATCATCGAGGCCGTGGATTACGGAGCGGAAGTCCGGAGCATTTCGCCTGAACCGAGGACAATATACATACTGGAGCAGGTTTCCGATGAAGTAAGCTCAACAATCAAATATTAAGGAGGTCAAGCCAAAATGATGAAAAAAATCAAAATCATGAGCATCCTGACACTATTTATGTTCGTATCTTCCCTGGCCTTAATGGCGGGACCGAAGTCGAGTGCGATAGATGGGGCTCAGTTTGATGAGATTACAAAAAAAGTCTATCCATCAGTCGTCAAAGTCGTAGTCAAGAATGGGTTCACTAAGGTGGCGACGGGTGTCGTCATAGATCGGGATGGACACGTTGTCACGACTGCTTTGATTTCTCCACGTGATGAAAAAATCACGATTGTCACGACCGATAAGAAAGAAATTGAAGCCGAATTCCTGGGGATGGACTCAGAGACACACCTGGCAGTCGTTAAGGCTAAAGATAAAAACCTGACTCCGGTGAATATGGGAGATATGAAGAGTGTCTCACCTGGGACATGGGTTGGCGTAGTCAGCATTTCTCCAGAGGAAACTCCTCAAGTCTCTCAAGGAATTGTGAGTTCCGTTTCTCCTGAAAGGTTACGATTGAATGTTTGGGTTGTGAGAGGCGCGAGCGGGAGTCCTGTTCTCGATAAGGGAGGCCGGATGATCGGCCTTCTCCGGGGAGTCTATACAGAAGAAAGCCCTGTTGTTCTTGAATTTAGAGAAAAAGAAGTGGAGGCTTCGGGCTTTGTCTTCAGCAGAGCCGAAGCGCCTGCCTCTGGTATGGCTCTGGCGATCCCGATCGATATCGTGAAGAGTGTCGCGGTTGAGATCAAAGAGAAAGGACGAGTCCAGAGAGGATGGCTGGGAATCCTTTTTGGTGAGAATGAAGATGGCTACATTGAGATAGTAGAAGTCGAAGAGGAAAGCCCGGCCGAGCTGGCAAAACTTGAAGAAGAAGATATTGTTCTCCAGATTGACGGAAAAAATCTAGGCAGCCCTGAGATGCTTAAAAAAGAGATCAGAAAAAGAAAGCCCGGCCAGACCGCTACACTCAGGATAAAAAGAGATGGTAGGGAAAAAGATATCAGAGTCAAGTTGGGAGAGTACACCCAAGAGGACGCCTGGCGGGAAATGGAGGTGAGATTCCCCAGACTCTTTGTAACACCCCAGGAAAAACCTTTTGAGAGTATTCCGAGAACGAGATTTCAGTTTGGTTTGGAGACCAGAAAATACATCGGAGTTCACGTTGATCCCCTCAACAAAGAACTCGCCGAGTATTTCGGAGCCAAAGAAGGCAAAGGGCTCTTAGTGTCGCAAATCAGGGAAGGATCCTCGGCTGAAAAAGCGGGATTGAAAGTTGGAGACGTACTGGTCAAGGCTGATGGAAAAAGGCTTGAGCGTGAAGGTGATTTAAGCTATATCATCCAGGAGAAGGAGAAATGCGATAAGATCAAGATCGAATTTTACAGGGATAAGAGAATGAGGAGTGTTGAAGTTGAGATAGAGGAAGAGGAAGGGAGTGGACTGCTGAGCTTCTCTCCTGATGATTGGAAAGATTATTCCGAGGCATTTGGCAGATCCGCCGAGAGTCTTCTCCGACAACAGAGAAAATGGCGGGATGATTCCTCCCGTGAATTGAGGAATCAAATGGAACGAATGACCAGGGAGATGCAGATACAGGAGCTAAAAAGCCGCGAGGCCGCACAAAAGCTGCTCAAAAGAGCTAAGTTATACAAGAATCTCATAAGGGTGTAACCTGCTCCGGTTCCCAATTCTCATGGGGGAGCAAAGGAAATTTTTTCCTTGCTCCCCTTTTTTTATGGTTTTATGGGGTCGCATCTCAACATTCGACATTTCATGTATAACTCCAATATAAGTCCAATAATCGATTGTTCTATTTCCTTGAGATTATCAGGGAAAAGGAAAAACATTCTGAAAAATGTCGAATGTTGAGATGAGACCCCTATTCCTTGGAAAGGCCTAGCCATTTATCTGTGTAAGCTTTGAATTCTCTTAAGGGCAGTCTTCTTTTTTTGTAGTACCCTTTTTCCTTCCTTTGTTTCATGGCTTCATACAGGATGATCCCCACTGATACGGAGAGGTTGAGGCTTTGAGCCATCCCGACCATCGGGATCCTGATTTTGTAATCCGCGATACCTAAAGCTTCTTTTGAGATCCCTTCGGCTTCGTTGCCGAAAACGACAGCCAGAGGTTGAGCGTAGTCCAGTTCCAGATAGGAAAGGCTGTCTTTACTGAGTTGGGTGGCAACGATTTTGAATCCTTTTGTCTTCAACTGTGTCAGACAATCTGTAGTTGATGTGTAGTAGTGAAACTGAAGCCATTTTTCAGCACGAGTCGAGATGGCTTCGTTCACAGGGAAGGGTTCTTCACTCGCGGAGATGATGTCCACATTCAGGATTCCTGCAGCATCGCAGGTCCGGACAACAGCGCTGGCATTATGCGTGTTTCTCACTTCCTCCAGGACGACTCTGAGGTCGGGCTGCCTGGAGGACAGAACTCTTTTGACTTTCTCGATTCTTTCTTTTGTCGGCACAGAGAAAATATAACAAAGCATCCATTAAAATGAAAGGGGTCGCATCTCAACATTCAACATTTCACACGAAATGAAAGGGGCCGCATCTCAACATTCAACATTTGATAAATAGGTCTTGTAATCGATTGCCCTTTTTCCTTGTGACTAACAGGAATAAAGGAAATACATCATTAAAAATGTCGAATGTTGAGATGTGACCTAAAAATCGAATGTTAAGATGCGACTTCTTTTCTTCTATCCCCCAAAAACTCAAAGTCTAATGTCGTAACCAAGAACACCAAATGTTGAGATGCGGCCCCGTCTATTTGTTCAAATAGATGAACAGTCAAATGTTAGGATGTGACCCAATAAGAATTTTGAGATGCAACCCAAAAAAATTAGAGAAAGATGAATTTTGCCAGTAGAATCAGCCATAAAAAAGCTGTCCCGAAAATGGCTCTCCATTCCTTGTTTTCCCGAAAAGTCTTCCAGCTGAACTTGTTCTTATTGGGAGTGGGGATAGGCCTCATTGAGGGAAAAAAAAGGGGTGTTTTTTTTCTGTACTCCTCATATTCAGCCGGAAAGAGTTCCATCATCTTCTCTTTTTCCGTATGAATAACCAGAGGATAAAAAAGGAGAAAATAGGCCATAAATATACACAACCCCCAGAGGGAGTGGGAAGCGATGACGATGCCGAATCCGATGATTAAATTTCCCAGATAAAGGGGATTTCTTGTGTACATGTACGGACCCGAAATCGTCAACTCTTTTCGCTTCCTGAGATGTCCTGACGCCCACATTCTCAAAAGAAGGCCGAGAATGCATACAGCCAGTCCTCCCAATAAAGAAAGGAGGTCGGGTTTGGCCAGTATCACGACCAATATAACGCCGATGAGGCCAGCTTTGACTCTCCACTCGTAGACTCTCTTCTTGAAATCGACTTTAGGCATGTTCTTCTAATAATTGGATGCTCAGAGCCGCCACTTCCTTTGGAGTGATTTTCTTGAGACATTCCAGGCTCGAACAGCTCCTTTTGTAGCAGTGGCTGCACTCCATTTCATGAAAAGCCACTCTGTCTTGAGGGCTGAAAGGCCCATTTCTTCCAGGATTGGTGGGACCGAAGATACCGACTACAGGACGGGAAAAAGCGCATGCGACTTGAAGCGCAAACGTATCCCCGCTGACCAACAAGGAGGATTCTTTAACCAGAGCCATGACTTCTTTCAGAGAGAAGTCAGGAGAGAGCGATGCCTGAGATTTCTCGTGAACCTCTTTTGCCTGCGCTTTCTCTTCCTCGTTCCCCCAGAGAATGAGCAAGAACAGGTCCTTTGGCTTCAACATGTTGATCAACTCAATCCAGCACTCCGAGAACCATCTCTTTGTTTTCCAGGCAGCGCCTACGTTTAAAACAACGAGTTTTTTCTTTTCGTCATAGCCTATCTTTCGAAGTTTTTCTTTGACTGATTGAACATACTCATCAGGGAGAATAATCGGAAACTCATACTGCGTTTCCATTATCTCTAACAGCGTGAGTAATCTTAAATTTTTGTCGATAACATGGATGGTCTCCGGAACCTCTTCCAGCCTGTCCGTGTAAAACATCCCGGCTTGTGATTCTCTTAAGTTCTTCCTGTGGAACCCAATCCTTTTCGTTGCTTTGGAGAGATAGGCAATGAAACCAGATTTTATCAATCCCTGAAAATCAAGGACGATCTGATCCTTATTCTTTATGTCTTTCTTGAGAGTTGAAACCTCTTTCCAGAATCTCCTAGTGTTGATCCGCCATCCTTCAGTATGCGCCACAATGATCTTATCGATCCCAGGCACTAATTCCAGAATTTCCTTTCCTTTATCCTCAACAACCCAGGAAATAGTGCTATCCGGGAATTTTTTCCGAAGAGCAGAGAAAGCTGGAAGTGTATGGATAATATCCCCGAGGGAGCTGAGCCGGATGATCAAGAAGTTTTCCATCATACTATCATTCCTGCTTATTCAGCCTCTTCTATTTTTGCGGCGATTTCTTCGATGAGCTGAGAGGTTGACTTGATTTTCGGTCCACCTGTGATGGCGATGGCGCCTCCATATTTTTTAACAGTCTCTTTTTCAGGAACTGTATCTTCTGTGTAGTCTGAGCCTTTGGCATGAATATCTGGTTGGAGCGCAAGGAGGATTTTCTCCACGTTGAGTTCATCGAAAAAGGTGACGTAATCGACAAAATAAAAAGACGAAATAATTTCTTCTCTCTCCGTCTCCAGGAGTATGGGCCTGCCTTTTCCTTTGAGCGTGCGGACCGAGGAGTCGCTGTTCAAGGCCACGACCAGCACGTCTCCTCTTTCCCTGGATTCTTTCAGGTATCTGATATGGCCAACATGAATCAGATCGAAGCAGCCATTAGCCAAGACGACTGTTTCTCCCTTTTGCTTATGGTCTTTGATTATTTCGACGAGCTGTTCGAGTGAATGTCGCTTTTTCAATTTAGGAAATGATGGCCACTTTGAGCTCATTAACGGTTAATGTGGCCGTGCCTTTTTTCATGACCACCACGCTGCCAGCGTAATTCGCCAATTGAGAGGCCTGTTTGAAGGATGCTCCACAGGTCAGAGCAAGAGTGAACACACTGATGACTGTATCCCCAGCTCCTGTGACATCGACGATGTCGGTTGTGCCGTGAATCGGGATGGAATAGGGAGTTTTTCCTTTTTCAAAGAGAACCATTCCCTGGGAACCCCTGGTGATGAGGATGGCTTCTGCGTCTGTCTTGTTCAGGAGTTCTTTTCCAGCCTTTTTGAGCGCTTGGGTATCGTCGTCAATCTGGATGTGCAGGGCTCCCTCGACCTCTGGTTCGTTAGGGGTGGAAACAGTGATGCCTTTGAAATTCAGGAGTTGAAACCGGGAATCCAGAGCGACCGGGATTTTCTTTTTCTTATATCGAGGAAGGATTCGGTTGAAGATATCCTCTTTGACTGTAGCGTAATTGTAGTCTGAGATGAGCAGGGCTTGAGTTTGGCTTAAAGAGCTAGAGAGAAGCTTGTGAAGTTTTTGTTTTATCTCGCTGCTCTCCGGGACTTTTCTCTCTCGGTCGATCCTGAGGATCTGCTGTTTTCTGGCTGTTTCTTCACCTGCTAAGATTCTGGTTTTAATCGGTGTCAGGAGTTTTTTATCCGTGATCAGGTATTCCGTGGATATGTTTTTCTGTTTCAGAATCCGGAGAATCCTTTTCCCGGAGTCATCCGCACCGAGCAAGCCGATAGGCAGAGGCTCTGCCCCTAATGCTTTGAGGTTCAGGACAGAATTTCCTGCACCCCCAAGGGAATACCCGCTTTTTCTGTAGCTGAGAATGAGGACTGGGGCCTCCCTGGAGATACGGCGGGTGGTTCCGAATATGTATTCGTCCAGGATAAAATCTCCCCATACAGCGACTTTTTTCCCATCAAAATTGTCGACGAGATGGAGCAGATTTTTTTTCTCTTTATTCACTGGACCGCAGGCAAAGATTTTTACCAGAAAAGAGCGAAAAGGTCAAATGACTAAGAGTTGTGCGCCAGGAAGCATTGAGTCTGAAAGACTGAAGCAAGGATAAATCGTTGATAAATTTTACATCTTTTTATTAATTTTTTTGGATATTCTCAACTATTTCCTTTGCCCTTTTGCGCGCAGGTTCAACCAGGTCTTTGTATGAGGAACTGAATGTTTTTTGAAGAAACTTGTCTATTTGAAGAGAGGTTCTTTCCAGGTAGTTTAGCTTCCAAGCATCATCAGGCGCTTTTTCTCCCCAGAGCTTCCGGGGACCCTCGAAACCGCCTTCCGCGAGGTACCAGTCCTTTATGTACTGAAAACCTGCTTTATACAAAAGATAGCCTAGAGGAGTCACAACTGGGGGGATGCCTAAACTCAAAGATTTCACTGTGTCCGCATGAATTTTTTGTTCCCCTTCGTAGGAAACCATGAGATGTCCACCTGGAGGAATGAGGTCGCCGAGTAGACTGAAGAGCTTGAATCCTGATTCTGAAGTGCCGAGAGAATATTTTTCTTGCCTGTTCAGTGAGTCTTGAAATTGGACTTCATCATTGTAATCAAGGTCCATCCATGGCTGGACTCCATCCTTTCCGCCGGAACTGTAGATTCCCTTTATCACAGGAGATGTGCTGAGAATGTCTCGATGATTTCGAAGATAGAGTTTGAACCCCTTCCAGCCGCTTAAACGAAGCTGTTTGACTTCTTCAAGGTGAAGTCTGAAGTCGTTCACATTTTTGTCATGAAGGCCGTTCAAAGGATGATGTTTTCTGTCTGGCTTCATTGTCTCATTGAGAAAAGCATTGAAAACGTCCTGGAATAAATTCAATGTTTATTTGAGAAAACATAGATTACTTTCTTGAATAAAGTTTGGCAAGTTCCCTCTGGCTGTCTTCAATGAGAATAGAATTTTTTACTTTCCATCCTCTAGAGGCAGAGAATTTGACCTTATCCTAAATTTGTGTAATTAATTACTGTTGCCAGAAACCAGTCAAATGACTGATGAGTTAGGAAGATTCAAGAATGGTTTTTCAAGACTCTTTTTGAGGAGGACAGCATGATGAGAAAGAAGGGTATTTCTCCATATCTAGTAGTCGGATTCATTGTCTTGATTCTGTTTTTCCGGGGAGAAGTTTGTGGCCAATCCGTTGACCTGAAACAGCTCGTTCCCAAGCTCGAGCTTGAAGCCCAGCGCATAATGCTCGAGGGAGAGATTCCTTCAGCGACAATCGCCCTGGTTCATCAAGACAAAATAATCTGGACCGGTGCTTTTGGTCATTCCAATATATGGGCGCGCACTCCAGCCATACCAAAAACAGTTTATCTCATAGGTTCCACATTTAAAACCATGTCAATGGTTGCCCTTTTGCAGCAGATGGAAAAGGGAAAATTCAAACTGGATGACCGTGTGAATGATTACCTCGAGGAATTCAAAATACAGGGGGAGAATGCATCTAATCCTGTGATATTCAGGCATCTTCTGACTCATACTTCGGGGCTTCCCGGTGATTTCGGCCCGCATCCTGTCTGGGGAGATACGGCTCCTCTTCCTCTGAAAGAATATCTGAGCAAGCGTCTTAAAGTGAAGAATCCACCTCTGACCAAATTGGTGTACTCCAACATGGCTTACACTCTCATCGCCCACCTCGTCGAAAAGTTTTCGGGTGTTCCCTACAAGAAATACATCCAGGAGAACATCTTTGATGCTGTGGAAATGGAGGACACGGCCTTCTTCCCAAAAGGAAACATGGAAGAAAGACTGGCCATCCCCTACATATTCTATAAAAAAACAATGAATCAGGTGCCGGCGACGCGACTGAAGGCCAATGTCTGGCCTGCTGGTATCGTTTATGGAACGGTTATCAATCAGGCCCACTGGCTGATAACAAACCTGAATGGAGGCGTTTACAAAGGGCATCGTTTGAGCAGGGAGGAGACGTTCAAGGAGGTGATGACTTGTCAGTACGACAAGTTCAAAGGTCCGATAAGCGACGGCTGGCTGAACGAGACGACAGGCTTTGGTCTAACGTGGTGGATTTCTGAGCGGGAAGGCGAAAAATTATTTGCCCACAGCGGCAGTGTTCCTGGATACACTGCCTTTCTCGCCGGCAACCTAGATCAGAAAACAGGATTTGCTATCTTGACCAACGGCAATCGTTCCCATAAGTATCTTTTCGACTTGGCCGTGAAAGCCTTGGATTTGATTGAGGAGCATAAAATTAGTTTAAAATGATTTTTCGGCTTGAGCTATATTAAGATCAATGCTATCCTTGTCGGCTTAGTTGGGATAAAAAAAATGATTTGGAAGTCTGTTAAACACTTTTGGAACCAACGGTATGGACACGCGCGGTTCCGTTTGATGGATATCAATACTCTCATCTATTACGGGTTGGTCGGGTTTCTGTTGATTTTCTTCCATAAATCAGTGAAGTATTGGCCTCTTTACGTTCTCATCCATGTCGCGGTTGTACTTCTTGTGCTGGAACTTATTAGGTTCGGAGAAAAATACCCTGAGAAAAAGACTTTATGGTTTTTTCGGACAATGTATCCTCTGCCACTCTTTTTATATGGATGGGAGGAACTGGCGGCAATCATTACGATGTTTTTTGGGAATCACTGGATGACAGATGTGATTGTCCGCTGGGATAGAATAATTTTTGGTGTCGACCCGACTGTCTGGGTTCAAAAATTGTATAAGCCATGGCTGAACGAACTCATGCATTTCGATTATTTAGCCTACTACTGTTTTTTCTTGCTTATTCCTTTTCTTCTTTATTTCCGGGGAAAAAAGCAAGAAACGTTCGCAGTCATGTCTTTCCTCACTTTTACTTATTTCAGCAATTTTTTCCTCTTTTTTTTCATCCCGACTTTAGACCCCCTGAATGTTCCAATGCTCCAGGCGCAGTATGTCAAAGAGCAGGTCGGCTACTTTTTTGTTCCACTGAATCACTATATTCAGGCAAAAGGAGGAATTCCTGTGGCTGCTTTTCCTTCCTCTCATGTGGCCGGAGCCTTAGTCTGGGTACTCGCTGCCATTCGCTACAACAGGAAATTGGGTTTGGCACTGCTTCCCCTTGCGGTGGTGATAGGTTTTTCAGTGGTCTATATTCAGCTCCATTATGCTCTTGACCCAATATTCGGATACATCTGGGGAGCTATTTGTTTTATAGTGGTCTTAAAGTTGCTCAAGAAAAGGGGAGAAGACCCCCTCTCTCTTCCTGACAAGTCCATCAATTCCTAAGATTTCAGGCTTCTAAGGAAATTGCAGATTTAAAGACTTTTTCTGAATTTTTTTCATGCTGTCTTTTTGTTTCTTTTTACGAGGGGATCAATTTGTTCAGGAAAACGTCAAAACTGTTTATACTCAAAAATTAGGTAACTCTTTTGGTAATGATATTGAAAGTATATTGTCATTGCGAGCGAAGCGTGGCAATCTCTTAGAAAAAAATACATTTTTTTTGATGAGATTGCTTCACTCCGTTCGCAATTGCATTCAAAAAGTGTTACCTAATTACTGAGCACATACAGAAACTGATTTTTTGAGGCCGTCCTTTCAGGAACTCGCATGTAGAGGAGTTCAGTCCTCATTATCCCGAAGTTGACTGGCATAAGAGAAAGTGCTAAAAAAATAATACGCCGGAGTGGCGAAATTGGCAGACGCGCTGGACTCAAAATCCAGTCCGGGGCAACTCGGGTGTGGGTTCGAATCCCTCCTCCGGCATACTGA
>CAYFVQ010000097.1:0-2000 GCA_964346585.1 uncultured Eubacteriales bacterium | reverse complement strand
CCGTCGTTGTTCAATCCAAATAAACGAATATTTTTATAAGGAAAGAGTTTGAGTCTATAGGGGGAGGTCGGGCTATTGTTTACAATCTCATTAACGATCTTCTTTGATAATGCTTCCTGCTCAGCACTGTCAGATAAAATAACAAAACCCACATAGCCTTCATACCTTCCCCAATTGTCCATTCTTACCTGAGCAAGCCGACCATAATTCTCGAATGGAATTAAATAATCGAATCGAATACTGGAGCTTCTGGGAATATCTTCAATTATGGCTCCCACTGAAAAAATATACTGATTCTCGAGTTTAATGGTTTTCCCCAATGGATCCTCGGAGCCGAAATACTTTTCCGCCATACTTTTTGTCAGGACTATCGTATTGACATCCGTTAATGCGGCTTTCGGATCACTCAAGACAGCTTCGAATGAAAAAATGTCGAAAAGTCCGGGATCGGCAAATCCTCCGTTATCTTCATAAACGTTGTTCGCTTTATAAGAGAAGAGCCGCCTGCCGCTGGATCTGAATCGTGAAGCATGTTGTATTTCTGGATATTTATCTTTCAAATAGGGAATTAAAGGTGCCGGTACTGAGGAGCCTAAGCTGTCTGGTTCTTTCTCCGAATAATGGACGACGCAGAATATATCGTCAATATTTTTGTTGAATTTCTCATAGTTCAATTCATCCTGGACCCAGAGCATGATCAGCATGCAGCAGGCCATACCTATGGTCAGACCGGAAATATTGATAAAGGAAAAACTTTTATGCTTAAAAAAATTTCGAAGCGCTATTTTCATATAATTTTTAAACATGACACACCTCCATTTCAGGTCAAACCTCATGAAAGGCAATACCGACCTGAGCACATGCAGCCAATACCACCATCGGGCAAACACTTTCCCCTGCGTTAAAAACCGATTGGCGTATTCTTCCCCGAGGTTGTCCAGGATGGCGTCTCGATCTTCGGACCAGGACATTTGTTTCATCAACCACTCGCCCAATCGGGGAGGGTCTTGACTGTGTGACTTTTTTCCCATTGCCTCTTATCTTTCGACTCGTCTTATGCCTGGTCTAAAAACCACTCATCCACATCTTTCCACACCCGGCGGTGAAACTGAATGGCTTCTTTCAACGCTTGTTTGCCTTCCTGTGTCAGGTCGAAATAAGTCTTCCGGCGTCCTCCTTTTTTCGGAGTGGGGTCGCCCAGCCGTTTTCGGACAAAGCCCTTGAAGGCCAGCTGCCTCAAGAGTCCGTAGAGGGTGCCATAGGTGTAATTCCTGCCGGAATCCCTCTCGATCTGTTGGCGAATTGTGACGCCGTAGGCATTTTGGCCGACGCGCCAAATCGCGAGTAGGACAATCTCTTCGGCTTTGCTCAGCTCTTGCATTCTGACCTCTGTGGTATTTTTTTGCATTTCACAAATATATACGCAAAGTCTTCAAAAAGGTTTCAGAAAAAAAATATTTTGATGAGCTGTGATTTCAGTTCAATGAATAATATTCACCGGAAAGGGAAACTCGCAAAGTCATTTGCACAGTGTATGCCGTGCAAAATAAATTTACTAATATAAAGGAACCGTAAAATAGTTTACTCATAAATTTGTCCTTTAAAAACTTATTTAAGTGCCATCACCAGCACCTGTCCGAATGCATGTCGAGGATCGAGTCAAACCAGACTGAAAATAATTTCATGAGCACAAAAACAATGACCACTTCAATAATTGATTTGCCTTTCATAATCACTCACATTATTGATTTGACCCTGAGTGTCTTTTTTATGACCTGCATTTCAATATGCATCACCCAGATATCCCTATTTCCGCTCCTGTCGCTCACGAATGCGATCCTGTTTCCCTCCGGTGACCACCGGGGAGTCATATCCCTTCCAGGATGACTCGTCATCTGGAGAGGTTCGCCGCCTTCAGCTGACATTATCCAAATATCCTGGTTCCCACTGTGCTCTGACATAAAAACAATCATTGATCCATCTGGAGAAAAATGAGGATT
>CAYFVQ010000096.1:0-8271 GCA_964346585.1 uncultured Eubacteriales bacterium | reverse complement strand
CGAGGAACCGCTTTCCGCCGGATTCTGGTGACATTCCAGTTTATGATGACCTCGGTGCTGATTATCGCCATGTTTGTGGTTTTCCAGCAGCTGAACTTTCTCCGGAAACAGGATATGGGTTTTGATAAAGACCAGGTTGTGTGTATCCAGCTTCCCCGTGATTTAATCCCAAAGGTCGATCTCCTAAAAACCTCGTTTGAGAAGATTCCGGGAGTCACGGGAACTTCATCAGCGTCTACGATTCCTGGCCGGAGGAGAGCCTTGATGAGCTTAAAAGAATGGGAGGGCCGCGCTTCTGATGACCGGATCGAATTAGGTTTTATTCATGTGGATGAGGATTTTCTTTCGTTTTTTAATCTGGAAATGACAGAGGGCCGCTTCTACTCCAAAGAGTTCAAATCCGATAAGGATGAAGCCCTGGTAGTCAACGAAGCGGCGATCCGGGCGATGAATATGGAGAATCCGCAAGGAAAAAGAGTTTTGGATGTGAGAATTATCGGAGTGGTCAAAGATTTCCACATGCGCAGTCTCCATCACAAAGTTGCACCTCTGGCAATCGTTCTCGATAAAAACAGCGCAAGGATTGTATTTGTCAAAATTATGACTTCGAATCCTTCGCGAACGTTAGCTTCTCTCGAATCGTCCTGGGACTCCATTGCTCCTGAATATCCCTTTGAGTACCGGTTCCTGGATGAGGACCTCGAACAGCTTTATCAAGTAGACCGCCATTTGGGAAAAGTCGTAAACACTTCGGCTGCACTGGCTCTGTTCGTGGCTTGCTTGGGGCTGTTCGGACTGGCTTCATTCGTGGCGGAACAGAGGACCAAGGAGATCGGGATCCGAAAGGTTCTGGGCGCTTCCGTACTGGGGATATTTTCGCTGCTCTCGCGGGATTTTATAAAATGGGTGCTGATTGCCAATGTGATTGCCGCTCCCATTGCCGGTTATGCCATGACGAAATATTTGAGCATTTATGCGTATCACTCCAACCTGGGGCCGGTTTCATTTCTGCTGCCTGTTATCCTGACTCTTATCGTCGCCCTTTTAACCGTATGCTGGCAGGTGCTGAGAGCTGCCTGGGCTGACCCGGTCAGGTCACTGCGGTATGAGTGACCTGTTGTATGCGCTCAGTAATTAGGTAACACTTCTTGGATGTCATTGCGAACAGAGTGAAGCAATCTCTTTATGATGTCATTGCGAGGAACGAAGTGACGCGGCAATCTCATATAAACAAATGAATTTTTTCCATATGGGATTGCCACGCTTCGCTCGCAATGACATAAGTATGGAGTTGCCACGCTTCGCCCGCAATGACATTTTCGCCTTACTGTCGTTACTAATAAAGTTACCTAATTAGTGAGCATAAGCACCTTCCCCTTTCTAAATTAATTTATTGCCATTTTTGTGCCAAATCGGGACTGTTAATCATGGAAGATTGAGGACTCTAGCTGAGTTGAAATCCCTCTAATCTTTGGTTTTTCAGGAAAAACCGTGGCCCGCCAGAAGATATTTAACCGACAACCTTCTGGTTTGCAGTCAGACGATCTCTCTATTTTCAGGTCTTTATAAAGAATTTTTGATGATTCCAAATTGATTCCTATTGAGCTTTGATTAACATTTTACGGGAGTAAAAAGCTCGAGAACAATCTTAGTGGCTGAAGTCAAGCTTTGTCTAAGTTCTCAATCATCTGCAGAAATTTTCGCTTCCGGGCAACAGGAGACATGTCTTCCACCAGGGACAAGACGATACCTCTCATATCCTTTTTCAAAGTGATGTCGAGAAGTTCAATCGCAAAAGCAACAGAATCCTTGGAACCGGTTTTGATGTTTTGGTAGGCCTTTACTATATCTTCGCGAGGATAATAGAGGCCCAATAATTTGAAAATGTTCATGAAGAGTTCATCGAGGTTCTTTTGGAGGTCATTCCTAAGCTCTTCGTTTTCTTTTCCCGGTGTTATCTCTTGAAGTTCTATAAATATCTGGCAATATTTTTTTATGACTTCGAATGTTTTTCTCTTGGCGATTCTTTCCAGAATACGAATATCAAATTTCTCAGCCCGGATGCGGTCTAAGGCGTCAATAATGTCCGTATCCAATTCATCGGACTTTCTTCCCAGTTCAACGATCAGGAAATCGGCGGCCAATTGAGTTCCCATGCGAGCCAATAGAGCGACAACAGCTTTCCTTAAATCCAAATCTCGCCCGCTGTCCACTAGATATTCTCTTAGAGTGTTCATAGCGGCCAGATCAAATTTTTTCAGGGCAGAGATAGCGTCTTCACGGATTAAAGGATCACTCAGTTTATTAATGATGGCAGGAATATGCTCTTTTCTTCGAAGTTTAGCGGCGCTCGCAATGGCATACTGAGAGACTTCAGGTGAATCATCATTTATTAAGGCTCCAAGATTTTCGACCAAGGGATCATTCGGATCCATCATGCCTATGGCTTTCGCTAACTCCATTCTGTCGATTTCGGTTTTTGTACTTTCTTCCATTATTTTTTCGGAGTAAATTTTCATGAGTTGTTGGTAGGAATCAAGAGACATGATTTCCCGGATATCAGTGATCAAGCCTTCCAAATCGATGTCATCATCAATATCAGGAAACCAAGTCGTTTCCTTTGCATCGAAAAGATCGGATAGGGAGGAGACTTTCACTTCGTCCATTTTATGAGAGATTATTTCTTTTATTGCAGGAGTGAGTCTGTCCTGTTCCAAAAGGTCAAAAAGATGCATAGCGTAAAGAATCGAACTGCGATTCTTGCTTTCTACGGCATCAAAGACCATCTTGGTGTAATCGATGTCGATTTTTTCCGCAACAGCCTTATCAGCCCGTCTCCATTTGGGGAGAATATTTTGCTTAACCACAGAAACGTATTCCTTGTTGATTTTAAGGTCAAGAATTATCCAGAGCACTATAAAGAAAATGATGCCCCAGGTGATCTGTTCAGCTAATTTCGGGTCCTTTATGGGGCTTAAATAAGGAACTTGTTTGACAGCCAAAACGACTCCGGCAATGAAAAGCAAGATGGCGGCGATGACCTTGGCCAACCGGTTGACGAACATATCTATGAAGGGTCTGATTTTATACCGAAGATCCAATGTCATCGGAATGTAGAGAATTTCTCTAACGGATTGATTGAGTGAAAAAGTCAGGCTTTCATCGCTGCCTTTGACGATAATCACAAGAGGAAGCGTTAAGCCGGCAATGACTATCCCAACGGAGCCTAATAACAACACAATAGGCGTAAGGAGCAAAGTGAGAAGCAAGCCGAATCTCTTAATAATCCTGCTCGTCAATAGCAGCTGAAGAAAAAAGGCAAAAGTTGTCAATCCGCCAAAGAACAGGCCAAAAAATGCCTGCATGTCCTCTTTTCGCGATAATGAACTTTCAAAATAAAACTCAACTTTCGTACTGAATTGGAAGTCGATCAACGTTGCGATTATACCGGTCACGACCACAAGACCCGTGATGAGGAGAAGATGACGATTTTTTCGGACGACGTTAAAACTGTCTTTAAATCCGACCTTTTGAGGTTCGGAAGGCGTTGTTTGACTATTTGAAGTGGAAGATCGTTGCCTTTTCTGAAATCTGAAGATGGCGTTGACAATAAAGGCACAGACAAAAAGGAGAGCGCAAGCCAGGGGAAGAAGGAATCGTCCATAGTGATATTTGGTTAATAAAAAGCTTCCAAATCCCCCGAGTACACCCCCCAATATTCCTCCACTGCCACAGAAGCCGATAAGTCGCCTAGCCTGCCGGGGATTAAACACTTTGGTCACCGTTAAGCCAAAATGAGTCATAAAAACCACAATGAAGATACTCGCCCAGACCCAATAAAGATAACTTAAAGCCGCATCTTCTGTTTCTAAAAACACCTGGAAGAGTAGACCAGTCAGAACGAAAAAAATGAGAGTGAAGATAATCGATTTCTGATGTGATATCCTGAACTGTATTTTTGAATGGAGTACGACAACAAAGCCGGTAACAATGGCTGCCAATAAATAAGCCAGAGGAAGACCTTGACTTCCTACTTTATCCAGTAAATCAGTATAGCGGAGGGCCTTGATGATTGTATGGGGAGCTGTTATTAGAAAGAAGAATGTGAAAAGCAAAACGGCAATTTTTTCTTCACCACTTTTAATATCCGTAACGCGGGAGATAATATTATAAAGATGGTTTTTCTTTTTATTCACCTGCAAAAATCCCAGAAAACCATATCACAGCATAAATGACTTGGCAATAAGGATAAAAGTTATCTTTCATTATTTTAATTCCAAGAGGTAGATAACGAGAGCCTATCAAACAGAACAAAGCTCACCCAGAATCTCATTATAGTGTGATTTCCTGGACGAATCTTATCTTGGACTGTGAAGAGTGAGCATTAGCTGCGGATTATACAAGTAAATGGCTGATAAAGCTGGCAGTACAAGTTTAGTACTTCCCTCATAAGGGCCTGAGCCATCTTGCTCCAGGATCATATCAAAGACATAGGAAACTCTCTCGGAAAGAAATCTCATATCCTTAATTAAAGTCCACATCCGGCTTCTTCTCAAGAGTAAGTCGTACAAAAAATCAGGGAATTCATCAATTATTCCGTCCAGTTCATCAACTCTTTCTTTCCTTCCCGTTGAAATGCACTATATTTTAGACTTGATTGCTGGGAATGTTATTTCTCCTGGCGAGATGGATTTCCATGTGCGGAAATCACGGTAACAAAGTTGACGGATTGGGGATGGTCATTGCCCGAACCCATCTTATTCTCCAGCGAGTTTAGTGAAAGTATGCAAGTAATCACTCCAGAAGGTTCAAGAATGTTTTTCAAAAGTCAAAAAATTCAGAACGATTAGATACTGCTTACGTATATGCTTTATGGATAACGTAAAAACTATAAATATGATGATGTTTGTCAAAGATAAATAGACAAAAACAGCAGGAGGAGAAATGAACAGAAGAAGATTTCTAAAGGATTCGGCAGTGGGATTGGCAGGAGCAGGAATCATGCTTCAACCCCGCGGACTTAGAGCCCGGGAAAAACAGATAAAGGATGAGCTTAAGATCAGAGAATACCGGACCCTGGGCCGCACCGGATTCAGGGTATCAGACATCAGCTTCGGTGGGGCCGGCCTCTCCGAATCGGCGGTCTTCGAGGCGGCGCTCAATGCCGGTATCAATTATGTGGACACAGCCGAACACTACGTGCGTGGGAGATCAGAAAAAGCCATTGGCGAGGTGCTTAAAAAGGGCACGTTCGACCGGAAAAAACTTTTTATTACAACCAAGCTTAACATCTCCCGCGCCGAACACACCAAGGAGAGTATCAAGGAAAGAACCCAAAAATGCCTTGAACGGTTGCAATCGGATTACATCGACTGCCTCCAGATCCACATGGTCCCCACCGTGGAGCAGTGCAAACACGAAGGTTTCCATGCCGCCTTCAATGAGCTGAAGGCAGAGGGCAGGGTGCGCTTCCTTGGGCTTTCCTGCCACGGCAACCAGTACGGCGAGGTCCCAGTCAGCATGGAGGAGATCCTTCTGGCGGCGGCGGAAGACGGACGGTTCGATGTGGTGCTCTTTGTTTACAACTTCCTACAGAAGGAGCAGGGCGAGCGGATCTTGGCCGCCTGCAGATCCAAGCAGATGGGGACCTCCATCATGAAAGTCAACCCGGTGATTGAGTACACGGATTTGAAGGCCATGTTCGACAAACGCATCAAGGACGGCGCCAAAGTGCCGGAGCAGGCCAAAAAGATGCTGGGCCTTTACAAAACCCGGGTAGACCAATCGGCGGACTTCAAAAAGAAGTACAACCTCAAGACGTTCGAAGATATGATGGCCGCCGCCGTGCGCTTCGGCCTCAGCTACCCGGATGTTCACACCAGTTGCCCCACAATCTCTAACTTCCAGGATCTGGAAAACTACATTGCCCTATCCGGCACTACGCTAGTGGAGACCGAAGTAGATATGCTGGCTGAGTACAGGGAAACCTTCGGAGACTTTTACTGCCGGCATGCCTGCGGCACCTGTGAAGCCCAATGCCCGAATGGAGTGCCTGTCAGCACCATCATGCGGTACAACCACTATTTTGTCGCCCAGCATAGAGAGAAGTGGGCCCTGGAGAAATATGCGCGAATGGAGGCTGCCAAGGCGGATCGCTGCTCGCAGTGCTCCGGGTTCTGCCAGGACTCCTGTCCTTATGGTGTTCCCATCCATGGCCTCCTAATCGCCGCCCACGAAACTCTATCCCTGACCTGAACAAAGATATCCTTAAATTTATAGGAATTTGATTTTGGTGTTTGCCACAAATCTTTCACCATTTTCTGTCATTTTCACCCACTGATATCCAAGAATAAGAGCATCGCACACAAAACGACAAGTTCAAGGACTGGAAAAGCGAAACAAATCAGCCGAGACCTCCAAATCAGCGAGTTCAATATAGACTCGGTCCTCAAACCAGGAAAAAAAGTCAGGGAGGCCCTCAGAAGATCCTCCTCCCTCTTCTCAACATGAGAAACTTCATCCTTTAGTGTCAGAGTTATATCCAAAAAGGAAGCAGAGAGATTCGGCAAACACAGAATCCAGCCTCCTCTGTTTTTAAAGCGACTGTTCTTCGATTAGACAGAGTGCAAGATTCGCTAGCTGTCTTTGCGTCACGAATGAGCTTGATGGAGATTAAGCTCATTCATACCGCAGGCTATCGACAGGATCGGTAAGTGCCGCCCTAACAGACTGGTAGCTCACCGCAAACAGAGCAATGATTAAGGCCAACAACGCCGACAAAAGAAATGGCCACAAACCGATACTGGTTTGATAGGCAAAATTCTGCAGCCATCTGTTCATCATATAGTATGCCACTGGCCAGGCGATAAGGTTAGCAATAAGCACCCATTTGGAAAACTCTTTGCTCAGCAGCAGCAGGATATTGGGCGCAGACGCCCCCAAAACTTTCCGCACGCCAATCTCCTTTGTTCTTTCCTCGGCCGTGAAGGTCGCCAGGCCAAAGAGCCCCAAACAGGCGACAAAGATGGATAAGATGGAGAAAATCAAAAAGATGCTCCTCATCCGGCTCTCGCTTCTGTACAGGAAATCGATCCGGCTATCCAAGAAATTATATTCGAACTGTTCTCCCGGGAAAATCTCTCCCCATTTTTGCTGAATAAAACCGATCGTTCCCCAAATATCCCCGGGCATGACTCTTACTGAGATAGTATTGAAATTCTGCGGATCGAGAACGAGTAGGATGGGTTCGATAATCCGATGCAGGGATTTGAAATGAAAATCTTTCACGACTCCGACAATCGTAAACTCCGTGAATTCATCCACACTTATGAACCTGAGCAATTTTTTACCGACAGCTTCTTCAGGCATGTATCCGATCTCCCTTGCGGCCGCTTCATTGAGCATGATGGCCCCATCGATATCGGTACCGAATTCTTTTGAAAACGCCCGGCCGTGGGTGACTTCGAATCCATAGGTATCCACAAATTCATAATCTGTGTACATGAAAATCAACGGAAAGACATCATCAGAATCGGGCCTTTTGTATGCTGTGTCTGTGAACCTAGCGCTTCCGGGAACATTGGAGGAAGCAGCCACGGATTTGATCCGTAGATCCTGGGTCAGGGTATTCCGAAAAGCTTCGATATTCTGGTGAATGGTTTTACTATCTGCGGACAGGATGATCACATTCTCTTTGTCAAAACCTAAGGACTTTTTCTGTATATAGTCCATCTGCTTGAAGATGATGAGTGTGCCGATAATCAAAGTGATGGAAATGACGAATTGAACGACAGCCATACTCCTGCGCAAGACCGATCTCCCGGTCCCGGACTGTGCTCCTCCTTTAAACACCTTAGCCGGATCGAATCGAGTCAGGTAAAATGCTGGATACAAGCCAGCCAATAATCCTGCGACCAAAGCGATTCCGACGAGAATGATCCAGTTGCTCACATGAAAGAGCATGCCCATGGATAAAAATTTGCCCGAAATCGAGTTAAAAACGGGAATAAACAGTCGAATCAGCAAAACAGCCAAAATCAATGCTATGAAGGCCAATAGAACGGATTCCCCCAAGAATTGCCCTTGAAGCTGCCGTCTGTATGCTCCCACGGTCTTGCGGATCCCGACCTCCCTGGCTCTTTTATTGGCCCGGGCTGTGGAGAGATTCATGAAATTGATGCACGCAATGATCAAAATCAAAAACGCAATGGCAGAAAATAGATAAACGGATGACATGCGGCCCTGTGGCTCAATCTCAAATTCTTGGGCAGG
>CAYFVQ010000095.1:0-14542 GCA_964346585.1 uncultured Eubacteriales bacterium | reverse complement strand
GTAGAGAGATTTTATAAATGATTGATATTAATAGACTTAGATAAAATGGAAGGATTGGCATGAATATTGCTTAAATGTAGAAAAAATGGAAATGACTATTATTACAAAGGAGGTGTTATTAGGATACGTACGCATGAAAGGAAATGGGTGGAGTGAAATATTTTCGCTCCAGGGATTAATCAAACCTAAAAACCCGATTCTTCGGGTAAAAAGGAGGCTTAATTGAAAAAGTTCCTTACGATTTTGATTGCAGCCCTGTTCATCTGCACCGCCTTGACCTATTCGCAAGAGCAGTTCGGCCGAGTTTACGGAACGATCACCGATGAAGAAGGAATGCTGTTGCCCGGTGTTACCATAACCTTAGAATCAGACGTGATTCCCACCAGAACCACCACCACTGGAGAGAAAGGCTTCTTCCGTTTCATCAACCTTTCTCCAGGAGAGTACAAGATCACTTTTGAACTGCCTGGATTCGTTACCCAGGTCAGAGAGAAGATCCCGGTCTCTGTTGGTGGAACAGTCGACTTTAGGATCGTCATGAGAGCCACGACTCTTGAAGAAGAGATCACAGTTACTGCTGAATCTCCCATTGTCGATACCAAGAAAACTGGAATCGTGACTCATATGAAGGATGAAATCCTGGCCAACATTCCTTCCGCCAGAGACCCCTGGGTTATCCTGCAGCAGGTCCCCGGGATGATGGTGGATAGAGAGAATGTTGGTGGAAGTGAGTCAGGCCAGCAGGCAACTTACGTTTCCAGAGGCGGTATCGGCGCTGATGACATGTGGAACGTCGATGGTGTTACCATCACTGACCAGGCAGCCACAGGCGCCTCGCCGACCTATTATGACTTCGACGCTTTCGAAGAAATTCAGATCACCACCGGTGGTGCTGATCCCAGAGTTCAGTCCGGCGGAGTGGCCCTGAATTTTGTGACCAAGCGGGGAGGCAATGTCTTCCATGGACAGGCGTATTTTTACCGAACCGGTGAAAAGTTCGGAGAATTCGCCATGCAGGCGAAAAATGTTCCCGCTGAAATGGAAGCCAAAGGATATGTCGGCAACAGGATCAACCAGATCAAGGACTTCGGGTTCGAGGTTGGAGGACCTATATTTAAGGATAGACTTTGGTTCTGGGCTGCCTACGGCGTTCAAGACATCAAGATGTGGGCCATCACTGGCGCCTCGGATGACACATTGCTCGAAAACCTCTCTTTTAAATTAGACTTCCAGGTTCTGAAGAATAACCGCTTCACCTTCTTCTACATGAGAGGTGACAAGAACAAGTGGGGCCGTGGAGCTGGTATTCGAAGACCGACTGAGACATCCTGGGATCAGACAGGTCCTTCTCCCATCTATAAGTTCAGCGATGAGCACGTTTTCACCGAGAATCTCCTCGTAACAGCTCAGTATGCTTTCGTCGATGGAGGCTTCCAGCTAGCTCCAAAGGGTGGAGCTGCCCAGCCAGTGTATGACTATGGAACCAGAGTCTGGGGAAACAGTTACTACCGTTACAAAACCGTCCGTCCGCAGGATCAGGTCAATGTCGATGTTAACCTCTTCGTGGAAGAGCTTTTCGGTGCTGGCCATGAGTTGAAGTTTGGTGTGGAATA
Organism: uncultured Eubacteriales bacterium; assembly: GCA_964346585.1. Lineage (GTDB taxonomy): Bacteria > Acidobacteriota > Aminicenantia > Aminicenantales > Aminicenantaceae > SOIA01. The sequence goes on along the minus strand of CAYFVQ010000095.1, from coordinate 12,929 downwards.
CAGAAATACTCCCACCTATTCCTCCTGGCGTCCGGATTCTATGATCGTCGGTGCTTATTACTTCGGAGATCCTTGGGATGCCTGGTTCATCCGCGGCGGCGTTGACGACTACTATTCTAAAAGATACAGTGCCTACATCGGAGACACCATCACCGCAGGACGCTTGACCGTCAACCTTGGTTTGAGGTACGACAACCGGGCACCTGGTCTTAACGAGAACAATGTCGAGGCAAACCCTCTGATTCCGAATGAGTTACCTGGTATTTCCTTTGCTGGTCTCGATGCTCCTATAAGATGGGCCGATTTTTCGCCAAGAACCGGTTTTACTTATGATCTCACTGGCGATGGAAAGACCCTGATCAGAGGTAGCTTCAACATGTATGCGGGAGTCATGGGCAACTGGATGGCTACCCACTTGAATCCTCTCGCCACGGCTGAAATCGACTATTACTGGAATGATGCCAATGGCGATGGACTGGTTACAATCGATGAATTGCAGGGCTATCCTGACAGTCCTTCCTGGTGGGGAGGCGTTGACCCTGATAATCCTACCCTAGCTGTGAGCAACAACACCATGGATCCAGATATGGGTTCTCCCAAGACCTGGGAAGCTATCATCGGTTTCGAGAGAGAGCTCCTTCCTGATTTGGCCGTAACCGTTCAAGGCGTGTACCGCAAATATACCAACTTCTATTGGGACAATTACCAGGAAGGCGAATTCCCGACCTGGGCCGCTACTGATCAAGTCTTTGATGAGTATACCGGGAAGAACTTCCCTGTTTACACTGCTAACATCGCAAAGCCAATCGGCGAGCATAGAGAAAACCGGACCGATGATTACTACAGAGATTACTACGGAGGAGACATCATCATCAACAAGAGGCTGTCCAACAAGTGGATGATGAGCATGTCCTTTACCCTGAACTGGACCAGCATGAACTGGGATAATGCCAAGAATCCCTTTGATCCCACTAACTACTGGGCCACCAACGGCCAGTACTTTTCGGTTGAGACCGGAGGTAGTGGAAAGACTGATATCTGGGTTGGTGCCAGATGGATGTTCAAATTAAGCGGAATGTACCAGTTACCCTACGGATTCAACATCAGTGGATTCCTCAATGTTCGAGAGGGTTACATCCTTCCCTACTTTACATCAGGCATCTACAGATCTGGTGGTTGGGGATGGGTAAATCCCGATGTTGTTAAATTTGGAGACGAAAGACTTCCTGTCTTCTGGAATCTGGATTTGAGGATCGAGAAGGTCTTCCGGATGGGAGACTGGGGTGCTCTCAGCTTCATCGCTGATATCTTCAACGTCTTCAACAACAACATGAGTCTCGGAAAAGAGCGCAACACCGCTTCTCCGTTGTTCCAGGATGACCAAGAAATACTTGGACCTCGTGTACTCAGAGTAGGAGTGAAAATCAAGTTCTGATTCATCTTCAAAGCTGAAGCTCAAAAGCCCTGCTCCTCAGCGAGGAGCAGGGCTTTTTTTTTACCTGTTTGATTGAAAGAGGCAATTGATTTATTATAATATTGAGGAAGATGCGAAAAAGGAGAGAGAACATGCTATCGAGAAAGAAAGGCTTTGCTCTGGCTTTTATTGTAGTCCCGGTCTTTTTTTCTATCTTTTCATACTCCCAGGATTGGAAAGGAAAGGGTAGACTCAAGGGTATTGTGCTGGGCGAGGGCGGAGAGCCGGTAGCCAAGGCCTCTGTTACTCTTACCCATGTTCAACTACAGTCTTCCATTAATTTTACGACCGATGAAAAAGGAGAATTCTTAGCTGCCTGGATCAAGGGAGGACTCTGGAACATTGATGTTGAAGCCAACGGATACCTACCAAAGAAAATGTCTTACAGTGTGAGTGAGCTTGTACAGAACCCTCCCATGGAGGTTGTGCTGAAAAAAACAGAGAAAACAGTCGTAAAAGAGGAATTGAGGGAGGCAGTAAAGAACCTGCTCCATGAAGGAAATGAATTGTTTGAGCAGAAGAAATATCAAGAAGCCATCGTGAAGTTTAAAGAGATATTGGAGAAGGTTCCCGCGTTATTCCAGATTAACCTGAACATAGGCAACTGTTATTATCAACTGGAAGACTATGATTCTGCGGTGCCTTTTTACCAGGCCGTGTTGGAGAAAGAGCCTGAGAATAAAGACGCCCTCTTGAGCCTGGGAAACATCTACATAGAGAAGGGAGAGCTGGAAAAAGGAATGGAGCTGCTCGATAGGCTATCTGAGGAAGATATCACCTCTCCCATCACCCTTTACAATATCGGAACCTCCCTCTTCAACAAAGGAAAGCAAGAGGCAGCAGTTAAATACTATGAACGAGCTATAATCCAGGAACCAGAGATGGCTGATGCCTATTATCAAGTGGGATTATGCTATTTGGGCCTCAACAGAAAAGAGGAAGCCAAGGAGAGGTTCCTCAAATATCTTGAGCTTGAGCCAGAGTCGGAAAAGATAGAGCAGGTAAAAATATTTCTCGAATACCTGGAAAAGGATAACTGACCGCATAAAATAATCAATCTCTAACCAGCTAAGAGACAGAAACCAGGGATAACATCATGAGAAAGGCCTCTTGTTTCTTCATTCTTATCCTGGGCTTGATTCTACTCTTCCCTTTTTTTTCTGCTGCTAAAAAAAATCAACTGAATGTGCTACTCATCACCATTGATACTCTGCGAGCCGATTATTTAGGCTGTTATGGAAACAGGGAAATAGAGACTCCCTTTATCGATGAGTTAGCCAGTGAGGGAATTCTTTTTACTCATGCCTTTGCCCACAACGTTGTTACCCTCCCCTCCCATATCAATATTCTTACCGGGACCTATCCCATCTATCATGGAGTAAGGGATAACATCGGCTTCCGGCTGGAGGGGAAGGTCATTGTCCTATCCGAGATTTTGAAGGAGAAAAAATACAGAACCGCTGCTTTTATCGGAGCGTTTCCCTTAGATGATAGGTTTGGCCTCAATCAGGGTTTTGAGTTGTACGATGATTTTTACGGCGATACCAGCCAGGTCAACGAGTTTGCGGAAGTCGAACGCCCGGCCGAAGAGGTCATTGCTCTGGCTCAAGACTGGATAAAGAAGAACAAGGAGGACCGCTGGTTCTGTTGGGTGCATCTGTATGATCCCCATTACCCCTACAGTCCTCCACAGAGGTTTAAAGATAAATATCCTGAGGACCTGTATGGGGGAGAAGTCGCCTACACTGATTTTTCGCTCGGCCGTCTTCTCCGGTTCATGAAGACATCAGGCTTGGATAAAGAAACAGTTGTTGTCTTTACTTCTGACCATGGAGAGAGTCTGGGGGCTCATCAAGAGAAGACTCATGGGATATTCGCCTATAATGAGACGCTCCACATTCCCCTTATTTTTTACCAGAAACGAGTGTTTCCTCGTTCCCAAAGAGTTCATCCCCTAGCCAGGCACATCGATATCGTGCCCACAGTGTTGGATATCCTGGATATTAAAGGGCCTAAAGAAATACAGGGAGTGTCTCTTCTCCCCTTGGTTAAAAATCCAAAAGAATGGAAAGAGCAAGACTGCTATTTTGAGTCCCTGACACCTCAGCTGACCCGGAATTGGGCTCCTCTTGATGGAATTATCTCTGAGGGCTATAAATATATCCATTTACCACTCGAGGAGCTCTATCACCTGGGACTTGATTTTAAAGAAGAAACCAACCTGGCTTCCGAAGAGAGAGACGTTGTTAAGAAGTTGGATGAAAAGTTGGTCGGAATTAAAAAGCTCCATACGAACCCTGAATTAGAAAAAAAGAAGAAAGTGATCGAAGACCCAGAGACCTTGAGGAAGCTACGCGCTCTGGGTTATGTAGGCGGAAGCACGAAAAAGTCTTCTCAGAGAATTTTCACCGCAGAGGATGATCCCAAGAGGTTGATCGGCTTGGATAGTCTTTCTGACGAGGCTACAGGTGATTTTCTAGAAGGATATCCACGGCTGGCTATAGAGAAGCTAGAAAAGGTAATAGGAGTGCGGCCAGATTTTTCTCGGGCTTATTCTAATCTGGCTTTCATTTGTCATGAAACTGGCCAGCTCGAAAAAGCCATAGGAATTTTGGAAAAAACCATAGCGTTGGGTTTTGCCGATTCATCCCACCTGGCAGTATTGGGCCTCTATTTGCAGGAGGCAGGGGAGCTGCAGAAGTCCCTTGAAATCTTGGAGCCTCTGGTTGAAGAATATCCTTATGAAGCTGACGCCTTGAACAATCTGGGCATCACTTATTGGCGGTTGGGGAAGCATGAAGAAGCAGAGCAGACCTTTGCCAGGTTGCTCGTTTTAGACCCTGGCTATGCCAGTGCTTACAACAATTTCGGTTCTGTCTACCTGAGTAAGAAAGACTACGACAAGGCGATAGAGAAATTCAACCAGGCCATCGAGTACGATTCCCAGCTGGCCTCGCCCTATAACGGTCTGGGCGTTGCTCTTTCTCAAAAGGGGGAGGAGGAGAAAGCCATCACCAACTGGAAAAAGGCAGTGGAGCTGAGCGATAAGCAATACGATGCTCTTTACAATCTTGGAATTACTCTAGTAAAAAGAAAGGAATTTGGAGAGGCCATTCCTTATTTGGAGAGATTTGTAACTTTTGCTCCCCAGCCTAAATATGCAGACGATATAGAGATGATAAGGAAATTACTGGATCGGCTGAAGACTGTTCAAGAAAAGAGATCTTTTCAAAGTTGAGGAACAGGAGGCGATGCGTGTCAAGTAACCTTTCGCGTCACCAGCGACTTAAATAAAATGTCATTGCGAGCTCCTGGAGGGAGCGTGGCAATCTCATAGGAAAAAATGGCCAGACGAAAGAAAAGAAGAAGAAAGAAGAGGGCTGCTGCCAAGGCTTTGCCTGTCCAAGAGGTCTCTCAGGCGAAGAAGGAAAAAGAAAGGATTCTTCCCCAAAAGAAGAAGATATTTCTGTACATCATTCCACTTTTCCTGGTTGTTCTATTTTTGGCTGTTTTTTTTATCCTCAAGAATAAGAAAGTAAACGAGGTAACAAAAGACAGCAGTTTAAATCTACTTCTGGTTTCCATCGACACCATAAGAGGGGATCGGGTAGGTTATGCTGGCTATGATATTGAGACTCCTTCCTTGGATTCTCTGGCCCAAGAAGGCGTGAGCTTCTTGAACGCGGTCTGTCAAGTCCCTTTGACTCTTCCCTCCCATGCTTCTATTCTCACTGGAACAAGTCCTCTGTATCATCAGATCAGGAATAATGAAGATTTCTTCTTGGAAGAGGATTTCTTAACTCTAGCCGAAATGTTGAAAAGCAAAGGCTATTTGACCGCTGCCTTTGTCAGTGCTTTTGTCCTGAATTCTCAGTTTGGCTTGCAGCAGGGGTTTGATGTCTATGATGACGAATATAAAACCCCTGAAGCTTTAATACCTTATGGTCCCCAAAGGCTGGCTGAGGATGTTTATCGCTCGGCTGTGTCTTGGATAGAGGCCAATCAGGAGCAGAAGTTTTTTCTCTGGGTGCACTTTTTCGATCCTCATTTTCCCTATACTCCTCCCTCTCCCTTTGATGTCAGGTATAAATCCAGGCCCTATGACGGGGAAATTGCCTACACAGATGTTTATGTAGGAAAACTCGTTCAGGCCTTGAAGGACAAAAACATCGCCGAGAATACCTTGGTCGTTGTCGTGGGAGACCATGGAGAAGATCTCTGGCAGCATTCTGAACCCACCCATGGCATATTTCTGTATGACACAGCCTTGAAAATTCCCCTTCTTTTCTGGAGCCCTCAGATCATACCAGAAGGCGTGAGAGTGGAAAGCCAGGTGAGGAGTGTAGATATTTTTCCTACCATCTTGGATATTTTTCAAATAGATATTCCTCCCGCCTGCCAGGGGATAAGTCTGGTACCGGTGATGGAGGGGAAGAAGGTCAGGGACATCGAGAAGTCTTACGCCGAGACCTATTATCCTTTGTTGGCCCATGGCTGGTCAGCCCAGGAATCTATCAGGACTGATGAATGGAAATATGTTCTCTCTCCTCGCCCCGAGCTCTACGATTTAAAAAAGGACCCTGATGAGATGAGGAACCTGGCTGCAAAAAGGCCTGAAGTTGTTTCTCGATTGAAGAAGGAATTGGAAGAATTGAAAAAAGAAGATTCCTCATCCCGGGCCCTCCCCATCAAAGAATTAACCCCTGAGGAGAAGGAAAAACTCAGAGCTCTAGGATACCTGGGAGGAGCTGTTTCCCCGGAGGCGGAGCAAGGGGACCGGCCTGATCCCAAGGATAGGATCGACACCCTAAAAAAATTGTATGCAGCCAGAACAGCTGTCAGGCAGGGAGAGTTAGAAAAAGGGGAAAAGATATTAAAAGAAATAGAAAAGGAAGATCCCCAAAATCCTCGGGTGTATCAATCCCTTGGGAAGATCTATCAACAAAGAAAAGAGTGGCTGAAAGCCATAGAGGAATTCAATAAGGCCTTGGAGCTAAACCCTCGAGACGTGGTGTCTTACTTTCAGCTGTCTCAGAGTTATTACAGCCTGGGAATGATGGATGAGGCAGCCGAGGCAGCTCAAGCGACTCTAAGCTTGCGGCCTAATCATCTAAGGTCTCTGTTGTTCTTGGCTCTTTATTTTAGATCCAGAAAAAATATCAAGGAATCCCTGGTTTATTTAGAAAAGGCTCAGCAATTGTACCCCTCTAATAAACAAGTCAGGCTGGAATATGCAGATGCCTTGGTCATGGCTGAAGACTATGAGAGCGCCATCGAGATCTATCAGCAGCTCTTAGTTGAAATGCCCAAGAATCCCCAGGTTTATAATAAATTAGGTTTGGTCTACTTTTATCTGGATGATTACGCGAAGGCTGTCGAATATCTAGAGAAAGAGGTAAGCTTGAAAGAGAACGCCGATTCTTATTTTCTTCTGGGAGCTGCCTACGGAAAATTAGAGAGATATTCGGAGGCGGTGGGTCATTTGAAGAAATATTTGATCCATGCCCCTCCTCAGGATCCGAGACGGCCAAGGGCTGAGGGAGCCCTTCAATATTATCAATCTCGAATCAAATAAGATTATTCAATAATGAAGGGGGTTGAGGATACCACTTCCTGGTCAGCTAAGGAATCTTTGAGGGATAATTTCAACTGGTAAGAGCCTGACGCCAGGTGGTTGAGAGTGGCTTGGAACAGAAGTTCAAAGACCCCGGGCTCCGGTTGATTCGGATTCTGGAGGAGACTCACCTTTTTCAAAGGAGTGCTGTTTCCTTCGCTGTCTACGATTTCGAAACTCATTTCTGTCTGAGGAGCCTGGGTCTGGGGGTGGAATTTCAAATTGTAAACCCTGATATAGAATTGGGCTCGCGCTGTACTCATCAACACAGGGACAACTCCTGGAACAAAAGGCTTGCTGTTCAATACATAGGGGTAATCCAGGGGGAGGTTGACACCAATTTTACGTCCGGTCGGCTTGTTAGGATCAAAGCCCCGGCTTAACAACCAGTCAGGCTCAGCTTGCAAGAAAACCGGACCGCTCATACCTAATTCTCCCTTATCATAATCCGGGATCGAGATTTCATGGAACTGGCAGCCCATTTCTCCGGTGTTTTTATCTCGAACAATCAATTTTATTTTATAATTGCCGGGCGGCAGCAAGTGAAGATCATAGTACTTGACTCCACCGAGTTCCAGCTTCTCCTTGGCTTCTTCAGGAGAGATGGAGAGGTCTTGATGAAAGAAATCTCTGAACACTCCTGAGCTGGTGATTGCATAGCCATAGATTTCAAGCTGACTCTTTTTTTTCTCGAGAAACTGAGTTCCGGGAAATTTCAAAAAGACAGGTACCTGACATATCCCCTCTCTGCCCCTAAAGGCAGAGACATAGCTGTCGAACTGAATCTCACTGCGCGGGATATCCTTAACAATGTATTCAACCAGCTGGAGTCTTTTCTCCAGGTTTGATAATTCTGGATAAGGTTTGGCTTCGTAATATCCCTTCCGGTAGGAGATATCCGCATCGCGTCTTGTCGTTTCGATCTTGATATTCCGGAATTTTCCTTCTTTTTTCTTGTCTTCAGGATAGTAACCTAAAATATAATAGGTGTTGGTAATATTGAGGAGGTTTTCCAAAGGCTTGTCTAATTCATTGATATTCTTGTAGACTTGCCCTCCTGTTTCTCTGGAGAAGACAGTCAGAGTATCCTGACCTCTGCGGATGGCAGCCAGGTCTCTTGTTGCGCCATCAATCCGACTTACCCTCCCTGCCTGGGTGCGGAGTCCACCGATATCGATGGTGTGGACTGGGCAGTCGGCGCTGGAGATTTTCTTCAGTGCATCGTAAAGTTGCATTCTCAGGGCAGTGTCGCCGAATCGCCCATCAATATCTCGGGAGCCGGTGAATAATTCACCTCTCAAATAAGCATCTGTATCCTGGCTTAATTCAGCCAAGGATTTTCCGGTTAACACTTTGCTATCAAAGCCTTCAGAAAAATAGATGATGTGTTTCCTGCCCTTAATCGTGTTTAAAGCTATGGATAATTTGTTCAAGTCGGTGATGAAATCAGCCACATAGGCTTTATAGATTTCGGCACTTTTTTTATTCAGTCTATTCTGCAATTCGTTTAATTCCTCATCCGCCATATCTTTTAGTGTTTTTTTCTCGGCTAAGGCGGTATCGGCTGAACTTACTTGTGATGGTTGGGTGACAGAGGGAAAGGAAAAGCCCACCGGCCCAGTTATTCTTTGCTTGGATTCAACCAGACCTAAACTGTCGATAACATAGAACAGTTGATTTCGGTCGCTGGTAAAATGAGAGAGAATCTTCAATCCCCCTATTCCAGAATAAGAGGCTACAGCGACCAAATCTGTGGGAAAAATTTTTTCCTTCACAAACTTCAAGCAAGCTTCTCTAGCTTTGATTATCCTCGCTGGAGTGGCAAAGGCAAAGTCAAACAAAATTAAAAACTGACGCCGAGCCGAAGGGTAGACTCGGGCCAGGCTATCGATTTGTGGGGAGTCATTCTGGACGAGGACAAAGTGGGAAATTTTTTGTTTTTTGCCATTTTCGTAAAGACTAACCTCTTCGGGTTTGAGGTCTTTTACGGGATTTCCTTCTTTATCGATTAAGTAGAGAGGGATCTATATCAATACCACTTCCACTTCGTAGCGCAGGGGTTCCTGTTTCGTCTGAGAGAAAAGAGGCGAAGAAAATTGAGTTGCTGCCCCGCACAGGAGTAATGAGAAGAAAACAGTCAAGATAGATTTAAGATGTTGATGCATACTGCCCTCCTCCGAGTGTTCTCACCAGTGCTTGTATTGAACATCTAGCCCTGGCAAGTTGAAATGATTCCTGCCTGTTCTTCTCTTATATTTTATATCTCAAAAGTGAGAGTCTTTTTTATTTCTTCTTCACCGGTCTTATTGATGATTCCCAGGAGGGCTGAATATTCCCCCTGCGTAAATGGAATCGGAATTTGGATGGAGAAGACCTCATTAATTTTTTTCTGTAACTCGATCTCTGTCAAGGAGACAAGATAGTCTTTTTGATATTGCCAGACTGTCTCTTGATTCGTATCTAAAAGCTCCAAGGATAATTCAAGAGTGGTCTGTAAAGTTTTATCTTCGGTGGCGGTGAACCATACCTTTTTATAAGGGATTTCGATGGATAAGACAGCCTCGTCTTCATCATTTTTCTCTATTCTGAGATCGCCATCAAAAAGAGCCTTACCTGATTCGTATTCAGCAATTTGTTTTTGCTGCCCCTTTCGAATAGTCGCCAGGGCAGAGCCTATTTCGTGGAGAATGGCGACATTCGTAGTTACTAGCTGGTAATCGCCGTTGTAGTATATGTCCTGAAATATTATCGGAAATTGCCCATAATACCATATTTCGTAGGGAGGACTGCTCCCTGGATAGCGCGACTTCTGGGTTGGAGGACCGAAAAGAATGTGTATCCTCCCCCTGTCTTGAAGATAGCCAGGCCTTCCGCCGACGAAATATTTGTTGGCGTACTCTACTCGCTTGTAATATTCCGTCTTAAACTCATTCTTTTCAGTGGTTGGATATGGGTCTCTTTTTTTCCAGAACTCTTCCTTGAATTTTTTTCTCTCAGAGGATGGAAGTTCAATAAAAATCTTCCTTTCTTCTGGGGTGATAGTATACCTGACTACAGAGAGCCATTCTTGATCTTCCGGCGGCATTTTCTGCTCGAGATTGTAAAGCCGACATGAAGTCAAGACCAAAAGCAAGGAAAAGAGCAGAGTGAGGAAGTGAAAGTTTTTATTTTTCATTTTTTTTGCCTTTGATGGAGCTGATGATCTCTTTTAATCTTTCCTGATTGGGGTTGATTTCTAAGGATCTTTCCCAGGCCACGAGAGCCTGAGCCGTATCTCCCACTTGGTAATAGCAAGTCCCGATGGCGTTAAGAATTTCCAGGTTGGTCCCCATACGGTTAAGATACTCCTTATAGTAAGGAATGGCTTCTTGGTATTCCTGGAGAGCCTGGCAAGATCTTCCCAACAGTTTCAAGAACTCAAAATTTCCCTCTTGAATATTGAGGAAGGGGATCAATATTTGCTTGACTTTCCGGTAGTCCTTCAACCTGAAGTGGACATCTGATACGGAATAGGCATATTTGAGCCTGGAAGGCTCGTTCTGGTAAGCTCTCTGCAAGTATTCTTTGGCTTTATCCAAATCGCCTTTGTTCAAAAACTGATTGCCCAGAACATAATTGTATTCATTATTGCCTGAGGTCGGCATGATCTTGGCAAAAACCCAGGGGCGGGCCAGCCCAGCTACAGGAGTAATGTCAAAATGCTCTTTTTCAAAAAGAACCTCCTTACGATCTCTGTCCATAAGGGAGACTTTGATCTCGTAGGAGGCTGGCTTCAAATTTTCCAAGGGAAAGACCTCCAGGAAATTTCTTTTTTCCTGGAACTCTGTTATTTTTTTCTCCTTCTCCAAGACAAGCTCCATATCTTTGTAAATGATAAATTTCAAAGTTCCCTCTTCTCGTAAATCCCTATCCAGACCGAAGATTTGGAAGAAGACAGCTAAATCCTCTCTGGGCAAAAAGATGTTCTCGGGCTGAGAAAAGATTTGCTGCCTTTCCATCAAAAAGGGTTTGTTGGCCCCCAGCGGAATGCTGCTTTTTTCGACTTTGTAGCCCAGGAAGAGCGGAGTCATCTGGAGAGAAGATGTATCCTTGGGAATAGTGATATCCCTCTCGAAAGAAGTGAATTCCTTGGAGACAGTGTTTTTCAGGATGACATTGAATTTGTAATGACCTGGGATCAGCGGAACCATATCCTGGATTGAATAGGATTGGTTTTTTATCTCTTCGAGCTGGTCTTCGTAAAAACCTAAGGAAAGATTTTTTTCATACTGAAAAATTGTTTTCCCGCCCAAATCCGAGACTTGGCCGACGATTTGAAAATTCGCATAATATTTATCTTCGTAAGTGTCGATGGAAAGAGCGCTGGGCTCTATGGCGTAGTGGATGAAGAAGATCCCTGAGGGATCCTGGAAGATTTTCACCATGACAGCGCTGCGGATATAGTTGGCCGTGTACTCGACTTCGACGATATCCTTGTAGCGGAGGAGTTTTTCAGCATACTGGTCATCGACTTTCTTTTGAGGGTAGGAATAAACATTCGATAACAAGATCTCAGAAGCCATAGAAAGATGTCCGGGCACAACTTGTTCTCCTGGAATCAGGCTCAAGGAATTCACGGCCAGAGCAGGAGCCAAACTCAGCAGTTCCTCATAGATTCTCCCGTAATCCGTGGGGTTCAGATGATAACTCCTGCCACCCTTCTCGAAAACCATGGTATCTCTCAATAACGCTATGGGGCCGTCCTGGACCGGGCTGTAAAGGCGATATTCTCCTATCCCTCCCCTTTTATAAAAAACGAGATTGAAGGCAGTCGGGAATCCATAATCAGGATTTCCGTGATAATACCATATTTGTGAGGGCTGAATTCCTTTTCTTTCTGGAAGCCTGTCTATGGAAATCGGAGGGCCCAAGATGATGTAGATCCTGCCCCTATCGGTACTCCAACCTGGTCTGGTGGTCTCTCTCCCCAGGAATTTATTTGCGTAGGCAATTCTTTTGTAATGCTCTTCCCTGAATTCATTCTCTGGAGTCCCTGGTGTAGGGTCGCGCATTTTCCAAAAAGCTTCGATGAAGAGTGTTCTCTCCCTGTCTGTCTCGAGTTGGAGGAAAATATCTTTTTCTTTATCGGTTATGATATAAACGGCCTCTTCCTCAAGCCAATTTCGAAAATGGGGGGGGAGTTCTTTTATAGATTTTTTTGAGGATATGAGGCTAAGAGATAAAAAGAGGTAAAATAAGATGAGAAAGGTTAAGAGTTTTTTTTTCATTTCTGTAATGTTCAATAACAATTATAGGCTGTTTTGACCTTGAATTCAAGGAGGCTGAAGAGAGGGAAAAGTGCTTTTATAAGAGGGAAAAATGTGAATTAAACTGAAAAAGTTGGATGGCGCTGGACGAAAAAGAAAAATGAATTAGGGATACTGAATCGTGGTCGTTGCTCCAGAGATGATGTCAATTTGATAGACTCTTTCTCCGGTTCCATCGGTGTGTCGGACTTTAACGGTATGGGGTCCTTGGAACAGTAAAGTCGACCAGGTCGAATTCGGGGCTAGGTCTGATTTTTGAACAGTCCCATCGATTTCGACCACCACTACAAAATCAGAATTATTGGCTACGATCAGGGTCCCATCGAATTCCTCATGGCCGCGTGATCCCTTTTTTTTGCAGAAGGATAGACCAAGGAGCAATAGTATAGCTAGAGAGAAGACGCCCAGGATTTTTGTTGTCTTTGCCATTTCCTTTCTCCTTTAACCTATGTTCACCCTTTTTTCAATTGGGTTGAGGTGCTTGTTATTATACTAATAAATATCTTTAAAGTTATAAAACTTTTTTTAAATTATA
>CAYFVQ010000094.1:0-1619 GCA_964346585.1 uncultured Eubacteriales bacterium | reverse complement strand
CGAAACTTGAAGTCAAAGATGATCCTTCAAGTCCATGACGAGCTGGTCTTTGAAGTGCCTGATAAGGAAAAAGAAACACTGGAATCCCTTGTTCGGGAAAAAATGGAAAATGTCTTCACACTCAAAGTTCCTCTGAAGGTTCACCTCGAATGGGGAGTGAACTGGGCCGAGGCCAAATAGCTAAGGATTGCATCTCAACATTCGACATTTCTTTAGAAATATTAAAGGGACAATTCTTCTGTTTCCGGATTCAATGAAAGACTATTTGCATGCTGGGATTAATTTTTATAACTATTAAGCCAACTCAGGATGGGAATCGAGAAAACAGAGCGTTTCTCTCAACTCTTATCTGTGGAAATGTTAAATGTAGGGACGCGACTCCTTTCGCACCCCATTTTAAAGCTTTTTCTTATAGACGCGATATTTCTTATATAACTTTCCGCCCATCCTCTCCATTTCCGCCCTGACCCGCACGTTTTCTTCCATCTCATGATGCGTGTCCATAATCTCCATGCCCGCTTCCTGTGCTGAAATTACCATCTTGATCCCCATGATCGCATCCAAGCCCCGACCGCGATATTTTTCTTTGATAGCACCGAGGAGTAGGTCGAGCTGCGTGGTTTTCTTCGCTGCTCGCAGAACCTTGAGGAAGCCGAAAGGAAGAAGGCGGCCCCTGGCTTTCTGGATACCTTCGGTCATATCAGGGATACCCACAACAAAGGAGGCCACCTCGCCTTCTATTAAAACGGCCTTCACAAACCTCGGGTCGAGAACGGGCAAGTATCGTGCGGCCAGGTTCTTCATCTCTTTTTCGCTCAATGGAGTGTATCCATAAATGTTGCCTGCCAGATAACATTCATTCATCAAGCTGAGAATCGGGACGATCCAGGGTTTTATCTTTTTTTTCTTCTTGAATTCGAGAAGCTCGAAATTTCCCCTCTTCTTGGCTCTTTCATAAATCCTCTTATAGAATTCCGGAACTTCCTTTGGCACATCTAGCTTGTAGACAAAGTAATCCACATCTTTGGTGTATCCCTTTTTCTCTATCATCGAAGGCATCCACTCGAAATTATAATATGTGGCTATGGTGGCTCGATGCTCGAATCCCTCAATCAAAAATCCCTCCGGATCCTGGTCTGAAAATCCATAGGGCCCAACTATTTTTGTCATTCCTTTGTTTCTCGCCCAATCTTCGACGTGATTCAAAAGAGCGTGAATGACCTTTTCATCTTCCCAGGTTTCCAGATAGCCAAACCGGACCGTTTTCTCGTTTTTGTGCTCATTATAACGAGAATTAATGATTCCCATGATCCGGCCGACAACTTCTTCCCCGCGAAAAGCGAGCAGTATAATCGTGTCGCAATAAGAAAAGGCTTCGTTCTTCTTCGGGTTAAAGTAATTCCATTCGTCCATGTAGATAGGATGCACCCAATTGGTATGATTCGCGTGAATCTTCTCCGGGAGATAAATAAACGTTTTTAAATCCCTGCGTGTTTTAACTTCTCTGATTTCAATGTCCATCGGCATTCCCCTAAACCTTATCCTATATTACATTGGATGATAAAAATCAATGAAAAAGGCAGCTTAGAGCCGCATTTGAACATTAAAAATTTTTCCTC
>CAYFVQ010000093.1:0-21008 GCA_964346585.1 uncultured Eubacteriales bacterium | reverse complement strand
TTCAACATGGCTTACTCTGACTACAGAAACGGAAATTTTGAATTGGCTGTAGACGGATTCAAGATGTACATAGAACAATTCCCTGAAAGCCCTCTGGTTGACGACTCTCTCTACTGGATTGGAGAATGTCACTTCAGCCAGAAAAAATATGAAGAAGCCATCGAGCAGTTTAACGAACTGATTCTGAATTATCCCCGGGGAGATAAAATACCCGCGGCTTATCTCAAAAAGGGACTCCGTCTTGTCGAACTCGACAAGAAAGAGGAAGCGTTGTCAGTGTTCAAGATTCTGGTGAGTAAATTTCCTCTTGAAGAAGAAACAAAAATCGCACAACAAAAAATCAAGGAGTTGAAGTTAGAAAATGCGTGATATTAACAGCCTCAATAAAGTCATCCTGATCGGCCGCCTCGGCCAAAATCCTGAGCTGAGGTACCTCCCTCAGACTGAAAGGGCTGTGGCAAAATTCTCCCTGGCCACGAATGAACGTTACTTTAATCCGAGCACAAATGAATCTGATATCCGCGCTGAGTGGCACCGCATCGTGACATGGGGAAAACTGGCTGAATTCTGTGAGAAATACTTGAACCAGGGGAAGCAAATATACCTGGAGGGGAAACTGAGAACTCGAACATGGCAAGACAGGGAGGGGAACAAAAGATCGACAACTGAAATCGAAGCCCAAAATATCATTCTTCTCGGTAAGAAAGGAGAATTTGAAGAAAGACCGCGTGAAGAACCAGAATCCGCTCCCTCTGAGACTCCCTCTGAGCCTCCGGAAGAGGACGCTCCTTCTTCAGATAAAGAGTGGGAAGACGAAGACGAAGTTCCTTTTTAATATCATCTGCTTAAAAATTAATCATATATTTCTCTGGATGGATTGCTCAATAGCTCAGCCATCCATCAAGCAGCGCCTATTCCTTTTAGGCGCGACTCCGCAACCATCATCCGACTTGAGGGAGAGCGTCGGGGAATACAGGGGTTGATGAAGGTTTTGTCCAAGAAATAAGAGTCACAACGGACTCCTGCGAAGAACAGGAAGATGACCATGAATCTATCCAAGATGAGGAGCACCCATGGCTTTAGAAAAAAACAAAGATTTTAACAATTTCAACAAAGAAATTAAAGAAGATATCCGACCCTGGGGAAAATATCGATCTTTCCCTCATAAACAGGCGAACAGTATTAAGATCATTACGGTGAATCCCGGAGAAGCCTTTTCTCTTCAGTATCACCAACACCGCAGTGAATTCTGGGTTGTGCTGGATAAAGGCTTAGAGGTGACAGCCGGAGAGAGAGTCTGGCAACCGGAAAAAAATGAAGAAATTTTTATCTCCCGAAAAACTCCTCATCGTCTCCGATGTATCGGTCCGGAAAAGGCTCGAGTGATGGAGATTTGGCTTGGTAATTCTGATGAATCAGACATTGTTCGCCTTCGTGATGACTATGGAAGATCATAACGGGGACGTTCCCCAAGGTACCACCTTAGCTCATTCATTCCTCTATTTTGACTTGTCTTTTTAAAAAGATAATGCATTAGAGATGGGCGAGGTAGGCTTTGGTAAACTAGTAAACTGGGGACGTTCCCCAAAGTAAACTGGGGACGTTCCCCAAGGTGCCACCCTTTCTTCAATTATTGAAATATAAATGTGAAAGGGTGGCACCTTTGGGGAACGTCCCCTTAAACTTAAATTACTTTTTTAAGTTCTGGACTATCTGAGGAAGAACCCTGCCCGCTTCTTCATGAATCACTGCATCCGCGAGATGGTCCAGCGCCGTTCTCTCTTTATTTATTATAGCCAAGAAGGCCTCTTTTTGTTTCGCTACCACTGGAATCTCAGCGGCAGGATGAACAACTAAAGAACTTCCCACGACAAGGAGGAAATCACATCTCTCTGTTTCTTGAAAAGCAGCCCGGAGAACCTGAGGATCCAGAGCTTCACCAAAAAAGACAACTGCCGGCCTGAGGTTTCCTTGACATTGGGAACAGAGGGGAGGACATCTATCCTTCAGAAGAGTATAGGCATCTTCCATGGAATACTCATGTGAACAATTCATGCAAAAAATGACCTTTGTCGTTCCATGCAGTTCGATGACAGAATTAGAGCCCGCTTCTTGATGAAGCCCATCAATATTCTGAGTAATGACAGTTCTCAACTTTCCTTCAGCCTCCATTTTAGCCAGAGCCTGATGTCCTTTCCCAGGCTTTGCTTTCTTGAGCAGGGGATAGCGAACTTCCCGAAAGAAATTCCAATAATAAGATGGATCTTGAAGGAAATAGCCTATGTTCGCGTATAAACTGGGGTCATATTTTTTCCACAATCCATCAGTCCCCCGGTAGGTTGGAATCCCACACTCTACAGAAATTCCTGATCCCGTAAAAGCCACCACATACTTGGAATCTCTAATTCCTGAAGTAATGATTTCTAGGGCATCCCTCATAGCCTGTTCCTGAAGAATGAGTTTATCGTCTTCTCAGGGGTTCTTGCTCATGATAACAACACTTCTTCAGGGATGCAAAGAAATAAATAAACAGCGTCAGGCTGCCAAAACAAAACGAATAGTGAAAAAAATATTTACATCTGCAAAAAATATTTACATAAAATCAAATGATTCAAGCTAGAGAATTGATAGGGAAACTCTAATTTTTTCCATAATATTGGCACGTTTTTTGCATATTTAAATGCGGGAGAAATAAAATGCAAACCGTTCAGGATGCCAACCTTCAAAGGCAAATTGACGAAGCGCTAAAAAGAGCTAAAATTAAAAGTGCTCTCTATTTCTATGATGAATCAGGGTACAAGAGATTAATAGGGGTGTTCGAGAAAAAAAAGGCTGCTGAAGTCAAGAAATATTATCGGGACAGAAAATTAATCAACCGCCTGACTGAATTCGAAATCAAGACAACCGAACCAGATAGCAGCTTTGGATGATTGACTCTTCATCCCGCACTGATTTATCGGTGTTCAGTTAAAGTCTAGAACACCGAAATCCAAGTGGAAAAACCCACCGACCCGATCCTCAAACCATTCATTCAAAACTGAACCTGACGTCTTCTCACTGTTTCGAAATGAGGAAGGCTTCTCTCCAAGAATTCCAAGAATCCATGCGACGAAAGAGCCTCCGATTTCTCAGGTGATCGCCATTCTTGCAATCCCGACAGAAATAAAGATGATTGACAAAGGGGGATGAAATCTATGGCTTCCCCTGGGGACTAAAGAAAAGAATGAAAAAATCTAAATGACTTTTCCCGTCAGGAACGCATTTGGATGTTTAACCAGTATTTTCTCGATGATATACTCTTCGATCTCTTGAGCTGTCTTTAAAGCCATCGCTTCTCGGACAACTTTTTTCACTGTTCTAAACTCGACTGAACGCAATGCTTTTTTAATTTTTGGGATAAAAATCGGGTTCATGCTGAAATTCTTCAACCCAAACCCGAGCAAGGCAATAGCTGCGAGTGGATCAGCAGCCATCTCACCACAGACAGCCACATCCTTCCCTGTCCTCTGGGCAGTCTCAATAATAAATTTAACCAACCTCAGAATCGCAGGATGGAGAGGCTTATATAAATAGGAGACAAACTCATTGGAACGGTCGACTGCCAAGTAATACTGAATCAAATCATTGGTTCCTATGCTGAGATAATCCACTTCCTTCACCAGCAGGTCTGTCATCGCTGCCGCCGCAGGCACTTCTATCATCACTCCTAAGGGAATATTTTCATTAAACTTATGGCGCTTTAGTCTGAGTTCCTCCTTGACTTCTTCTAGAATTATCTTGATTTCCACGACTTCTTCGATTTCCGTCACCATGGGGATGAGAATGCGGACGTTTCCAAGAGCGCTCGCCTTCAATATAGCTCTGAGCTGAGTTTTGAAAAGGTCTTTATCGCGCAATGAAAACCGGATAGCTCTCAAACCGAGAGCGGGATTTGGCTCCTTCTCTATCTTCAACTGGGGCAAGCTCTTTTCTCCTCCAATATCGATGGTTCGTATGTAAACTGGGTAAGGAGAGGCTTTTTTTGCAATCTGAGAATAGATCGAATAGTGGTCTTCTTCTGAAGGAAGAGTGCTACTCTGGAGATAGATAAATTCAGACCGGAACAGACCGACTCCCTCAGCACCGAGAGAAATCGCAGGATTCACCTCTTCAGGAAGCTCAATATTGGCCAAAGGACAAAACCGGAAGTTATCCAAGGTCGTAGACTTCAATTTTGCAGTTTTCTTGAGCTCCTTCCGGTAATCGTCATATTTTTCCTTTTTATCGAAGAATTCCTTCCTGATTGCAAGAGGAGGATTGACAATAACCTCCCCATCTGTTCCGTCGACGATGATGTAATCTCCATTTTTGACTCTCTGAGAAATATTGCGCAGAGCAAGCACTGCGGGTATGTTTAAGGAGCGAGCTAGAATAGCTGTGTGGGATGTCTGTCCCCCCATATCAATAGCCACAGCCAAGATATTTCCCCTACTCAATTTTAAGGCCGCTTCCGAAGGGAGGAGGTCATGAGCCACCAATATTTTTTCTCTGCCATCATCCTTTTTCTTTTTATCAGGGCTCTCAAGATTTCTGTAAATTTTTGTGAGCACATCTGTTATATCTGATTCTCTCTGTCTGAAGTATTCATCACTGATGGATTCAAAAAGCCGTTTGTATTTTTCATGAATACGGGAAAGAGCCCATTCGGCTCTACAATTGTCTTCTCTGATGATTCTTTCAAGTCCGGAACGCATCGATTTATCTTCGAGCATGAGCAGATGCGCCTCCAGGATAAAGGAATGTTCATCTCCCAATTTCTTCTTGATCTGTTCTTTAATTCGTGTCAGCTGAGATTTTGTCCTCTCCCTCGCCTTGTTCAGTCTCTCCAGTTCCTGTTCAACCTGCTGTTCGGTTATGCTTTCCTTGCGTTCTGTAAAAATGACTCTTTCCGTGAGCAAAACTTCCCCTATAGCAATTCCGGGAGAAACTCCGATTCCTCTGAGTCTAAAATATTCCATCAAATACTACTCTTTCTCTAGAAATTTACTATCTATGAGTTCAACAAGGGCTCTGAGCGCCCTATCTTCATCTTTTCCGGATACCTTTATGATGATCTCAGTTCCCTGAACAGCCGCTAAAGTCAGGATTCCCAAGATACTCTTCCCATCAATTTCGCTTCCATTCTTCTCAATCCTGACAGTGGAACTAAACCGGTTAGCCATGTTGACAAATTTAACCGCAGCTCTTGCGTGCATGCCCAGCTTATTCTTGATTGTGACTCTTCTCTCAAGCATGGAATTGGTGCGATTAGTGCTTGGAGCTTAACAGAGCGCTAGCAAGGTGGATGTTTTTTCTGCCCTGTTCATAGACCTTCTTTGCCACTTCTTTTAAATTATTGCTTCTCTGAAGAGAGACAAACTTAATCAGCATAGGGAGATTGACACCTGTAATAATCTCGACTTGGTCATCCTTTAAAAAGGAGAAACTCAGATTAGAAGCCGTGCCTCCAAACATATCTGTAAAAATCACGACTCCATTTTTCTGGTCGATATTCTTTAAGCTCTGACTGATCTTCTTTTTCGATTCCTCCACATCATCATACCAACCGATCGAAATGGCTTCTATGTTAACGGCCTCCCCGATGATAATGGTCAGGGCATTCAGTAGTTCTTCGGCTAATTTCCCGTGGGATACGATGAGTCCTCCGATCATTATCTCTTTCCTTTAAACCGTATACAGTTCCTTTTCTTCAGCGAATCAACTCCAAAACTACTGCCCTACGTATTTTACCATTTAACACTTTGAATCTTAAGCTTTTTTCATGCAAATAAAAGAGAAAAGTGGACAGGCACCTTTTTTCTTCTCCTTTTCTTAACGGCATCAAAATTGGGGACGTTCCCTAAGGTGGCACCTTAGCCTACCTAGCCTATCTCCAATGCATTGTCTTTCTAAATGACAAGTTAAAATAAAGGAATAAATAAGCTAAGGTGGCACCTTAGGGAACGTCCCCAATTGTTATTTATACAGGTCGCGATGATAGATCCGGACAGAAAAATCTTTTTTCTTGAGGTGATTCTTTAACTCCTCAGCAATTATAACAGACCTGTGCTTTCCCCCTGTGCATCCGGCAGAAATTGTCAGGAGGCTCTTCCCCTCATTAACGAATCTCGGAAGCAAATAATCCACAAATCTCTTTAATTCTTGAAGATATTTCTTTGTCTCTTTCTCTCTAAGAACATACTCCTTCACTTTGATGTCTTTTCCTGTTTTATCCCGTAACTCATCCACATAAAACGGATTGAGCAAAAATCTCGTATCAAACAGCAGATCTGACTCTAAAGGAACACCGTATTTATAGCCGAAACTGACAACCCGGACCTGCATCTTTTCAGTCTTTTTCTTTGGAAACCTCAAGGTCAACTGTTCCTTGAGTTGAGTGATGTCCGTTTCGGAGGTATCAATAACCTCATCCGCTAATCTCTTCACCTCAGCCAGTCTATCCCTCTCTAATTGAATACTCTCCAGAATAGATTTCTTACTCTTGAGAGGATGAGGTCGCCGGCTCTCGCTGTATCTCTTGAGCAAGGTCTCGTCAGAGGCTTCGAGAAAAATCAAACGTGGAGTGACCTCCTTCCTGATTTGACTTAAAACCTTAAGAAACTCGGTCTCAAACCCGGCTTCCCTGATATCAATCACCAGGGCCACCTTCTCTATTTCAACTTCTTTCCTCTTCCAGAGTTCAATAAATCTGGGAATAAGCTTGGTAGGGAGGTTGTCTATACAGTAATAGCCTAAATCTTCAAGGAACCGGCTGACAACAGTCTTGCCAGAACCGGATAATCCAGTGATAATCAGAAATTTCTCACTTTTCAAACTATTTTTCTTTCTCATACTCAACGAGTCGAAAGAACACGATCGAGTTTCTTGACAATATCCTGAGGCGCAAAATAACCCTTATCTCTCAAAACATGGACTTTGCAGGCAACTTCTATCAAAGTCGCAATATTTCGACCCGGGGCCACGGGAATATTGATCTGGGGGATTTTCATTCCGAGTATTACGTAATCCTCTGGAAATTTGAGACCCAAGCGGTCAGACTCCTTTCCTTTTTTCAGGTATTTAGTTAACCGGATGACTAAGTCAACCCTAGACTGCTTCAACACGGATTTAGGCCCAAAAATCTCTTTGATATTGATAATCCCGAGTCCTCTTATTTCCATAAAATTGCGCGTGATCGACGGGGCCGACCCGACTAATTTATCGTTTGCTTTTTTCTGGAGAAGGACAACATCATCGCACACAAAGCGGTATCCTCTGGAAACGAGCTCCAACGCACTTTCGCTCTTTCCAATACCGCTGTCCCCCATGATCAGAACGCCCAAGCCAAAGATCTGGAGTAATCCCGCTGAAATCTTGATTTGTTGAGAGGAGAGACTTAAAAAAAAATTCTTCAATCCTTCTCGACACTTTTTTTGTGAAAGTTCAGTCGTGAAAAGCGGTAATTTACTTGTTTTGGCCTCTTCGACAACTTCAGGGAAAAAACGGAGCCCATCTGCCTGGATGACACAGAATGGTTCCTCTCTTAATTTCCGCTGGGTGAGTTTCTTTCTTTCAAGGGAAGAGAGGCTTTTTAGAGTGTTGAAGTCTTTCTTTCCCCAAACTTGGATGGGCAGGCGACCCTCTTTTTGGTGAGACAGGGCTGTTTTTCTAGAAAATCCTACTTTTCCTGATACCGGGATGAGCTTCAGAGGATCCTTTGTTTTCTGAAAAAAATCTTTGACTTCGAGCGACCGCTCTTTGTCATTATTCACTTAATTTCTCTTCTTCTTCTCGTATAATTTCCAGTACTGCGCTGGTATTTCCCGCATTCATAATTTTTTTCAGAAGAGAGCTGGACTTGCGAACAAGACTTGCAATAGAGGCTAAAATCTGGAGGTTCAAGCTAGGGTTATCAGGAGAAGATACGACCAGAAAAAAAATATTGGAGGGCTTTCCATCCAACGATTGAAAATCAACGTTTTTCTTCGAAACGGCCAGCAAAATAATAGGATTCTTCACCCCTTTCATTTTACAGTGGGGAATCGCCACACCGTCTCCAATGGCCGTGCTTCCTAATTCTTCTCTCTGGAGAAGTTTTTCATACAGCTCCTTTTCCTTGCTCACTTTTTTCATTTTCTTCAAGAAGTTGACCATTTCTTTGAGAACCCCTTCCCGGTCCTGAGAATCCAGCTCTTCAATAATCATATCTCTTATCAATAAATTATGGAGTTTCATCGTCTTTCTCGTTTAAACAAACTCATTCAGGTTCCACTAAACCGTAATTCCCATCCTTCCTGCGGTAAATAGCCGCCCATTTTTCACTTCCCAGTTTTCTAAATAGAAAAACTTCTTTATTTTCTAAATCAAATTGAAGAAAAGCCTCTTCAATGGACATGGGCTTTAAAGAATAATCGCGGCTTCTTATGACTCTTCTCTGCGACTCTTCTGTCTCAACAGGAGGAGACAAAACCTCCTTCTCTCTGATTTTTCTTCTTTTCCTTTCCCTGAGTTTCTCCCTTTCCTTCTTGATCCTTTTCTCGATGTTATCAAAAGCCAAGCCAAGGGAACTCATCATATCATTAGTCTCTTCCACTGCATTCAAAAGGGCTCTCTTGATCTTTACGTTGATCTCAACTTTATGTCTATATTTTTCGACAGAAAGGATAAGATCTGCCGAAATTTTCTGTCCTAAAATTTTCTCTAAAGACTGAACTCTTTTATCGCAATATTCCTCAATTCCAGGAGTTATTTGTGTATGTCGAGCCGTAAAATTAATACTCATCAAGCTTCCTCCATCTTGAATTTTCTCTTTCTTATGTGTGAAGGTGAAATTTCAAGTTGCTTCCTGTATTTAGTCACAGTCCGCCGCGCGACCCGGAAGTTCTCTCTGGCCAGCAGTTCACCGATTTCAATGTCACTCAAAGGATGTTCCTTGTCCTCACTATCCACGATTTTTTTAATCCTCTCTTTAATCCTTAATGAAGAAATTTCTTCTCCATAATCTCCTGAAAGAGATTTATGGAAAAAATATTTGAGGGAAAATACGCCCCGAGGAGTCATCATGTGTTTATTAGCGACGACCCGACCGACTGTCGATTCATGGACGCCGATCTCTTGAGCCAGTTCGATCAAAGTCAAAGGTTTGATATATTCAATCCCTTTTTCGATAAAATCCTCCTGTTTCTCGACGATGTATTTCGCCACTTTGAAAATCGTCTGATCGCGCTGGTCCAAACTCCGCAAGAACCAGAATGCTTTTTTCATCTTATCCTTCAAGAACAGATAGGCGTCACGATTATCTTTTGAGGCTTGAGCCAATAGTTTTCTGTAGTAGCTGTTGATTCTTAAGCGGGGGAGGCCTTCGTTATTCAAGGTAATTTTGAGCTCATCATCTTCCTTGGAGACGATTATATCAGGAACAACATAAGACGTTTTCTCCTGACTGTATTTTCTTCCGGGGGCAGGATCCAGGTTTTTGATGACCTCAATATGGTATTTCACAGATGACAGTGGGATTCTCATAATCTTGGCCAGTTGGGAGTAATCAGACCGTTCCAAAAGATGAAGGTGTTCATTCACAATTGTTCGAGTGATTTCATCTTTCACCTGAAAATAGTCCATCTGTGCTAAGAGAGCTTCTTGAAGAGTCAAGCTTCCAACGCTGACCGGGTCAAATCCTTTGATGCTTTCCCGGATCTCATTCACTTTCTCCTCAGATGTCTTGTGCGTTTTTGCAATCTCCTCCACTGAAGTCGTCAAATAGCCATCTTCATTTATGTTGCCGATAATATAAAGGGCAATCTCTTTATCCTTCTTATCGAAAAATGTCAGATTCGCCTGCCAGTTGAGATGATCCCAGAGTGAGGTGCTTTCTGAAACAATATTCTCCAAAGAAGGCAATTCCTGTTTTTCCCGGAAAACAGACCGAAATCCATCATCAAAATATTCTTGAAAGTATGATTCAAATTCTGAGTCTTCAATCCCTTCTGGAGATTCAGCGGGCTCCTCGGGACCCAAATCTTCCTGCGTCAACTCTCGCTCTTTTTCCTGTTCTGCGCTGTCTTTTTCCTTCTCTTCCGACCCCTCTTCAGGAGTCTTTTCCATGGTTTCTTCCTCAAATTCGAGCATGGGATTCTGAGAAAGTTCGGTGTCGATTATCTCTATAAGCTCTAGATTAGTCAGCGGAAGAAGTTTGATCGCCTGCTGAAGTGCGGGGGCGAGTATCAATTTCTGAACTTGCCGTTGGTCTAATCGTTGTTTCAGCACCATGGGTTTGCTCGCATTCAGCCTAATCCATTGAATCAAGAAAGGCTAAAGTCTTCTCCTAAATAACTCTTTCTCACTTCTTCGGAATACACAATCTTCTCGGGAGTTCCTTCTTTTAATAATCTTCCTCCATCTATGATGTACGCTCTATCCGTAATTTTTAATGCTTCACGGACACTGTGGTCCGTTATAAGGATTCCAATACCCCTGTTCTTCAGGGAAATTATGATATCCTGCAAATCCAGTATAGTCAAAGGATCGATTCCCGTAAAAGGCTCATCCAGAAGGATAAACCGGGGGGTTGTCAGCAAGGCCCGAGCGATTTCCAACCGTCTTCTTTCTCCCCCAGACAACGTATACGCTCTGGCCTTGGCCAACTCTTGAAGACCGAACTCTTCCATGATTCTCTGGACATCGCCTCTCCTGTTGGGATGTTCATTCCGGCTCGCCTCGACAACTGAAAAAAGATTGTCCTCCACGCTCAATTTCCTGAATGCAGATGGCTCTTGGGGAAGAAGGCATAAGCCTTTTCTGGCTCTGATATACATGGGAAAGCTTGTGATGTCCTCTCCATCAAGGACAACTTGACCTGAATCTTGAGGTATGAGTCCGAGGATTAGAGAAAATGTGGTCGTCTTCCCCGCGCCATTAGGCCCTAAGAGCCCCACGATTTCTCCCTGGCTGACATAGAGAGAAACCCCGTCCAATACTTTCTTTTTCCGATAGCTCTTTTCCAGCTTTATCGCTTCTAAATAATCTTTCATCTATCACGTTTTATTACAGTTGGTGACCTTTCTCCTTCCTTATTTTCAACGAGGATTCTACCATCGGCCATGTAAAAAGTCAATTTGTCCCCCTCTGTTCTCCCCCTGTCTTTGTCAATAAACACCGGATTTCCTAGCAGAACGAGTGATTCTTTTTCTGGATCAAAAATGGCTTCTTCTCCAAAGGCTTCGCCCAGGTCCTGTGTGACGACAACTTTTTCTCGGCCGACAATTTTTTGTATGCCTTTATCCTCCTCTTTCAGATAAACGGAAATGGACTGAGCGCGAAGAACCGCATCCCTTACAGCTAAAGAGCTTTTCTCCTGATAGACAACAAGATTCTCCTCAGGAAAATAAGCCATTTTCTCAGATGATATTTTCAGTTTTTCCTCTTTTCCTTCTTTTGTTGTGTGAGGCATCGTGGATTTGACACCGCCTTTACACATAATTTTTCCTGTCTCATCAAAAAGTTCAATTTCTTCGCTCTGCAGTACTTTTTTCTCCTGCCAGGCTCTTGTGTCCTCGTTAAAAAGAAAACGCTTTTGTTCGGCAAAATATCTCATCTCTTTGGCTTGGACGAACACAGGAAGGTCCTTTGAAAAAATTCCGATGGGCCTGTTTCCTTCTGGTTTCGACTTCAAAATAACCTTGACTCCGTCTTCCACCTCTAAATCATTCGTATCGAGAGAAATAGTCATTTCTCCGGCAAAGATATCGCTTCCCTGGGAGCTTATCATGGCGCCATACCGCCCTCTTCCTTTAACATGAAGAAGATCAGAATCTTTCTTCTTCATGAGGCTATCTCCTTCAATCATCCGGGTCTCATCGGGATCTTCTGCCTGTTTCACAATCCGGGCATTCTTCACGGCGTGAAACTCTGTTAATTCTCCTTCTTCGTTGAATGTAAATTGAGAGGTTTCCGCCAGAACCCGAGTAAATTCTCTGGGTGAAGAAATAAACTTAAAGGAACTTTTTCCTATGGCTTCAACTTCCTGGAGCCCTGAGATTTCTTGAAAAAATCTCAATCTTATTTCTTTTCCTTCAATCTCCCGCCTCATGCTCCGGGCAAAGAGAAGCGATTGCCCCTGGGAAGAATGACTTTCTTCTTCTCCTTCTTTCTCAAGTGACGCCCAAGCATTTTTCTTTAAAATCAGAGTTTTTATCTGTTCTCCATCCGGATACAATTCAAATTCCATGATTTCAGCGGAAGCCCGACTTTCACCATAAAAAAGTTGCACATCTCCTTCTATTTTTCCCTGCTGACTTATCTCATCATAATTAAGTCTCTTCCCTCTCACATTGAGGAGAGATGAATCTTTATTTTTTGGCTCTATCTGAAGCTTGACTTCTCCCTCTAGCCTCAATTTTTTCTGGTCCATCCAGTAGTCCATATTCTGGGCAGACCCTGTGAGTCTCCTTGAAGTGAAACGGACTCCTTCATTCGTTGTGCAAATTTCTTTTTTATTGTCAAAATTCAACAGGCTGGATTCAACCACTAAATCTTTGAATATCGCTTTAGCCTGATCCGTTGATTCAAACCAAGTCAAATCCTTGTCATAGATGACTTTACCTCCATAGAGGAAAACATCCTGACCATCTCTTTCTTTAAAAAAGGTTATTTCCACGCTTCCCTCTGCGTGATAATTGTCATCTTCCCCAATAAATTGTTCATCTGCTTTCACATTGAGGATCTTCTCATTCCCTTTAAATTCAGAATGATCGGGCTTCTCTCTTTTCTCAATTTTCTGTTGATTCACCTCATCAGTCTTCACAGGCACTCGGTCCTGTCTCTGTAAGCGAATCAAGAAATATCCCACGATTGAAACCATAACAAGCCCAAGTAAGACGGCCACCGTGATCCTCATGGTTTTTACAAAACTCATTTTTCTCTTCTTGAGTCGATTATTGCTGTTTTATGTCTTCGATAGAAAGGCTGAGTTTCGTTTCTCCGAGATACTCAGAAAACTGGAAGGAGTAGGCCACATCGATTTTATCCCCCCTCTGGAGGTCTTGAGCCCAATCGACCCTATCCCATCCTAGGGCTTCAAAAAACTTCTTTTTTTGTTTCAGTAAGAGTTTGCTGTGCTTTCGCTTGATTTTTTTTGGATCGTCTGCAACTTCTGCGCCTTCAGTGAAAAAAATAGGCCTGGGATTTCCAACTCCGAATGGAGAAAGAAGGGAATATTTTTCGAGGAAACTGGAGTTTATATCCGGAAATTCCAATCTTGAATCTATAACCACCTTTCTTTTCAAATCCTCCTCGGATATTCTCTCGCTGGCAATGACATTGATTGATTCTTTAAAAAGCTTCATATTTTCCTGGGGAAGGACGCAGCCAACTGCCATGCTGTGTCCTCCGTAATTCAAGAACAGATCCTTACATTCATCCATGCATTCAATAATCGGCAATCCACTGATGCTTCTTCCAGAACCGCAGGCCTTCCCATCTTCATAGGTAAAAAGGATAACGGGTCTGTGAAAGGAATCCTTCAGCTTCGAAGCCACTATACCGATGACTCCTCGATGCCACTCCTCACAACCCAGAATCAGAAATCTGTAGCGTTTATCCAGAGCTTTCCTTCGAATCGTGTCTAGAGCTTGGATATACGTCCTTTCCTGAATCTTCTGTCTTTTGGAATTCAAGTTATCCAGATGAGATGCCAGTTCCATCGACTCTTCAAGCGAATCCGTAAAAAAAAGTCGCACGGCCAGATCTGTCTCCCCCAACCTTCCCGCTGCATTAATCCTCGGTCCGATCCTGAAACCCACACCTCCAACCGACACTTTTCGCCCTTTCAGTCCACAGACATCCAGAAGGCTTGATAAGCCGATGTTCGAAACTTCATCCATTGTTTCAAGCCCAAACTTAACAAAAAGCCTGTTTTCTCCCCTCAATTCTGCAACGTCGGCTACAGTTCCTATGGAAACCAAATTCATGAAAGGAGCCTCACATGCTGATCGCTCTTCGTCCTCGAACAGAGCCTGGATAAGCTTAAAAACGACTCCGATTCCGGCCAACTTTTTATCAGGATATCCGGAATCCAGAAGCACAGGATTGAGAATGGCCTTCACATCCGGCAGAGAATCTCCAGGAAGATGATGGTCTGTTATGATCACATCAATCCCTTCTTCTTTCGCTTTCTTGGCGAATAATATGGCTTTTATCCCACAATCAACGCTAATCACTAACTGCGCGTTTCTCTGCCGGACAATCTCGATAAATTCCTCCTTGATACCGTACCCATATTTCAACCTATCTGGAATGAAATAATCGACCTCTGCGCCTAAGGACTCAAGGGCTTGGGTGAGGAGCACAACAGAGAGAATCCCATCCACATCATAATCACCAAAAATGATAATCTTATCTCCATTGGAGATGGCCAGTTTCACTCTTTCCACAGCCTCTTTCATGCCTTTCATCAAATAAGGATCATGAAGGCTGTCCAATTTCCCGTAGAGAAACTGGTGAGCCACATGGGCATCTTTGATATCCCGATTGATCAATATCTGCGCTATTTCTAAGGGAATCCCAAGTTCCTGGGAAAGCGCTTTAGCCTCCACTTGGGAAGGATTGTAGACCCAAACTGTATCATTCATTGACATTTTAAATTTAACATAATCTTCCTAACTAAAAAAGAGGAATGTCGAATCCTGACCCTAATTGACTGATCCCCATTGACCAAATTGACTTTGTAAAACTCGAAAAATATAATGATTGTGCCATGTTCGGAAGCCTCAAAGAGAAACTCACTGAAACACGGAAGACATTTAAGGGAAGATTCGAAGAGCTTCTTCGCAGCAGCAAAAGTCTGGAAGAAACTCTGGATGAACTGGCTGAATCTATGATTCTGGCGGATGTTGGATTGCCGTCCACTGAAAAAATTATTAATGCGATAAGAGAAAGAAGCAAAAAAAACGACTCCTTCCAGACCACAAAAAAAATTCTGGAAGATGAAATCGTCAAGATGCTTTCTCAGTTTCCCACCAGATTCAGCGTTGACCTCTCTCAGACAGTCATCATGATGGTCGGAGTCAACGGAGGCGGAAAGACAACATCTCTGGCGAAGCTAGCTTACCAATTCAAACAGAAAGGGAAAAGCATCTTGATGGTGGCCGCGGATACTTTCAGAGCCGCCGCCCAGGAGCAGCTTGTTTTATGGGGAAAGAAACTGAATATTCCTGTCATAAAAGGCCAGTATGGGGCAGATCCGGCTTCA
The DNA here is from genome assembly GCA_964346585.1 of uncultured Eubacteriales bacterium. Classification (GTDB taxonomy): domain Bacteria; phylum Acidobacteriota; class Aminicenantia; order Aminicenantales; family Aminicenantaceae; genus SOIA01. The sequence goes on along the minus strand of CAYFVQ010000093.1, from coordinate 5,743 downwards.
GTGATTTATGACGCCATACACTCATTCAAGGCCCATTCTTACCAATTTCTTCTGGTCGATACAGCCGGCAGGATCCATACTAACACCAATTTAATGAATGAGCTAGAAAAGATTAAGCGCGTCATCTCGAAACAGATTGAAAGAGCCCCTCACGAGATTCTCCTCGTTCTTGACGCCAGCATCGGACAGAATGCACTGATTCAGGCCAAAGAATTTCTGAAATTTTCTGGCTTAACCGGAATTTTCCTGTCCAAACTGGATGGAACGGCCAAAGGGGGAAGCATTATCAGTATCGTTGACGAACTAAAGCTCCCCGTCAAGTTCATAGGCATCGGAGAGGAGGAGAAAGATATGCTCCCTTTCGCTCCTCAAGAATTTGCCAAGGCCCTTCTTTCATGAAAAACCTCAAAGATTTCTTCTACCTCCAGATGGCATATGGATTAGCCGAAAAAGCCATCGGATGGGCCAGCCCAAATCCCTATGTCGGAGCCGTTATAGTCAAAAAAGATATCATTGTCGGCGATAGTTACCATGAAAGACCTGGAAAGCCCCATGCCGAAGTCATCGCTCTCCAAAAAGCGGGTTCTCTGGCCCGAAACAGCACGATATACATCAATCTTGAGCCGTGCGTTCATTGGGGAAAGACGCCTCCATGCGTGGAAGCCCTCCTTCAGGCCCGAATAGGAAGAGCCGTTATCTCGGATTTCGACCCCAATCCTCTCGTTTCAAAAAAGGGCATCAAAAAATTAAAAGAAGCCGGAATAGAGATCTCGCTGGGCCTTCTTCAGGAGAAAAACAGGCGTCTGAATGAAAATTATATCAAATACATCACAAAAAAAATCCCATTTGTAGCGGCCAAGGCCGCTGTCAGTCTCGATGGAAAAATAGCCACAAAAAAATTCTCATCTCAATGGATATCATCCCCAGAAACACGGAAATACTTCCATCTCCTGAGAGGAGAGTTTGATGCGCTCATGGTCGGAGTGAATACGCTCATCAAAGATGATCCTTTGCTAACTGTCCGTCATTCCAACTGGAGAAGGAAACAGTTGACGCGGATTATTCTCGATTCTCATCTTCGTTTTCCTCTTCAATCAAGGATACTCTCCACCCTTTCCCAAGGAAAAATACTGGTTTTTTCACTTAAAGAAGCCTCTCCAAAGAAAGCCGATGCTTTGCGCAGAAAAGGGATCGAAGTGATTCCTCTTTCAACCCGCCGGGTGGAGGTCAAAAAGGTCCTCTCCTGGCTGGGCCAACACGAGATATCGAGTGTCCTGGTTGAAGGGGGAGGCCGCTTGCTGACATCTTTTTTTGAGGGAAGAATGGCGGATAAAATTTTTGTCACCCTCTCTCCCAAACTCATTGGCGGAAAGACAGCTCCAACTTTATTCCAAGGGAATGGCGCAGACGTCATCAAAGATTCATTGGTATTGCAAAAAACTCATTCCTTTCAAATGGGTGAAGATATCATTGTGGAAGGATATTTATAATGTTCACAGGAATCATTCATCATTTGGGGCAGTTCAAAGGATATCGGCGAGGAAAACAGGAAATCGCTGTCGAAGTCCCTCCTGGCTTTGCTCCAGTGAAAACCGGTGAAAGCATCGCTGTCAATGGCGTCTGCCTCAGCCTAGTCAAAAGAGAAAGAAACACAACTTTTTTCAACCTCTCCCCGGAAACGCGCCAAAGAACCACTCTGGGGTCTCTCCGGCCGGGCGAAAGACTCAATCTCGAACAGCCTCTCACTCTGTCCTCTCCTTTGAGCGGTCATCTGATAACAGGCCATGTGGACTCACGAGGCAAGGTGCTTAAAATTATGAAGAGAGAAAGAGGAACAAGACTGACCGTTTCCTATCCCTCAGAGCTCCGTCCCTATTTCATCCCGCAGGGCTCGGTCGCGCTGAACGGTGTCAGCCTCACCATCGTTGACTTAGGTCCTTCTAGTTTTGAAGTGGAGCTGATACCGATCACATTAGAAAATTCCAACCTGGGGGACCTCAAAAGAGGTGATGCTGTCAACATAGAGTGTGACTTGATCGGAAAATACGTGTATAATTGGTTGTCCAAAGAAAAACAGTAGGCAAACAGCAAAAGAACAGAGGATCAAGAATGAAAAAAACCAAAACAGCGACAGTCGAACAGGCGATAAAGGCCGTTAAAGCAGGGAAACTCATCATCATCGTTGATGACGAAGACCGGGAGAATGAAGGCGACCTCATGGTTGCGGCTGAAAAAGCCACCCCTGAAATCATCAATTTTATGACCAAGCACGGCCGGGGTCTCATCTGTATGCCCTTGCCCAAAGAGAGGCTTAAAGAACTCCATCTGCCTCTAATGGTTCGAGATAACACGGCTCCCTACCAAACAGCCTTCACTGTCTCTATAGACGCCAGAGATGGAGTGACAACTGGAATATCAGCCCATGACCGGGCTCAGACTATACTCGTGGCCATCGATCCCAAGACACAGCCCTCTGACCTGACTCGACCGGGACATGTTTTTCCTCTTGAAGCCAGGGGGGGAGGAGTACTAGAAAGGGCTGGCCAGACAGAAGCCTCTGTGGATATCGCCCGGATGGCGGGTCTAAAGCAAGCGGGCGTCATCTGCGAAATCATGGATGAAGACGGCACAATGGCCAGGATGCCCCAGCTCGAAGAATTCAGCCGGACTCACAACATACCGATTCTGACTGTCGCTGATCTCATCAAATACCGGATGAAACACGAACGATTAGTGAAAAAGATAGAAGAAGCCAGCCTGCCCACAAGATTTGGAGATTTCAAGATCATGATCTTTGAAGATACTATCCACAAAGAACACCATGTGACTTTGGTTAAGGGAGACATCAAAAAGGATGAAATCACTCTTGTCAGAGCTCACTCTCAATGTTTGACCGGAGATACTTTTGGCTCGATTCGATGCGATTGCGGAGAGCAGCTCCATCAAGCCATGAAAATGATCAACAAGGAAGGGAAGGGAGTCATCCTTTACATGCTCAACCATGAAGGGAGAGGCATAGGTTTCACCAACAAGATTAAAGCCTACGCTATCCAGGACCACGGAGCCGATACAGTCGAAGCCAATAAAAAACTGGGTTTTAAAGCGGACCAGAGAGATTATGGGATAGGCGCTCAAATCCTGGTCGCACTGGGAGCCAATAAACTCCGTCTGATCACGAATAATCCCCGTAAATTCGTTGGATTGTCAGGCTACGGATTGGAAATCGTGGATCGTGTGCCCCTCGAAGTTCCGCCGAACAAAAATAACCTCAAATACCTGAAAACAAAGAAAGAAAAAATGGGACACATCCTGGACATGGTCTAAAAGTATGGGGACGTTCCCCAAGGTACCACCTTAGCTCACTTAACCCTTAATTTTTATCGATCGTAAATAAGTTAACCTTTAAAAGATTGCCTTTCTAAGCTAAGGTGGCACCTTGGGGAACGTCCCCTAAAGATTTTTTTTCTCGAGGATGAAAGTCACGGGACCGTCATTCACTAGGCTAACTTTCATCAGTGCCCCGAAAACACCTGTTTCAACCTTTACGCCTCTTTGCCTGATCAGATCCATAAAATACCAGAACAGTTTTTCCGCTCTTTCCGGCTCCTCTGCGTTGTCGAAACTTGGCCTTCTTCCTTTTTTCACAGACCCAGCAAGCGTGAATTGAGAGATCGCAAGCACCTCCCCTTGAATATCCAGCAAGGATAGATTCATCTTCTGTTTGTCATCAGGAAAAATCCTCAACTCGATGATCTTATTGGCTAAAGAGTGCGCCTCTTGCTGAGTATCACCCTTTTCGACTCCGATAAACAGACAAACTCCCTGTCCGATTTCCCCGACAATCTTCTGTTCGACCTCAACCGCAGCCTGTTTGACCCTCTGCAGGACTATCTTCACAGCTTATCCCCGCTCTCTTTTGAGTCTTCTTTGCGTGAGAACACATCCTTCAAACTTTTAAAATCTTCTTGGCTAAACACCATGCTTAACACCACATAGACCAAAATTCCCAAACCAATCGCCGCAGATAAAACAGCCAATTGCTCCAGGAAGATCATTCCTGGAAAATCAAACTGCTCCATAAAAAACCAGACTGCAACACCCATCACCGCTGCCGAGAAAGCAGACTTTACGGCTGATAAGACAATCTCTTTTTTCTGTATCCGTCCAATCTTTCTCTCCAGAAGAAAGAAAAGCGCAACAAAATTCAAGACCGATACCAGAGATAAGGCAAGGGCTATGCCCCCCACACGCAAAGGATTCATCAAAATCACCGAGAGGCCAATGTACGTGAGCATAACAAAAAAGGCCACTATGACTGGGGTTTTAATATCCTTAAAGGAATAAAAAGCCGGAGAAAGAATCTTCACTCCGGATATAAAGGGGAGGCCAAAAGCAAAATAAAACAGGCACTGGGAAGTCATGGTAGTGGATAGATCGCTGAAGAGCCCCCTCTCCAGGAGAACCTTAATGATGGGACGATGAAGGATTAACAGTCCCACCATGGCCGGGAAAGTTATGAACACGACAAATTTGAAAGAAAAAACAAGAGTCTTTTTCATGCCCTGAATATCCTGCCGGACAGCTTGTTCGGAAAAAGTCGGCAGGAGGGCGATCGAAAGGCCGATAGAAAACAAACCCAGAGTAAGCTCCTGTACCCTGGAGGCAAAATAAAGTGAGGATACGCTCCCCTCTTCAAGATATGTAGCCAGGATTCGGCTTATCGTAAAGTTAATCTGGATAATTCCTGCACCGAACAGGCCCGGGACCATGAGCTTCCCGACCTTGCGCACAGCAGGATGAGTGAAGGATAGGCCGAATTTAAAGCGCATCCCATTCCTCCACAAAAAGGGCACTTGGATAGCCAGCTGCAGGATACCTCCGACAACCACTCCCCAAGCAAAAACAAAGGCAGGCTCTTTCACTTTATCGACAAACACAAGCGCAGCTGTGATGATCGCCAAGTTGAACAGGACTGGAGTAAAGGCCGGAACAAAGAATTTGCGGAAAGAGTTGAGGATGGCCATGGAAAGAGCAGCCAGACTGATCAGGAAAATATAGGGAAAAATGATTTGAGTCAGAACAGTCGTCAATTCCCATTTCCCAGGAATCTTTCCATAGCCAGGGGCGATAATCCTGACTAAAACAGGAGAAAGCACGATACCAAGAACCATGAGACCAGCCATAATCAAGGTCAAATCAAAGAAAAATGCGTTGGCAAATTTCCAGAGTTCTTCTTTTGATTTTTCTTTCTTAACCTGAGTAAAAACAGGGATGAACGCGGCGGTCATAGCTCCTTCTGCTGTCAGCCTCCTCAGGAGATTAGGAATCAGATAGGCAATGGAGAAAGCATCCATGCTGTGGCCTGTCCCCATAAACTTGGCCTGGAGGATGTCTCGAAATAGACCCAAAATCCTGCTTATCAGGGTTGGGATAGCCATAATGAATGTGGATCTCAACACTCTTCGGTTTTGGTCTCTTTGTTCCATCTTAATCCATTCAATCAAGCTCTAAGTCGCCCAAAAAAGCGCTGGAATCATGTTTATGTCCTGGATAACTGCACCCATAATTTCGAAATCATTTTCCCGCTCCCGGTATCCTCCTTCCCATTGATTCTTCATCGGTAATTCATCAACCTAAACATATTGACTTTAAAGAAGATATATCTTATCATACCTTTTTCAAAAAGGAGAGAAAAATGGCTATTCATAAATCAGCCATGCAGCAGTGGAGGCGGAGTCTGCGC
>CAYFVQ010000092.1:0-2965 GCA_964346585.1 uncultured Eubacteriales bacterium | reverse complement strand
TTTTAAAATATGTCCGCTTTTGAAACAAGGAGTGTTCGGTAACGACTAATCGGGGGGTTCGGTGTGATGAAGGATAATACTTCTGATGTTGATGAAAATTCAGGAATTCAGATGAGTGTGTCCGGCCCTAACGGATTAATCCCAGCTCTTTCATCTCATCCTCCAGACCTGTCATCTCCCAGCGGATGAGCGATAGCGGGATCATCCCGGATGCGTGAAACCGGTCGAAAAACCGCTTGAGGTTGAACTCTTCTCCCTGCTGCTGCGCGCAGTCTTCGATCAGCTTCTCCAGATGCACTTTGCTCACGATGTAGCTTGTGCCGTACCCTGGCTGTTGAAGGTAGAGTTCCTCATCCACCCAGACCGTGTTTCCTTCCCTTGGCATCCAGCCGCGGGGCGTCCATTTGACGGCAAAATCGACTGCCTCTTCCAGGGTGAACTCGCGGCTGTGCATTTTCAGGTCTCCCATGGCTCGTGCGGCCCGGCAGGCGACCAGAATATAGACGAGTTCCCGGGCTCTCGGTCTCTCGTCCAGAAGGCCGGCGTGCATCATCATCTCTTCCATTCCTGTGGCTAATCCCTCGGCTCTCGAATCCCATATGTTGTAAAGAAGAGGAACACTCCGGATCGGGCTGGAATGGGGCTCATGCTTCATCCTGGCCAGGTCAAACCAGTGTGTGCCGTGACACCTCATCGGGAGCGAATCGTGGTAATCGACCTGAGTGAAAAAATCGCGAAGCCCATCTGGAGGAATGAATCCGACATTTCGTTGGAGTGTGTCTTTCAGATACTCAGGAACTGTCATGATTTCCTCATCTCGGAGGAACTTCATAAAATAATTCACTGCTTCATCGAAACGTTGCTGGTATTCCTCTCTGGAGTTTGGCGGTTTGAGCTGGGGAAGATGACGGTTGCGGTTTTCCTCCAGCTTCAGGCAGGCAAACGCCCGGTCCAGTTCTCGTTGGAGAATAACCAGTTGTTCTTCCCAGGTGTAGGGATTGAGATGGACATTTTTCATGTACCAGTTGTAGTTTTCGACGCCGATGCCCGAGGGCGCTGTCATGCCTTTCTGCTTCTCCTCTAGCCATTCACGAAACTCATCCACTGACTCTTTAGCCTGTTTAATATCAGGGACGAGATCAGGATGGTCTGCGCTCAGACGCTGGGCAAGATTGTCCAGGAAGATACTCTCCCTTTTTTTTAGCCTGATGCCGAGAAACCAGAGGTCTTTCGCTTCCTCGGTCAGATTGCTTTTCGCCTGTTCCAGAACGCTTGGGATGGCTCGAAGATGCATGCGGAAATCATCGAGTGCCTCATCTGAAAGAGGGAAGGTGTATTTCCAGAGACAGAGCGTCCCGTACCGCCATGGCCCTTCCAGGGCTGGAACATCTGATGGAGACCGGTAATAAACTGAATAAAAACATGGATTTCGCGACCAGGGACGGAGAACTCTGTGGTCAAAGTCTAGTCCGTTCATCTCCGCCCGGACGATGTGATAATCGACCTGCTGGGAGACGGGCCATGAGCTGGTGTTGATTGCGGCCAGACGGTCTTGAAACTCCCTCAGTCCAAGCCTCTGTTTCTTCATCACAGCCGCGGTGTAATCGGGAACTCCGTCGATGATCTCAGGTTTCTGAAATTCACGCCATTCCTCGAATAATTTGACCAGGTCTTGGTAATCATTACTGGAGATTATGTTTCCTTTTTCGTCCTGTGGAGCGCATCCAAAAAATGAAAAAATGATAAAAAAGATGAATACAACAGAGAAAAGATTGCGTTTCGTCATGATGCTCATCTCCTCTTTACTTGACCTTGGCTTTTAGTCTATCGGGATTTCATCATTTGTCAATCGCCCACAATGCTTCGTTTTTGACTTGATTTCCCTAATTGTGATGTTCAATACCCCATCATCAGGCGTCATGTTTTTTTGAAAGGCACACATCCAATTGTAAACTCATGTTTGACTCTGCTGTTTTGTGCGTGGTAAATTCAATCCAGCCAGAATACCAACATATTCAATGTAGACTTTTCTTTAGGAGGCAAACATGAAAAGAGCATTTATATCTGCGAAAATTTTTCTTCTCATTTTGGTTTTAATAGGCCCCTCATGCATGTTTTCCGATGAGCAAACGAAACCCGATTTTTCCGAAGCCATCCGGATGATCGACACATGGCTTGAGGCCCAGCGTGATTATGACCATCTTCCTGGCATATCGGTCGCCATAGTCACGGATCAGGAATTGCTCTGGAGTAAAGCCTACGGGATGGCCGATCTTGAAAAGGAAGTTCCCTCATCTTCCACCACCATCTACAGTATCTGTTCGATTTCTAAATTGTTTACTTCTGTAGCTATCATGCAGCTCCGTGATGCCGGAAAACTCCGGCTTGATGACCTGGTTGCTGAACATCTCCCCTGGTTTAACCTCCAGCAGCAGTACCCGGACACTGGCCCTATAACCATAAGATCCCTCCTCACTCATTCTTCCGGTATTCCTCGTGAATCGGATTATCCCTACTGGAACGGACCCGATTTCCCATTTCCCACCACAGAACAGGTTAAGGCTAAACTTGGTACACAGAAAACCCTCTACCCCCCTTCGACCTATTTTCAGTACAGCAACCTCGGATTAACTCTGTTGGGAGAGATAGTGGCTGAAGTCTCGGGAATGCCTTATGAGCAGTACATCGAGGAGAACATACTGGAGCCCCTACGACTGGCTGAAACGCGCACGAAACTTCCGGAATCCCTCTGGAGGGAGAAATTGGCCACTGGATACTCTGCTCTCAAGCGTGACGGCACCCGCGACATGCTTCACCTCTTCCAGGCCAGAGGTATCGCCGCTGCCGCCGGCTTTTCCTCGACAGTCGAAGACTTGGCCCGGTTCGCATCCTGGCAGTTCCGCCTTCTGGAAAAAGGAGGGGAAGAAATCCTCAAAGCATCCACTCTCCGTGAAATGCAGCGTGT
>CAYFVQ010000091.1:0-15912 GCA_964346585.1 uncultured Eubacteriales bacterium | reverse complement strand
AAAGCCCGAAAGCGGATGTTCAAGTTCCTCAAGGGAGCCATGGAAAACCTCGAAAAATCCGAAAATGAGAATATGCAATGGGAGTTTATCCCTGAAGAGGTGTTTAAAGAAATATTGGAAGTTCTTGGGAAGATCGAAGTTGAACTGACAAAGACTGAGCCCTGAAACCTACACAAATTGGCCCAGTTAAAATTCCAGCCCTTTGAAGTAAAAATACTTCGATTTTATAAAAAAAATTTCAAAGTTTTCTCTTCTCTACATTAAAAAAAACTTCAAAATTAACACTCATCTGAAAATCATTCTGAAAAAAAAGCACAACTCTTTATCTGTAAATCACCTGGAACGACTCCTAGTACTTTTAATGCCATGGTTCTGGGTAGGATCCTCTCCTCGCTAGAATCTTTGAGCTAACTTTTTCCTCATTCGAAAATAGGGAATGAGAATCAGTATTATCCCGAATAAAGAATAAAAATATAACCTGTCAACGCCCTTCTCGACTTGATGGGCCACAAGAATGAGGCTTCTCTGAACATGAATGAAAATGAGATTAAAGAAAATCAGAGTTAAATACACATACTCTTTCAATATTTCTGCTTCCCAGGAGGCTGTAATCCTGGATGAAATCTTTCTGGCTAAATAGAAAAGCAGGATGAAAAAAAGAGTTTGGGCCAGGATATACAGGAAAAAAAGGGGAGATTTCTTCACCATGATGTGCTGCTGTTTGAAAAAATCAAGCCAGAGTGGAATTTTTTGAGGCAACTTCGGGTAAGCAACGATGACCATGATCCATCCTGCACAGAGGAGAATCCCATTAAACACGAACAATATGAAGGCGGCTCTTTTCTTCATCGAATGAATTTTATGTGATCAAGATTATTCAACAGTCAAAAAGCAAATCCTTTCATTCAGATCCCATACCTTCTCTCATGGCTTTCGAAGGATAAGAGGAAGTGAACAAAATCATCACTCTGTTTTTCCGCTCATATTCCTGCTCTTCATTGACTGGGGCAAAAGAGGATGAAAAGAAGAAAAAAAACTGGAATGAACTGCACTTCTGTCGCCAACTGTTGCCCACATGTAGATCATGAACATTCCTATGGTATAACAGTTAAGGGGCAGAGGTAAAGAAAGGATGAAACAGTCTCTGATATTTGTCTAACTAACCTGGATTTACACGTCGAGGTTGCTGTAGACTCTGCTGCGAAGAGCGTAGCGAATGTGGCAATTTTATTTCATACAAAAGGTTGAGATTGCCACACTCCCTTCGGTCACTCGCAATAACATCGCTTTGCTTGATGCTAACGGCTTCTATCCAGCCGCTCGTGACGACGTGGTCCCCACCACGATGGGGCCGCAACAAAACAAATCAAGTTGAGTGAATTAATACCTGTAAAAGAAAGAAACCACTCTTATTCTTTCTTTTCGCCTTTAAAGAGATTGTATACCCAAGCAATCACGACACCCATAACAAACCCATCCAGAACCGCGTATAATGTCACCACTATCACTCCCCAAAAGCCCCATTTTCCAAAAGTGTAACCAGGATAAATGGACTCCAGGACTTTTAAAAAAGCTACACCATACATGTCCCAGATGAGATTGCCGATGCCTGTGAGGAATGCAATCAAACCCCATACGACAGCTAACGTAAATCCCAGACGTATCTTGTCCAATTTCATAATTCCCTCCTCGTAAGAAATTTAACCTCTTTCTACATCAACACATCTAAAAAATCAATCCTTACTCTTCCTAAATCAGAAAGCCTAAAAAGAAAATTTCAGTCAAACAGGGCTTGCACGAAAGAATGAATCCGGAAGAGCATAAGAGGAAAAAGTCGAGTGTCTCTGTATTGCTTTTTCAGATACCTTGACTTAAAATTATATCAAGACTGTCAGTAAAGAAAAACCATCGAAGGAGGGATATCGTTATGGCAATCGAAGACAAAAGTGAATGCCTATTGTGCGGAGCACTGGCCGAAAGAAGTCCTTTTTCAGACTTGAGTGACCCAGCTCAACCTCCAGGAGGCTGGAAGTATGAATGTCCCAATTGCGGGTCCTATGCCCTTCCTGAGCAAGAACACCACTGGGTAGAAAATTTTTGCTCTCCGGATCAAAGGCTGATACTCTTTGAATATTTAAGAGACAATCCTCCAGAGGAAGGCGGCACTAAAATACTCACCATGGAAGAGATTGAAAAAGTCCTTCACGGACCTCCCCCCAGCGAACAGTAAACTTTCTTGCGATCTGCTGACGTTTTAAAACTTAAACGTTTTCTTTTTCAGTTCAGTCATGAACGGTCCCACCTGGTAGGTAGTGAGGATATAATATTCAGTTCCTTTTTCTGGGCCATCCCATGTGGCCCTGCAGCTGAATCCTCAGCCATACTCGAAGGAACCCTGTGCGACCACTTCGCCGTCGGCTTTCACGATCTTGTAGGTCGGCTCCTTGGGACGATGGCCTAAATCCTCCTCCTCAGACAACGGAATCTGAGTTTTGTTACCAGAGATATGGCTCAGATCTATCAGCGATTCTTTTCCTTTACCATCGACGTTAAAAGCGATTAAAGCCCTCGATCTCCCAGCTCTTGGGTGTATGATATTAACGATTGCCAGATAAGGCTCGCCAAATTCTAAAGCGACTTCGCCCTTTCTATCTACTACAACAAATGGGCTTTCCGTCGTTGCTCGAGCGCACAGACGCCACAGGTCGCCCTGCTCATCTTTCTTGAGAGCTTGATACTTGTAAAGGCGGTATTTCCCAGCAGGTACTTTGATCTTCTTGCTTGGCCTGTACATCATTACGCTGTGCTTTCCATCCTCTGTATAAAGAGATATGTATTCTGTCTCCATTGCCAGCTTCAATGAACCCAAATTATCAGTCATGGGAGTCAGCGTCATTTTCCTGTTCACTGTGTTAATATTGACTTCAAACAGCTTATCTTCCACCACTAGCCAGTCACCACAAAGCTGTACGTCATAAGAATCAATCTTTTTATGTGTTGTGATAATGAACCCATCGCCTCGAGAAAGAATCGGCCTGCGTCGGACTGCAGTCCGCGCTGTTACTTTCGATTCGTTAAACCTATCATTGAACCGGCCGTTGCAGTCGCTGTCACTTAAAATCACTCTGTATTTTTGGTCCTGAATCTGAAACTCTCCTGTGTAGGAACAATTGAGTCTGAGGCTGACTGCAACATACCTGCGAACAGACTCCTCAGAGAATCCTCTTCTCTCCAGCTGGGCCAACCTCACCCTGACCGAGGGACGGAAGCTATAAGGGATTGATTTACCGCTAACTTCAATCTTCGTATCCACACCAGGGAAGTCCACTGTGTAACTCTGGTTATTCTGTTGAAGCTTTACGGTTCCCTCAACAAAAGGATCATCCGTTAAATCCCTGTTGCCGTTGGAATCGAAATAAAACCGATTGTACAGTTTGTCGCGCGCATTCTTATGGTCGAGCAGACAGAGTTTCTGTTTGTCACCGATTTTCACAAAAGCATAAATGGGATACTCGCTGATCAGAGAGGGAAATTTCCATTCGCCTTCGGGAGGTTCCGTCATCTCAGTCAATGAGATTGCCCCACTCGGATAGAAATCTTTCGATTCAGCCGGATGCTTTTGATATTTCAGAGGCACATCGATCGCAAACGCAGATGCAGCCAAACAGAGTCCAAGAAAAGCAGCCAAAAGCTTAGGAATGGTTCTCCTCATTGTCTTACTCTCCCCATTCATTGTTTACACTTAAATTCTGGCACAGAATCCTGCTAAATGCAAGAAAAGAGGAATTGAGGGGAGCCTCTCCCAATCCGGGAGAAAGGAAGGACTCTAAATCAGACTGAATGCAATGAAAACACGCCGGCTTTACACTGGTGTAGATGCTTAGTAATTTGGTAACATTTTTGAATGTCATTACGAGCGAAGCGTGGCAATCTCGTAGAGAGAAATTGTATTATTACAGGAATGAATATTTCCTTTTTATGAGATTGCCACGCCTCGCTCGCAATGACACTCTTATCCTTAGTATCATTACTAAAAGTGTTACTTAATTATTGAGCATAAAGACCCGGTGAATTGTAAACTCTCTGGCTATCGGCTGTCGCTTTTAAAACTTAAAGGTTTTCCTTTTCAGTTCAGTTTTGAAAGGTCCCACTTGGTAGGTAGTGAGGATATAATATTCTGTTCCTTTTTCTGGGCCATCCCATGTGGCCGAACAGCTAAATCCTCAGCCATACTCGAAAGAGCCCTGAGTGACCACTTCGCCGTCGGTTTTGACGATCTTGTATGTCGGCTCCTTGGGACGGTGACCTAAATTCTCCTCTTTCGATAACGGAATCTGAGTCCGGTCACCGGAGATATGGCTCAAATCAGTAACAAATTCCTTGGCTTTACCCTCAATGTCGAATCCTATGGAAGCTCTTGAAGTATTTTCTCTAACTCTAACATCGATGAGGGGCATATAGGGCTCCCCAAGCTCGACTACAGATTTTCCCTTCCCCTCCACAGTTACCCACGGGGATTCTGTTGTCGCCGTCGCGTTCAGACGCCACAAGTCGCCCTTTTTATCCTTTTTTAATATCTGGTAGTTGAAAAGCCGGTATTTCCCAGCCGGGACTTTGATCTTTTTGTTGGGCTGGTAGGCCATCAAGCTATGCTTTTCATCCTCAGTGTAGAGAGAGAGCCGCTCAGTGTCTGCAGCCAGTTGTAGGGGGACTAAATTTGCAGTCATGGGTGTCAAGGTCATCTTTCCTTCTGCAGTGCTGATACTGACTTTAAACAGCTTATCCTTCACCAGCAGCAAGTCCCCTAGGGTCAGAGCATCGAAGGGTACGATTTTGTCGCCAGTGGTTATATAAAAAGCATCGCCTTCATCATAGATCCGCCTGCGCCCGGGGGGAGGCTTTTTGAACTTATACACAGAGAACCTGTCACTGAACCGTCCATTGCAATTGGTGTCTCCGAGAATAACACTGTATTTCTGATTTCCAATCTTGAATTCACCCGAGTACGAACAATTGAGATTAACCATGAAGTTGATGTATTGCCTGATGCTCTTTTCATCGAATTCAGATTTGGCCAATTGCTCCAACATGTAACCGAAAATCCTCGGACTGAAGCTGAAAGGCAATGATTGTCCGTCTACTTTAATATTGGTGTCCACCACCTGGAAATCGACATAGCAGTACTGGTTATTCGACACAAACCTTACGGTCCCATCCAGGACGGAGTCATCCGTTAGATCATTATTGCCGTTGGAGTCAAAATAAATCCGATCGTAGAACTTCGCATCTTCTTTCTGCTTGTCTAAAACAAACAGCCGCTCCGCATCACCGATTTTGACAAAAGTGTAAAGAGCTTTGCCACTCGCAAAGGTAGGTAATGTCCAATCCCCCGAAGGTTTCTTCAAAGTGACTGTGAATCCATTGCCGCCATACGGATAGAAGTCTTCCGGTTCAGCAGGATGCTTTTGATATTTCAGAGGCACGTCGATCGCAAACGCTGTGGCTGTTAAACAGACGCCCAAGAAAATTGGCAGTAATACACATCTCAATCTTCTCATTTTTTTATCTCCCCAAACATTGCTTATGCTAAAATTCTTTCACAGATTTTAATCAAATGCAAGTCATACTTACGATTTGATTTTCTGTCGCTGCTCGCCAGAGAGGTTCCCCGACCGGCTCTCCACCTTTTCAAATCCAAACACAGATTCAAGGCGACTGCGATAAATTCTGTTGAAGAAAGCCATAAACAAAAACGGGAACAAAACAAGGTAAAGAACGATACCCAACATGGCGCCAACCGTCAGACCCTCCAGAATGACTCCGCCTGCCCAGCCGGTAGGCATCCCTGCAAGAGAGAACACAAAATAAAATATCAATCCTGTCACCATGGAAATCAATAAGTGCCATAAAGGATGACGCAGAATGAAGTTCTTAAATGTATTCCGTTTCCCAATGTAAAAACGAGTGGTTATCATCCCGCTCAGCGTAATTAAAATTCCCAGTCCAAACATTGCCAGTAAATACAACGATTCCTCGGGGAAACTCAAACTGAAATACGAAAGGATGCCCAAAAAACAGACAGCGGCCATGATAATGACTGAAAAGAGAGAAGTGACTAGACGACTCTGTGACTTCATCGTATAGACGAGAAGCAGCCAAATGGTTAACGCCAGGGCGAACCATCCAATAATCTGGGTGACATCTAAAATCCAAGAGGATAGCGAAGATGTAAAAAAGATGAATCCAGTATGAAAAATAACCAAGGGCATGAGAATCATCCAGGCCTTCCATGTTCGATTGGGCCTGAGCACCAGCAGCACAAGCAAGACGAGCCATGGCAGGACCTTCGTAATACTAATAAAAGCACTCCAGTTGTAAAAAACCGGCTGTCCTTCCGAGTATCCCAGCGCGCCGATATCGTGAGAGGCAATGACCTTGAGCTTTCCAAAAGTCGTGAAAGGAACTCGCCATGAGTTCGAACAGGTCCCCCCTCAGCCATATTCGAATGAACCGGACCCAATCTTATTTTCTCCACGATAGATGGTAAAAGTCGGACGGTTCCTCGGATTCCTCCCATAATTGATATACCTCTCTCCACCCATTCCCACCAGTTGATAATCCAGCATCAATTCTGTGCCGTGGCGGCTCATCTCGACTGTGTGAGTCAACGGGACTCCGAGCTTCAACGGCGTGACTTTATCCTGGATAACGGATATTTCGTTTCGGCAGAACGAAAGGAGTACCCTGAATATTTCCCCTCCATCCAAGAAGATCCGCTGTCTGTTATACACACGTGCAGGGACTAACACCTCATTGCCTGGAGAGTCCATAAGGACCAGAGATAATTCATTGTCCCTCCCTCCTCTAAGAATCAAGCGTCTAATATGACTGCCTTTCATCTCGAGAGTGCCCAGAGGGGATGGCGATTCTGTGAAGGTGGCGACGAGCTGACTTCCTCCAGTGCCAGGTTCAAAACCAAAGGCAAGGTCGTAATCATGCCCATCGAAAAATATCTTTTGCGGTGGGTCTAAACGGTCGTAGCTGGAAAAGTCGACCGGCTCCTTCTGCCCCTCTTCATAGGGTCGAAGGGTCAGGACATCCTCTGGCCCTATGATTCCGTCCAGGTTATCCGCCACTCTCAGTTGCCACTTTCTCCCGTTGAGCCCGACATCTCCCTGCCAACCGGAACGCACATTCACAACGCAGCGAAGGGGAATTCCATAGATTCTGTAATCGCTAAAATTCACAGTGACCTGATAATGAAGAGGAACCTGGGAATTTATCGACTTAAACCGGACATTATGGAAAGATTGCTGGTATTTTTTGCCCTGTCCTTGGAACACCCCTGATGGATCATCAGTCAGGTCGAGGTTGCGATTCAGGTCTAAATAGAGCTTGAGTTCGGAAACGTCCCAGGCAAAACAGAGAAAATCCTTTTCATCTCTGGCTGCAGGTATGGATCCGCGAATAACCTTGTGGTCTCCGAAATCCGGTTCCTTCTTAAAAGTTACTTCACTTCCTTCAAGGGGAACAAACAGCCGAAGATAAAATCCCTTCTCCTTAAAAGGGAGACGAAAAACATGCCGGGATTCTGGCTCTCCTTCCGATGCTCCAGGAGCATCTGCGAGGAGAGATGGGACGAGAATGAGTAGAGTGGAAAAGGCACAAAAAAGAAGGGAGAATCTCTTCATTGTTTCGATTTTTTCATAGAATTTAGTCGAAAACAAGGAAAATATGTTGTGTTTTTATGTCTTTGCCTCTTTGGCCTTCAGGGGACAGACCGTTCGACAATCATGACAGACCATACAATCAAGAGACCGGTTTGAAACGATGCCTTTAGCGATTCTCGAAGAAGGGGAAATAGTCGAAGGGCAAACTTCATCACACTTATCACAGGACACACAATTATCAGTGGGAAGCTTCACCTTCCAGAAGCTGAGGAGATTCAGAGGTGCCAGGATGGCGCCAATCGGACACAGTGCCTTACAAAAAGCCCGACGGCTGAAGATCACGGCCAGGACCACCACGACTAATACCGTCAGTTTCACTAGGGTAGCCAAGGGAAGAACGAGAGATCCACTGGAAAAAAGATTCGGCAGAGTGACCTGAAGGGCCGAGGCAGGACAGATTCGGCAGAACGAATACATCGTCTCCTCCCCCAGGAAAAAAGGGATAAGGAAGACCATGAGGACCAGCACCAGGTACTTTATGTTGCTCGTCCACCTCGGAAGAGTCAACTTCCGGGTAGGAATTTTATGCAGCATATCCTGAAGGAAGCCAAAAGGGCAAACCCATCCACAGAACAGCTTCCCAAACACGATTCCGAGCAGCAGGACCGTGCCAAGGGCGATGAAGGGGAAAAGATGGTATCCAGAATAATGGATGTACACTCCAATGGGACAGGCGAACCAGGATAGAACGCAGGAATGGCAGCTAAGCACAGGATTGCAGAACCATTTGAGCTCAGGCCCCCAGGAACTGTGCAAGAGAAGAAGGGAAAGGGTTTGCGTTATTCTTCTCTTGATCATGATCGATGATTTGTTGCAGTCTCCCTGACTGCCGCTTTCTTCCTACTGTCAGGTCGGGCAGGCGGATTTGCCTCTGGGCTGGGAGCGGTCATAAGTGGAATACAACCGACCGCCTTCACGAGCCACCCCATGGAAAGTCGCATCCACAACCATTTGAAATTCATTAATCCTGTAAAAGGTGAGAAGCCCGAATTCTTCAGTGTCTGATTCATACACCTTGTGCGTCCGGATACTGCCTGCCAATAACAGGGCCAGAGCCACAATCAAGGCTGCCACAGCGATAATCTTTCTGTTATCGGGCTTTTTTATCATCAGAGTAGGTTCCTCTGGTAATTCGGAGTCAATCTCCTGATGTTACCGGAGCGCACCGTAATTTTCTGTGAATCGAGGAAGTCTAAAATGGCCAGCGCGTATTTGCGCGTGGAGCCAATGTGCTGCTTGAAATCCGCAGAATCGAGCGCGCCCTCTTCTTTAACGATATTCACCACAGCATCCTGGGCTTTCTTAAAACTGTCATAGTCTAACATCACATTTTTAGAAAGTCGAATCAATTTATTCTGGCTGGTTAAATAATCCAGGATCCGATCAACCTCTTCCTGTGAGGACTGGAGCATCTCGGGCAGCTCATCCGGTCTCGGAGAATGAAATCCAGTCTCGGCATAGATCTTCTGTATCTTTGTCATCAGGCGGCGCTTATCTTCATCAAGCTTATCAACAGCAGCTTGGAGGATAAACCTGTTCCCTTCTCTTCTCACCACACCTCTGCGTTGAAGGCCCTCTTCAATCCTCTTCCATAAACGGACAGACCAATCAAAATCCTGACGCAGTTGGCTGATAGTGAGAGTCAGGACTTTTTCCTCCGAAACAGCTTTCCGCACTCGGGACTCCGCATCGCTCAAAAATGCATTGTAGGTATCCGAATGAATATAGTGCTCGGCATCCAAGGCGATCACTTTTTTGTTTTCGACCAAACGGGACAAGCCATCTTTCACAACATCCTTTGTCAACAAAGTCCCTTTGGATATCTCTTCCAGGGAAGCGCTTTTTTTAAGCTCTGTGCAGAGAAAACACTCAACTTTCTTTTCCATGCCTTCTGAACTCAGAGGATCCACATTCTGGAAGAAAGACAAGTATTCGTTGAGCTGTTCAGCGATGCGTTTTTTCTTGGGCCTTTTTTCGGCACGGGAAACGAAGAGTATTTTTCCCCCGGCCACAGTGGTTAGAGGAGAAAGACGCCTGATGATGAATCTGTCCTGGGGAGCCACAACGACAGGATTGGACAGGACAACAGTCGCCAATCCTGTCTCTCCTTCGTCCTGCACTCCATCTTCCAGGAGATAAATTTTACCCAATTGTTCAATGGTTCCGGTGTGAAATTTCACCGGCTCTGCATGACGGATAGGGCTTTGAAGCCCTTGAATGGTTCTCAGTTGAATATGGAAAGTTGAAGCCGGCTCCAGGTAACCGGGCAGACTGAGAACCTGACCGCGGACAGGAGGCTTTTTGTCAAAATCAGGAATATTCAATGCCAGGCACTGGCCATATTCTCCATCAGGAGTATCACTCATGAATTGCTGGATTCCAACTATTTTACCCCTCTGATATCCTGGGACAACTTCTATCTCAGCTCCGATTTGAATAATCCCATCAACAGGGATTCCCATGACAACGACTCCAAAGCCTTTCCGGGTGAATACGTGCGAAACGGGCATTCTGAAGATGCCGAACTTAGATCGCCTGGATAGGCTCTTGGCCTGTTGAACCAGGGCATCATAAAACTCAGGAAAACCGGCATACGTTTGAGATGAAACCGGACAGATGGGAGCATTTTCCATGAAGGTATCCTTGAGGAAACCACGTATCTCTTTCGAAAGCTGCTGAATCCGCTCTTCAGAAACCAGGTCAATTTTGGTCAGAGCCACAATTCCATGGGAGACACCGAGCAATTCCATTATCTGAAAGTGCTCGACAGTCTGAGGCATGATGCCATCATCTGCGGCAACGACCAGTATCGTCATATCAATTCCCGAAACTCCAGCCACCATGTTCTTGATAAACTTCTCATGACCCGGCACATCGACAATACCGATACAGAGTTCGCCTTCGAGGACACAGGGCGCAAAGCCGAGTTCAATCGTTAATCCCCGCTCTTTTTCTATTTTTAAGCGGTCGGTCTCACAGCCAGTCAGCAGTCTTATCAATTGCGTCTTCCCATGGTCGACGTGTCCCGCTGTGCAGACCATCATGAGTACGTTAGGTTGAGTTCCCGACCTAAGCTCTCCGGGTGGTTGGCGTTTCATTCGATCAGACATCAGTCTTTTTTCTTATTGAATGGCAGAATAAACTGACCATCAAGCCTCTTCATCTCAACTTCAGTCGCAGCAATACCTTAGTCAGTGCTTTTCAGGGTCATGAAGACTTGGCAGCGGGATTTTTGGATTCCACAGTACTTTTTACAGTTTTCTCAAATATCCTAACTCAAATCCATTTCCAGGTTCAATAAATCATCTTGCGTGAATTCTTTCCCACACCCCCGGCATTCAAAACTTATATATTCCTTACCATCTTTTAAGGTTTTTTTCTCCACTGCCGTCCCTCGACAATTCGGACATTCCATTTTATTCCCAGTGATTCCATAAGAATCGTCTGCCAAGATCACACCTCTCTTCTCTGTGGAAACACTGCATTCTCGAAAATGCGGCCTGCCCTTTCGGCTGTAGGAGACTAATGTCTGGACCACGTCCCAGCTCAGTTTGCCCTGCTTCGCCATTGAAGTAATCTTCTCCAGCGCCGTCCTGTTATCATAAGGAGTCGGCCGATGAGGCCTGGGCGAAAGGAGAGCATCATAAATGTCACAGACACCGATTATCTCCACCATCCTATCATTCAACCGGATGCCCAGAGGGTATCCCGATCCATCTGCTCGTTCATGGTGTTCTTTGGCCACCCACGGGGCAAATCTCCCATAGTCTTGAAGGAAATAACTGAGAAGCACGAATCCCGCTAAAGCATGATGCTCCAGGATGATCTTGTCAACCTTAGTGAGTGGGTCAGTCTTTTTCAGTAACTTCATCGGGATACAAATTTTGCCATAATCATGAATGGTCCCGGCCATTATATCTCTGATCCAGTCTCCGGTTTCTTCCAGCATGTCTCGAGCCATGAGTGTTGAGAACGCGAAGACGACCAGAGAGTGCCTGTAGGTATAAAAGTCATGCTCTTTAAAATAATCATAGTACCTCAAAATGGGTTGAACGAAATTGATCTTATTCATCAGTTCCAATGCTTCGAATCTACCTGACTCTTGGAAGTTAATATTGTACGGGGGCTTTTGGAGAAAGCGGAGCAAATCCTGAAAAACGGTGCCATGGTCCAAGAAAGGAATGGAGGGATAAGACTTGCCCTTGTTTCTGGCAATCAACTCATCCAGGGTTTCTTGTGTTATTTTCTTCCCGCCGGGGAGAAGCCTTTTGTTGTCTAATGTAAAAACCGGGCAGATGAGTTTAGCTGTCTTCATCAATCTATCTCTTTTATGACCCAATCATAGTGAGATACGAATGCCTAAAATTGAGCGGTAGCGCCATTCCGCTTCGAGGCAACCAACCAAACCTTTCGACTTCTTTCTAATAAATACACCATTATGCAAGAAATTTCAAGAGCTGTCTGAATTCTGAATGCTTTTTCCTGCTCTCCCCCCTCATGCTGATTGGTTCAACGGATTTTACTTTTTCCTATTCAATATTTGCGTATTAATCCTTGTGTTGACTTAGCTTATTTATCAGCTCTCTTAAAGCTTTTTCTTCTTCCTGAATCTCAAACATCTTCAACGAAATCAATCTTTGCGCCACTTTAACTACTGATTTGGCTTGTTCAACATTAGACTTGCCTTCCTCTAATAATTTAATCTCCTCTTCTATTGTTTGGATGAGATTTGTATTGACAAAGGGGTGCCTTTTCATTGTTTTCCCTCCGCTGAATATTCTATTTGACTCATTATAGTCTCTCTGCTGAAAAGTTCATTCGCCTCTTTCGCCCTTTCAATTATTGAGGTCGCGTACAGACATCAATTCACCCAGATTCTCCGACTTTATAGACTTCTATGATTCTTCCTGCTGGATATCTTCCCAAAATTCATCATAACTTTGGAAACTTTTAATTTCGTTTTGCTTGAATCGAATAGAGACTTTGCCCAATAAATCTTTATCTTTGAGCAAGTTTTGCGGCGCTGTGATCGTTGAGGAGGACCGTTTGATTGAATATTTCAGAAGGAAGCAATCGCTCTTGTAGCCGCCTATAACATACATATCATCCTCGCGCAGCTGGATTTCAATATACACCTGAAAATCATGCGCTTCACTCCCTTTATATTCATCCAAGACTGAAAACCGTTTCCATGTATTCATAATAATGCAATCGGGATTATATTTCTCTTCCATTTTTTGACCTTTTTTCATGTTAAATTCCCCAATTTCTGGTTGGATCTCACTCCCTTATTATATAAATTTATAAACCTTTCGTGAATAATCCAGATTAATCAAAACAGAATAAAAGGAAGAATGAGTCCCAGCAGTAAAAACATAACTCCAATCAAATAAAAAACTGGCTTTAAAAGGCCACTTTGCAATCTAATCTTCATTCCCATTCCAAAAAAGGCTATTCCGATCATTATGAGAATGACATGAGATACTATTTGGTTGAGACTCAATAGCTTCCTTTAGTCAATCCTTTGTTTCAATCCAACCAGCCTTTTCTTTGTATCCTCAACTAGTATTTCACTCTCGCCCTTTTTTTTCATATCCAAGAATATTGTATAAGAATCAACCGCAGCCGGGCTCTTCAAGCCCTCTTGGACCTGACCTAGATAGTAGTGAACCAGAGGGATGTAAGCATAATATTGAGGATATGTGGCCTCTTGGATCCGTTTTAAGCATAGCTCAAACTCCGAATGAGCTTCGGTAAAGTCCTCTTTTTTCAGGTAAACATACCCTAAGTAATATCGGTAAATCCATCTATCATTCAAACCTTTGGCCTCATTTAATAACTCAATTGCTTTTTCAAATTTCTCACTTGCTTTTAGTTTATCACCGTTAGATAAATATATTTCTCCCTCGACGATCCTGGCTGAGGCTTTTGCCGCTGCTTCAGAATGTTTATCTTTGTAATTGCGTGGTCGTTCAATTTCTGTTACCAAAGAAGCAGCTTTATTTAAAAGGTTTGATTTTAAATATACATGTGCAGCATCAAATAATAGTTCCCAGTTGTCTTCCTTAAGCACGCTTGGCAATGCATTATCCAAATTCTGCACAGCCTGGGATTTATTCTTTTGGAGTATCAGAATTTCGGAAAGCTGGACCCTTTTTTGTGAGTGAACTTCATTTTTTTTCTCTTCAAGCGCAGAAAAAATCTGTTTTTGTAAGATTTCCTTTGCCTCATTTAATCGGCCCTCATATAAAGCAAGGTTGAGGAGGCCTCGTTCTGCTATTCGTTTTGCACGTTCATTATCCGGAAAATTTTCTTGAAGTCGCTGCAGTGTTTCCTCTGCTCTCTCAGGTTGTCCCAAACCCACTTGAGAATTTGAAATATGAAAATACAAATACGGACCTTCATATTCTGGATTGATCTCCCATACTTTTTTCCCACTCTCCACTGACAATTCAAACTCACCTGCAAGCCAAGCATACTCACACAGATTATAGTAATTGACTGCATCATTAGGAGCCAATTCCGCGACAAGTTTACTTTGTTTAATTGCTGATTTATAGTCTTTAAGACCCCAAAAAGCAACAGATAGGTTGATGTGAGCGACTACGTCAGCTGGGAACAGTTCTGCAAGCATACTATATTCTTCTTTGGCCTTTTTGTAATTTTCTTTCATTAAATAATGCCATCCTCGGGTTCTCAGCTTCTCTCTCTCATTCATCCTATCTAGATGGGATAATGCTATCTCAATGTATTTAGATGCATCCTCGTTTTTCCCAAGATTGCTAGAGCTCACTGCCAAACCTGAATAGGCACGTCCAAAGTCTGGATCACTTTCAATTGCTTTCTTGTAATATTCTATAGACTCGTGGTACTTACCCAAAGATTGAAGATCCTGGGCTTGAGCATATGCTTTCATCGCCTCAATCGATTTTGTGGTAAATGTTTCCACAAGTCCTCTTTGGGAAGATTCTTTGATATTTTCTCCCAAATCTGACCTTAATTTTTCCGACAGATTGTCTATCGCACGAAAGATCTGATCCTTTCTTCTGATCGACTCAGAACTTTCCATGACTTTTTGTGAACTTACTGGATCCACAGCCCAAATCTTAATATTGTACCCTTCCTTTTTTGATTCAATAAACCCTGCAACGACCAAAGCAATCCCCTCACGACGAGAAACAAGTTGGGCGAGATTCTCATCCATTTTTCCATCTTCTTTACCGCTTATCTCATTGGCTGCCTTTTTTGCATCACCTCTTTTATAAATCGAAATAAAAGGGGCTCCTTCTAAACCGATACACATTGCCTGTTCCAGAGCCCCTTCAAAGACCTGATCACCCGTCTTATTCTGGAAATCGGCGACGACTACTCTTCTAGGTTCAGGCAGTTCTTTAACTTTTCCGATATTCCTAAACCAAGTCAACCATAAAACGCCTATTAATATGAGAGCTGTAGAAGCAGCTGTTATCAATATTGTCGACCAACTCCGAAAGAGTGGAAGACCTCTAACAGCAATTTCGCTTTGAGCATTTTTAACGTCAGCATAAAACTCTGAACCATCTTGGTATCTTTTTTGCGGGTCCTTGGCCAAAGTTTTTTGCAAAATCTTATCAACGACTGGATATAATTTTTTCGGTTTCACACTTATTGAAGATGGCTGATCTCTTAGAATTGCAGTCAGGGTTTCAGCCGTATTGCCACGTAAAAAAGGTTGTTTTCCAGATAATAGTTCATAAAAAATGATTCCTAGGGAAAAAATATCACTTCGGCTATCAACCCTCTCTCCTCGTGCCTGTTCAGGAGACATATAGGCAAGCGTTCCAATTATCGAACCTTCACGGGTTAATGTATCTTTGGTCATTGTCCTTGTTAACATTTCATCTTCGGTAGAGATCCGTTTCGCAATGCCAAAATCCATGACTTTCGCATGACCTTGGGGAGTGATCATAATGTTTCCAGGTTTCAAATCACGATGAACGATACCCTTCTTATGCGCTTCTTCTAAGGCTTCTGCCACCTCGGATACAATTCGAAAAATTTCTTTTAGAGCTAGTGGCTTTTTGTTCATTCTTTCACTCAGGTCTTCACCTTTGACAAACTCCATGACAATAAATGTCTTGTCTTCCGATTCATCGGCATCGTAGATTTTACAAATAAATGGATGATCTAAAGCCGCGGCAGA
>CAYFVQ010000090.1:0-11917 GCA_964346585.1 uncultured Eubacteriales bacterium | reverse complement strand
AGATGCTGTGGTCGTCCACCGCTCTTGCGCTGTAACGAAGTAGATGCGGTGAGATCGGCTCGCCAGAAGGGGAAAAGATGCCGACAGAAGATGATTAGTTATCCTTCTGAAATTTTTAATATTAGGTGTCGGCAGATTTTATGAATAATCCAGGTTAACTTTCTCTCACTTTGGCTATGGAAACAACCTTATCCCCTTTTTCAAGGTTGATTATTCTCACTCCCTGGGTCGCTCTTCCTAAAGGCCGAACTTGTCCTGTTTTTATCCTTATGACCTTTCCCAACTCTGTGATCAGGAGCATCTCTTCCTCCGAGACTCCGACCATCCCAATCGCTTTTCCGATCTTTCTGTTGATTTTCAGGTTGATCACACCCTTACCCCCTCTCCGATGCCTGGGGTAAAGGTCGATTCCTGTCTTCTTCCCGTGTCCTTTCTCACTGGCTGTGAAAATGAATTTATCCTCAGGGTCAGCAACAATCATTCCGATAATCTCGTCTTTAGAAGCTAAAGAGATGGCTTTGACTCCGGCCGCTTGACGCCCCATTGGCCTGATTTCGCTCTCTTTAAATCGGATCGCTTTTCCCTGTTTTGTCCCGATTAAAATATCTTTTTTCCCATCGGTCAGCTTGGCCATGAGCAGTTCACTCTTTTTTCTGAGGCTAATGGCAATGATTCCCCCTTTCCGGATGTGCTGGAAATCACTCAATCTGGACTTTTTAATCAACCCGTTCGAACTCAGCATCACGACATACTCATCTCCCGCGAAATCCTTGACCGCAACGACAGAAGCGACTTTTTCATTCGGATCGAGCTGGACAAGGTTCTTGATCGATTTTCCCCGGCTGGAAACTCCCACATCCGGAATATACAGCGCCTTCAGCCAATAAAGACGTCCCTTGTTGGTTAAAATTAACATATAGCTGTGCGTCGAACAGATGAACAAGTCCTGGACAACATCTTCGGCCTTCATGCTGATGCCCCTTCTTCCTTTTCCACCTCGACTCTGGAAGTGATAGTAGCTCAATGAGGTCCTCTTCACATAGCCCGATGAGGTGTAGGTAATAGCGACGTCTTCTTCCTTGATCAGGTCTTCAGGCTTGAGCTCAGAAACTGTTTCTTCCACAATTTCTGTTTTTCTCTCGTCCTGATAGGCCTCTTTAATTTCCTTCAACTCTTCAATGATAATATTCAGGATAAGCTCTTCACTCCTGAGAATTCTCCTCAGTTTTGTGATCAACTTTTTCAAATCAGTGTATTCTTTCTGTATCTTTTCCCTTTCCAATCCAGTCAGTTTTTGCAGTTGAAGGTCGAGGATGGCCTGCGCCTGGACCTTGGTGAGATGAAATTTGGTGATAAGGCCCTCTCGGGCTTGATCAACCGTGCGTGAAGAACGAATCAGTTTAATAACCGCATCCAGGTTATCCAAGGCGATGGTTAATCCTTCAAGAATATGAGCTCTGAGCTCTGCCTTTTTCAATTCAAACCGCGTGCGGCGCCGCACGACATCCTGACGATGGGAGATGAAATAGCGCATCATATCGAGTAGACCGAGCATTTTCGGCTGTTTCTCGACGATGGCCAGCATAATGATGCCGTAGGACATCTGGAGGGCTGTATGTTTGTACAGGTTATTCAAAATGACTTCAGGAAACTCACCTTTTCTGATCTCCATCACAATTCGCATGCCTTCTCTGTCAGATTCGTCCCTGATATCTGCGATTCCTTCTATTTTTTTACTGTTCACAAGGCCCGCTATATTTTCCAAAAGCCTGCCCTTGTTTACCTGATAGGGAATTTCCGTTATGACGATGCGGTCTCTCTCATTTTTACGGCCCCTCTCGATCATAGCTCTCGCTCTTAAACAGATAATTCCCCTTCCCGTCTTGTAAGCGTCAATTATTCCTTGCCGGCCGAAAATATACCCGCCAGTCGGGAAATCCGGGCCAGGAACTTGCTTCATGATCCTTTCAAAGGATGCCTTCGGATGCTGAATCAGATAGATAATGCCATCTATGACTTCACCCAGATTATGAGGAGGAATGTTTGTGGCCATTCCTACGGCAATGCCTGATCCTCCATTCACCAGAAGGTTAGGAAATTTAGCGGGAAGAACTTCAGGCATTTGGAGGCTGCCGTCGTAGTTCGGGACGAAATTGACTGTATCTTTGTCCAGGTCAGCCAGCAGTTCTTGAGTGATCCTTTTCATCCGGACTTCGGTATACCTCATCGCAGCCGGAGGATCTCCATCGATAGAGCCGAAATTTCCCTGCCCGTCCACGAGTGGATAACGGAGGCTAAAATCCTGGGCCATGCGGACAAGAGTATCGTACACAGCCGACTCACCATGAGGATGATACTTACCTATGACATCTCCAACGATGCGGGCGGATTTTTTGTATGGCTTGTTATAGGCATTCCCGACATCATGCATGGCAAATAATGTCCGGCGGTGCACAGGCTTGAGCCCATCCTTGATATCAGGAATGGCGCGTCCGATGATCACGCTCATGGCGTAATCCAGGTAGGACCGCTTCATCTCTTCTTCGAGACTGACAACTGATAGGTCAGGCAACTTAGTACTCATCCATGCTCCTTAAAATTGAAGATGTATTGCCTCCTGATTATGTCTCTAAATATCGAGGTTCTGAGCCTCCAAGGCATTCTCTTCGATGAAATTCCTTCGGGATTCAACCTCTTCACCCATAAGGACAGTGAAAACCTTATCCGCTTCGACTGCATCCTGGATGGAGACCTGGAGTAAATACCTCTTCTCCGGATCCATAGTCGTCTCCCACAGCTGCTGGGGAGTCATCTCACCCAGACCCTTATATCTCTGGATAACTATCCCCTTTTTCCCCTGTTGAAAGAGGAAATCGAGGAGTTTCGCTTCGTTTTCAATCTTCACCTTTTCACTATCGCTCATGACTTGAAAAGGGGGCCTGGAGGTTTCTAAATCCTTGTGTATATTATACAGATTTCTGAACTCGACAGATTGGATCAAACTCAGGTTAACCTTGCAGGATACTTTCATCCCGTTGATCCTGAAATTGACGGCTAATTCATACAAACCATGTTCCTCGTCAACATTTAGGTCAGAACTGATATCACTTTCCTTGAGGAGGCGCTTGATGTTTTCCATCTTCTTTTTGTCTTTTAAAAAGTCAGAACTCGCGACATCATTATTGAGAAGGATGTCAACAAGGAAAAACGGATAGTTCTTTCGCTCCAAAATCTGAAGGTAATGCTTCTTGGCAATGATCTTCTGGAAGAATTTTCTAAACTTTTCACCCTTGATCAATTCTTTCTGTCCTTTGACTTTGACCTGAAAGTCTTCTGATATCTTTTTGATTATGTAGGTCTCAAAAGAGTGCTCATCCCTTAAATACTCGAAGGATTTTCCTTTCGAGATCTTGTACAGCGGGGGCTGGGCGATGTAGAGATGCCCTCTCTCGATCAACTGAGGCATCTGGCGATAGAAAAAAGTCATGAGCAGAGTTCGTATATGAGAACCATCCACGTCCGCGTCTGTCATGATGATGACTTTATGGTAGCGCAGTTTGTCCAGGTTGAAGTCTGTCTGTTCGACTCCGGTTCCCAAGGCAGAAATGATGATACCTATCTCTTCACTCTTGAGAACCTTGTCAAATCTCGCTTTCTCTACGTTGAGTATCTTCCCTTTCAGGGGTAAAATTGCCTGAAAACGGCGATCCCGCGCCTGTTTGGCCGACCCACCTGCAGAATCTCCCTCAACAAGATAAATCTCGCTCCCTGCAGGATCTTTCTCCTGGCAATCAGCCAATTTCCCGGGGAGGGATGTTGACTCCAAAACTCCCTTGCGCCGGGCCAGCTCTCTGGCTTTTCGAGCCGCTACCCTTGCTCTGGCCGCCTCTGAAATTTTCGTGACAATTTTCTTGGCTGTCGTCGGATTCTCTTCAAAGTATGTTGACAGCTCTTCATTCACGATGGATTCAACAATGCCTTTGACTTCACTGTTCCCAAGTTTCGTTTTTGTCTGGCCCTCAAACTGCGGATTCTTGATCTTCAAGCTCAACACCGCGCACAATCCTTCCCGCGCATCATCGCCGGTCAGATTCTGACTCATATCCTTGATCAGATTACTCGATTTAGCATAGCTGTTGATGGACCGTGTCAAAGCGGCCTTGAATCCAATCAGATGAGTGCCGCCTTCAGTGGTGTTGATATTGTTCACAAAGGTGAAAATTGTCTCGGAATAACTCGTGTTGTACTGAAGAGCCATCTCGACGATTACGCCATTCTTCGTGCACTCAAAGTAGATGGGCCTAGGTCCCAGAGTGGATTTATTCTGGTTGAGGTACTGGACAAACTCCTTGATTCCCCCTTTGTACTGGAATTCATTGGTTTTATCGGTCCGTTCGTCAACGAGGGTAATTTTCAATCCTTTGTTCAAGAAAGACAGCTCTCGCAACCGTTGGCTTAATGTCTCAAAATTAAAATCAATGATTTTAAAAACCTCTTCATCGGGTTTGAAGGTCACTTTTGTCCCGGTCTTCTTGGTCGTTCCAATCTTTTTGAGCTTTGTAGTGGGTTTCCCTCTCTCGTAGCTTTGGGAATAGACGCCGCCGTTTCTTTTGATCTCCAGGTCGAGTCTTTCTGCGAGGGCGTTAACCACGGAAACACCAACACCATGGAGTCCGCCAGAAACCTGGTAGGATTTCGTATCGAACTTCCCTCCAGCATGGAGAGTGGTCATTACCACTTCAGCAGCGGGCTTTTTTTCCTTCTTATGGAGTGCGACCGGGATCCCGCGGCCATCATCGATAACAGTTACACTGGAATCCACATGAATAGACACATCAATTTTAGAGCAGTATCCAGCTAAAGCCTCATCAATGCTGTTGTCCACGACTTCATACACAAGATGATGGAGACCCTCGGGCCCCGTACTCCCGATATACATGGCTGGTCGCTTGCGAACCGCTTCCAGCCCCTTAAGAACTTTAATGCTTTCAGCAGTGTATTTTTTTTGTGTCATTGGCTTTAAAATTGGGCAAAAAATTGGAAAAAGAGACGGCTATGCATGTCGAGTTTTTGCATAACCTAAAAGGCATATTTTTCGCCATTTATTATACCTTAAAAAAGGCCATTTAGTAAAGGAAAATCCCCTAAAAAAGACGGATTTTTTCGAATTTTTTCTCACCAAAAAACAGCAAAAAAAAAGCTCTTTATTGGCCTTATTTTTTTCGCATTTCCCCTTTCTTTTTTTTCTGATAAAAATCAATCGATGAAACCGCTTTTTTAATGATTTCTTCGTGCTAAAAAAAGGGGCCTGTCCCCTTTTTTTAGTGCTCCTTTTTTGAAAAGAGAATGAAGATTCGCTATAATTGAGCCAGAAGAAGGTCAGATGCCAGCAAACCTACCGCCTCAATATTTTGAAACAGAAAAGAAGCTCAAAACTGCAAAGACGCCAGAAGAAAAAGTCGCTATCTTGGAAGAGCTCCTTTCTATCGTGCCCAAACATAAGGGGACCGAAAAACTTCAAGCACTTCTCAAGACAAAGATTGCCAAGCTCAAATCCACAGCCCAAAAGAAACCGACGGTTGCCAAACACGGGCTCTCCTACAATATTGAGAAAGCCGGTGCCGGCCAGGTTGTTTTGGTTGGACTACCGAATTCCGGTAAATCCTCGTTGGTGAAGTCGTTGACAAACGCGAATCCTGATATCGGTGATTACCCTTTCACGACCCGGATGCCTTATCCCGCTATGATGCCGTACGAGAACATTCAGATCCAGCTCATAGATACCCCCCCTATTACTCCGGAATACATGGAATACTGGCATGCTGAATTGATCAAAAGTGCGGATGGAATATTGGTCATCTTGGACATATCCAGCCAGAATCCCGCCTCTGATACAGAGAGTCTTCTCGCCAAATTGAAGGAAAAGAGAATAGAGCTTATCCCCAAGGATCACTCGCTTCTCACTGAGGCATCACAATTTAATAAAAGAGCGCTCATCGTGGCGAACAAAGCTGACCTTTCTTCAGAGGAAAGCTTTCTCACTTCGATAAAACATGTTCTCGATCCCGATTTTGACCTCATTCCCGTATCCACTGCCAAAGGAGACGGCCTTGAAACGCTGCGTACAGAGGTCTTCTCCCTCCTCCATATCATCCGAGTTTATAGCAAAATTCCAGGAAAAAAAGCGGACCGGGAAGATCCCTTCACCCTCAAAAGAGGGTCCTCGGTCATGAACCTGGCCAAAGCCGTCCACAAAGACTTTGCCCAAAACTTGAAGTTCGCACGAATCTGGAGTCAAAACAAATACCAGGGACAGAAGGTCAACCGGGACCATATTCTCGAAGATGAAGATATAATCGAGCTTCACATCTAAACTCTCTTTGCCTCCCTATTCCCTTTAGCTGCAGAAATAGCGTCACCAGTCTTTCATCTTTCAGTGTTTATCGCTATAATTGGATTGACTGATCGGGGCGTGGCGCAGTCTGGTTAGCGCACAGCGTTCGGGACGCTGGGGTCAGGGGTTCGAATCCCCTCGCCCCGATTAGGGGTCGCATCTCAACATTCGACATTTCTCACTCACAGTCAAGACTTTTTAATCTACAGATCTGTTAGTGCTCGATAGGGAAATAAGGAAAAGAAAGTAAAAATGTCGAATGTTGAGATGCGACCCCTTACATGACCCCTTACAGTTTGATCAATTCGTACTCTCGACTTCCCAGGCCAATCTCAGCTCCATGCTGGAGTTGAACTGACCAGTCCACATCATAGCCGACTTTCAGGATGTCTCTGCCACTCTTCTCTATCACTAAATCCACAGAGGCTTGATCGACAGCCACAGGGTCGAGAGACGCGACGATTCCAATATCTTCGACAATGTCCGGCTCATCCTCTGCCATGCAGTCGCAGTCCTTAGTGATTTTGAGTAATACATTTATGCATCCTGCATTCCCTTTAAAAGATTCCCAAAGGCCGAGCGCGTATTCACTCATTTTTTCCTGCACTCGAACAATGTCCGAATCCCAACGAAATTTGACAGCACCAACGTTGCAGACCACGAGGCATTCTCCACACCCGATGCATTTCTCCTCGATGATAAATGCTTTATCCTCTTTATGGACAATGGCTTCGGAGGGGCAATGATCAAAACACAATCCGCAATCTGTACAGTACTTCGGATTGACCCACGGATGCACTTCAGAATGCTGGTCCAGCTTCCCGGCTCTCGACGCGCACCCCATTCCCAGGTTTTTTATGGCGGCTCCGAATCCTGATAATCCATGTCCCGTGAAATGACTCAAACAAACAAGAACATCCGAGCTGAGGAATGCACTTCCAATTTTGACTGTTTTCACCCTTTTCAAATTCACTTCGATCTCTTCATCATTTCCGCCTTTAAGACCATCGGCTATGATAACCGGGACTCCAACATTCTCAGGAGTAAACCCATGATCCCAGGCAAGCTGGAGGTGCTCAATGGAATTCGACCTTTTCCCGACATACAGCGTGTTGGAATCAGTTAAAAATACCCGGGAGCTTTTGCCTTTGATCTGCTTGATGATCTCCGTCAGCCAGTGCGGCTTGATGAATCCCATGTTTCCCTGTTCTCCAAAATGAATCTTCAAAGCCACGAAGGATTTCTCATCTATCTTATCTAGCAATCCTGTCTCGAGGAAAATTCTTCCGGCTTTCGCTGCCAGAGCTTCATTCCCCTCTTCTCTTTTTGCTGGAATGAAAAAGACTTGACTCGGCATTTCTCTCTATCTCCTCATCCTCCTAAAATCTTTTCTGCAGTCATCAGCCCTGTACCGGGTTTGAAACTGTAGTCAAGTGAAGAAAGTGTTCTTTCTAAAGCATCAATGGCAAAAAGCACCTGGGACTCAGACAGGTTCCCCATATGACCCATCCTGAAAACCTTCCCAGCTGTCTCCCCTAGACCTCCGGCAACAACAACTCCATTCTCGGAGAACATTTTCCGGAAGGGCTGATCCTCCACTCCCTCAGGGTACTCCACGACAGAGAGGGTATCAGCCAGGAATGGCTCCTGAGTGAAGAAGGAAAATCCCAGTTCGGTTAAAGCCGCCCTTATGGCCCGGGCCACTCGAGCATGGCGGAGGAATCTCTTTTCCATCCCTTCTTCGAGGACGATCCTAGTGCTCTCATAAAATGCTCTGATTTCGTTGACACAGGGAGTCGAAAAGTATTTGGATGGGTCCTTCATTATAGGAAGCCAGTTCAAAAGGTCGGAATAATAGGCAGGAATCGCTTCCATACTTCTCCTTTTTTCCATCGCTCTTTCAGAAACGACGATGACCGCCAAACCCGGGGGAGCCCCGAAGCATTTCTGAGCCGCAGTCAAGACCAAATCGATCCCCCAGTCATCCATTCTCTCCTCAATACCTCCTGTCGCACAAACCCCATCGACGATGAAGAAAATACCTTGCTCTTTAAGAACTCCCGCATAGTCTTTTACTGGAGCACAAGCCCCTGTACAGGTATCCACATGGGTCGAAACCACGGCCTTGTATCCTTCCTTCCGGAGTTCAGCTTCCAATTCCTCCGGCAAGACAGCTTTTCCCCGCTCGCTCTCGATAAAGTCACAATCGAGACCGAAACTCTGGGCGATCTGAACCATCCTCTCCCCAAAAAATCCCTGGGAAAGAACGAGAAATTTCTCTCCTTTCTCTATGATATTCAACAGGGCCATCTCCATGGCCAGAGTCCCTGCTCCAGCCACAATAAAAGGCTCACCTTTCTCGCAGAAGACGACTTTCTTTAAATTCTCTAATGCCATCTTCATCTCAGAAACATGCTCAGGCCCCACATGGGAAACCGTAGGGAGAGAAACACTATTGAGGATACGGGGATGAACAGGGCTCGGCCCAGGAATCATGAGGAGTTTTTCTTTATGCATTTTTTCTCCTTCAATTCAAAATCCTCCCTCAATTGTATCGATAATCCTCAAGAAATCAAGTGAGCCATCCACACTTTTCCAGTGAATATTTCAGCGGTAGACCTGCAGGAAAAAATTTTGTTAATATAGAGCGTCTACAGAAAGGAAAAGAACATGAAAATCGAATCAGCCCTTTTCACTCCGATTCAGGTAGGAAAAGTTGAAATCCCGAACCGGTTTGTGCGCTCCGCCACTCATGATTTCATGGCTAACCGAGAGGGCTCGGTCTCCGACAGGCAGGTCACACTTTTTGAAAACCTGGCTCGAGGAGAAGTAGGACTCATCATCACAGGCCATGCCTACATCCACCCCACGGGAATAGCCAGCCCGTTTCAAACAGGTGTGGATAGGGATGACAGGATAGACGGATTGAGTCGAATCACGGAAATCGTCCACCAGCATCCATCGCGTATTTTCCTCCAGCTCTCCCATGCCGGCCGTCAGACAACGCCGAAAATCTGCGGATGCACACCGATCGCACCCTCCGCTGTTTATGAGCCCACATTTAAAGTCATGCCCAAAGAGATGAGCCCGGAAGATATTAGAGGTGTTATCGATGATTTTATCCAGGGCAGCCGGAGAGCAGATCAATCCGGTTTTGACGGAGTTCAGCTCCATATCGCTCACGGTTATCTCTTGAGCAGTTTCATCTCTCCCTATACCAACAGACGGACAGACGAATGGGGAGGCTCGTTATCGAATCGCCTCCGAATAGTCAGAGAAATCATCGCGGGTATCAAGGAATCAAAGGGAAAGGAATTGGCTCTGATCGTGAAGCTGAATTCATCAGATTTTCTATCTGATGGATTGACTCTTGAAGAAAGCATCGAGATCGCTCAAATCCTGGAAGAAAAGGGAGTGGACGGCATTGAGGTGAGCGGAGGGATGGCTGAAGCCGGAAAAGGATCAGTCTGGAAAGGGCTCAGAAAGGAAGCTGAAGAAGGCTACTTTGTCGATAGTGCCTCGCGAATCAAGGAGGCTGTGGCCATCCCAGTGATTGGCCTGGGGGGGATCCGGACTTTTTCAAAAATGGAGAGATTTATCAATGAGGGCCATGTCGACCTCGTCTCCATGTGCCGACCTCTTATCCGAGACCCCTTTCTGGTCAAGAAATTCCGTGCCGGAGATTTACAGAAATCAGAGTGCATCTCCTGCAACAGATGCTTCAACCCACGAGGAATCACCTGTGCTGAGCTCAAAAAATAAAAAGGATTAAATAAACGGAATGAGGGCCCCAAAACTGAGTGGGTTCAGCTGATTGGCGTCAGGCCTTATTTTGTAATAATGGGGTCAGGCCTTGTCAGGATCGATGTCAGGAAACTGGAATAAAGCTCTGAATCTCGAAATCCAAATAAGGCTTGACCCCAATGATTGAACTTTTAGAGCCCTAATCCCTATCTGTTATTTTTTCTCTTGCTTCGCACTAAGATCCACTATCTTATAGTTCTTTCCTTCAAAATGAACGATAACATTGGACCCAACAGAAAGATACTTGGCTATTCCGGGTCTCTGAGTCAAGAGGCGAAAATACTCTTCTGAATTGAACTGGATTTCTTTAACAGGGCTACCTTCTTCATACCGGCTATCGGCCCAGGTTCCATCCTTCAAGTAAAATGTCTTGTCCTCTTTGTAGATTATCTTCTGAGAAGTCACTTGAATGGCTTTATCTAATTCTTTAAATCTCTGCGAGACTCTGGCAATTTTAAATGCCCCCGCACCCGTAACTTTGCGGGCAGCGAGAGCTTCTTCGGCTTCCGGCGCAGCGGCATCAAGTGAGCGCCTCTCTTTTTCAGTAACCAGAAAGGATGTGTACGGAGTCACGATCCCGTATTTCAATCCGAGTTTTTTCACTTCTTCGACGAGTTCTTCATTCTCTCCGTGCAGCCTGATCTCCTCAAGAAGATAACCGATTCTCCTTGCTGCCCAGAGACGCACAAGAAAACTGTACCTATCATCTCTGACGAGTTTTTGACTCCTGAGAGTATAACTTCTCTTCTCTTTTCCGACTTTTCCATTGAGTGTCACTGTAACCGGGCCTCTGCCTTTATATTTCCCGACCAGAACTAGCTGTGATCCTCTGAACAGATCAGGCATGACTCGCGGGTAAAGGTCTGTCACCTCAATTCCTCCAAAAAAGAAATATAAATCTGAAAGAAGAGGAGAGGAAATTTTTTCGTAATAGCTTGAGATGGCGACTTCGAGGTCTTCATTTTCATCCACGTACACAGAGGTCCCCCGGTTTTCCGAGGAAATTCTGTCCAGCAGTTCGGTGTTGACATCATAACCGACTCCGAAGACAAAAATCCGGGACTTCTGATCGTTGGCTCTCCCGATGTTTTTCAATATGTCAGCGACTCGGGTAATACCCACTGTGGGCAGGCCATCAGTGAGGAAAAGGATGTAGTTGGGCCTTTCCCCGGGCTCGATCATTTTGAGGGCTTGAAGCAGAGCATCATTGATGTTGGTCCCGCCAGAATCTTCGATTTCCTCCACAAAACTCAGAGCTCTTTCCATGTTCTCTGAGTTCGCGGAGAGTAGTCTCGGAGAAAACAGGCTGACTCCATCATCAAAATCGATAAGGGAGAATTTGTCTCCCTTATCCAGATGATTGATGACAAATCTCACGGCTTCTTTTGCCTGTTTGATCTTTTTTCCGCTCATGCTGCCAGAGCTGTCAATGACTAAAATCAGGTTCTTATTGAGGACTTTTTCCTTTGGGCTCACAAAGGACGGTGAGGCTAGGAGCATGAAATAGTTATCATCAGGTCCCTCCCAGTTCATGAACGACAGTCCGATATCATCCTGAGAAAGGGAATAATAGAGGATAAAATCCTTGTCAGGCTTCACGTTTCTTTCCTCATAACCGACTGTTGCCTGACCTGGTCCTTCCTTGCGGACTGATACCTTGTGAGAGGGCGAATACACGTTGGAAATGGGAACTTTCGAGCTGATCTTAACAGAAACCGC
>CAYFVQ010000089.1:0-8069 GCA_964346585.1 uncultured Eubacteriales bacterium | reverse complement strand
TGAGCGTGCCCAGAAGAAGCTCGGCAAAAAAGGATTGCGTCATCGGATTGAACACTGCACATTGGTCACGTTTGAAGATGCCGGGAGATTCGGAGAGCTGGGAGTCGTCGCCTCTATGCAGCCCAACATCACGGGCAGCGAGATCTACAGAAGAGTCCGACTCGGAAAGGAACGCGCCAGACGGGTTGACATGTGGAGAACACTGCTCAATAACGGCGCCGGTCTCGCCTGGGGTACGGATTGGCCGGTATCACCGATCAATCCGATGGAAAACCTGTATCAATTAGTGACACGCTATTACAAAGAGGAAAGGTTGACTATGGCTGAAGCGATAAAATATTACACCTTCGGTTCTGCTTATGCCTCTCATGAGGAGGACATTAAAGGGACGCTGGAAAAAGGGAAACTGGCGGATATGGTCGTTCTATCCAGAGACCTTTTCACTATTCCTCCGAGTGAAATTCTCAGAACAGAAGTTCTATACACAATCCTGGGTGGAAAAATCATCTACAAAAAAATGTAGAATCCGATGAACCGCTCGGCATCTAAAAGCAAAGCTATTCTTGAGGTTATTTGTGTTTTTTTTCTAACTTTTCTGGCTGTCAAAGTCTTAAAGATCACATTTCTGGGAAAATGGCAGAGTTCTGTCTTGCCCAAACCCTTTCTGAACCATACTCTGATGATGGGTATCCCTCTGCTCCTGTTGGCTTTAACACGAAGAAGCTTTTCGGCTTACGGGATTTCCTTCAAGAATATGAAGTATCATCTCAAAATTGTATTGATATGTCTCCTTCCTGTCTTGATAGCCAGTTCAGTCTTTGCTTTTGTTGACTGGGAGAAATGGAGTGGTGCGCTCATACTGGCGCCGGTAAAACTGGGTTTGCTGTTCGTAATGGCCGCACTCTTGAGAAAGCAGCCAACTCTGGGGAATGGAGTCACTCTCTGTGCTTTGCTCTTGTTCGCCGTTACTCCCCTGTCAGCCGGCACAATCACAGGGAAGAACATCATCGGTTTCTTCTATCACTTCATTTTTGTGGGCTTCGGTGAAGAAATTCTTTTCCGGGGGTACTTTCAGTCGCGGCTCAATATCGCCTTCGGCCGCCCCTTTCGCTTCTTAGGAGTGAAATGGGGCTGGGGAATCATCATCGTGTCGTTGATTTTCGGCTTTGCCCATGTCCTGAATCCCTATAATCCCTTTCTCGGACGATTTGGCCTTTGTTGGCCGTATGGATTCTGGACCTTTTTTTCCGGATTAATGTTTGGATATCTCCGGGAAAAGACAGGAAGTATAGTGACTCCCGCTCTTATTCATGGCATCCCCAACGCGTTTGCTTCTCTATTCTTTGGATTATAGGGATCGCATCTTAATATTTGACATGATTAGTCATGAAGAATAATTATAATTAAATGAAATATAAAGAGAATATGCACGATATTGCGACCGAATTCCCATCTGTAAGTCGAATGTTGAGATGCGACCCCTCTTTACAGAAAGTTTAAAAGAGATAAATTCTCGAATTCAATCTGGCGCTTTATTTAAAATTCTGTAAATCTATGCGGGGTTTAAAAAGAAGATTTCCCGTTTATTGTCTTGCCGCCTTTCTGACTTGAGGAGACTTATCGTTTTTCAGAGTTTGAATAGCCCTTCTGATTTTTACTCTGTCAGGCAATTGTCGGAGAGCCCACGTGGCGGCTTCCCGAACAGAGTCGGGTTTATGCTTGAGAAGTGTCCACGGTTTGGGAACAGTTGCCACTGCAACGAGGGTGTCAGCCGCCTCGGATGAACCGATTTGTCCTAGAGTTCGACAAACCCTCTCTTGTAAGGAAACCCGTCCTTCTTGCTCCCAGGTTTTCTTGGGCTTTATAATATCCAGAAGCAGAGGAACAGCCTCAGTCATTCTCCGTTTCGCGAACATATTGAGGATATCTCTTTTCACTTCTCCTGCAGCAAGATTAAATACCTCGAGAAGAATCATGTTAACCTCTGCTCCGGGAACCTTATCCAGGATTTCAATCGTGGGGCGCACTGTCTCAGTCGGTCCTGTGAGAGCTATTTTGCGTAATATGGGGATGAGCTTCGGGCTGGCAATAAAAGTATCTGCAACAGTGATAAAATTGGGAAGAGGAATAACAGGCGCATCCGGATTTATTTTATCCAAGAATGCCTCTATAGCCTCTTCTCCTGCTTTTTGGACTACTGTTGCCGACAGTTTCCGCGCTTTAAGAGGCATATTCGAAGCGATGGCCAACAAACCAGCTTCGGCTAATTTTATCGGGTCCTGTTTCACCAGCCACGCAGCAGCCTTAGCGCGGGTTTCGGTATCCTCAGAATTCAAGTCTTCAAAAGCTGGATAAAGATCCTTTTCTGTCTCAACCACAATCTTCTCATCAGGCAGCACTCCAGCATATTTACCCTTCGGGGCTGCAGCCTCTTTACCTCCTGCAGGAGGAGCAGCTTCTGCTGAAGCTGGGGAGGCTTCAGACGCTCGCACAGCTTCCTCTGCCTTTGCGATGTCTGTGTGCTGGAGAATATTCACAAGTTGTTTGAATTCGGCCTTACCTATGTCTTGCGATTGAATGGCCTCCAACAACTCTTGTTTCTCCTTGACAAACTGATCCAGTATGCTCTTGAGCTGGTCCAATTGCTCATCCGACACAGACAGTGAAGCTTCGCCTGGGAGAACTACTGCAGCTGCAGCAGCCCCCGGAGCACTCTTCTTTGCATCCGTTGGGGCTTGAGCCAGAAGATCATCTTTTTGGAGTGTGACTTTATGTTCGCTAACCGCGATAAACACTTTTCGGTCGGGGAGTATGTGGGCTAAATCAAGTTCGTTCACCAGAACATCCCACTGTCCCATCACGTCCTCAGGATGTCTGGTGAAGGCTTCTAAAAACCGCATAATTTCCTCTTTGGTAATCCCCCCGAGAAACAACACTCCCTGCAATCCGAAGAGGCCCAGAGCATCGTTAAGATCTGATGTCAATCGTTTATCTTCTCGGGTCGGCGGAGGAGGCTGGCCGTTAAAAAGGACCGACTGAGGAGTCACTGAAATCGAAAGCACCTCTGTTTTTTCTGCCAGAAACGGCCCGAGAATTTCCATGAATCGCTCCACCGAGTTCTTCACATTCTCGTGTTCCTTCGGATAGAGGCGAAAATTATGGATAGTGGTTCTGAATGCTCTCGCTAAATCGACGGCAATTGCTAGATCTTCTTCCTCAAGCGCCGCTTCTCTGGCTAGCGATGAGGTGAGTGTCTTTTTTTGCAGGATTTTTCTCGCGCCTCTTGAGATAGACACTGAACTCATTTGTTTTCTGAGAGTGGAAAACATCTGCGATGCCTGTTCCAACTGTCCCGCACTCTGAAAATGATAGGCCAGTTTGCCAACGACCCGTTCAAGGGCACCTGGCGCGAATTTTTGTTCAATATCAGCCGCAACAGAATGATACTTGCGGCGCTCCTCCTCGCTCATCAGCGAATAAAAAACAGACCGATCCAACCGGTGTGAAAAAGTGAACTCATCCGGGTTTGGAGATTCCTCGATGAGAAGCGCTCTTTGAGCATTGACAAGAATATCTAAAACCTGCGGCACATTAAGCTGGGACATTTCCGCAAGTTGACGCGTGTTGATTTTTTCCCCAAGGATGGAAGCCAGCTTAAGGACGTTTATGGCTTCCTTGTCCATCTTCATCAGCCTCTCTTTGAGCATTTCACTGAGGTTGGTGGGAATATCATCAGGCTTCACCAGGGAAAGATCCCATTCATCTCCCACGACTTCTATCTTACCCTTCATCAAAAGCAGCGATATGGCTTCCACGATAAAAAGCGGACTTCCTCCGGATTTATCGAACAGGGATTTTTCTGACTCAGCAGGCAATGTTTTCCCATCAAACAGCTTTTCCGTGAGCTCTCGTATGTTTTCCTGTTTCAAGGGGTCCAGATGGAATCGTTGGAGAGTGCATCTAGATGTCATCTCTGGCATCGAGTCGAAAATGAACAAGAGCTTTTCCTCGCCTGTCAGTAAATCCGGGCTGTGGACTGAACAAATAAAGAAAAGTTTTCCTCCCTGTTCCTGGGCAGACTGAGAGTCAAAAAACTGCAATGAAGGCTGATCGATCTGATCGATGTCATCGAGAATAATAGCCCCATCACCTATTTGTCGAAGAATTAAAAATGCCTGGGTCAACGCTTCAAAAAAAGTCGTGCTGTCTGCTCGTGGATCTTCCTCGGTTGCCTTAACCTCCTTCATCTCCCATGGGTGCAGATAGGGTTTGAGGATAATTTTGTACTTATCCTCGAGTTCAGTAAACACCTGGTTTGAAATGGAGGTATCCTGTTCAAATAG
The DNA here is from genome assembly GCA_964346585.1 of uncultured Eubacteriales bacterium. GTDB lineage: Bacteria > Acidobacteriota > Aminicenantia > Aminicenantales > Aminicenantaceae > SOIA01. Next base: position 3,726 of record CAYFVQ010000089.1, on the reverse strand, counting down.
CCTTCCCAGTGCTGAGAATACAGCCCCATAAACTTCTGTCTGCCAGAGAGGGTATCCTCTTGCGTAGAGCGTGAAATCGAGCTTTTTTTGCGCCCTTTTTCTCGCATACGCCAGTAGTCTTGTTTTTCCTGTGCCATCCGCGCCTAATAGTACAGGGAAAGCAGAGGATTTTCCTTTCTTGGAAAGATGTGCATCCATGAAATGTAGGATGTCATCCCTGCCGACAACGTAAGGACTATCAAGGATAGAATCGAGCTTGGAAGGCACGAGGAGCTTGCCCGAATCGGGAAAAACGACCACTGTACCTCTTCCTCGGTCCTTGGCCACATAGAGGGCTTCATCAGCCTTTTCAAAGAGCGATTTTACTGTCTTTCCATCTTGAGGGAACAGAGAAATACCCATACTGCATCCAAGTATGACTTCGTCCTCTTTGGCCTTGAGGGGGATGTCTGTCAGCTTTTTCTGAATATCCAGCCCGATCTGCCTGGCCTCTTTTTTATCCAGCTCGGACAAAACGAGAACGAACTCATCCCCCGCATAACGGATTGCATCTCCCTTTTCCCCGCTTTCTTGCGAAATAATTTTGCTGAATAGCTGCAGGGCGTTATCGCCAACTCCATGTCCGTAGGTATCGTTGATGTTCTTGAATTTGTCCATGTCTATCATGTATAAGGCAACGGTAAATCCCTCCTCTTCAGCCCTGACGAGATGCCCGGGTATTACTTCTTTCAAGTACCGACGGTTATATATTTTGGTTAACTCGTCAGTGTAGAGGAGTGTATCCAGCCTTTTGCTTTTGACTTCAGTGCTCATTGGATTTAATAAGGTTCGATCATAGAGATAGGTAAATCACGAGGAGATGTGTCTCATATGAATGTTTGTCATGCAGTCAATTTCCCCTCAAAAAAAATAAATTTAAGGGTTTCACTTGGAAGATTATATATATTTTTCAAAAAAAATCAATATCTAGCACCTGGTGTATCTATATGCCACGGATGTATCTTTTGTTTATTCCAGGGCGTGTATTGAGAGTCCTGGCTGGATTCTCCTGACCGATGTCGACTTCAGGACTGAATCTTGGGGTTTCAATCCTGGGAGTCGATGAATCATGCCTATTCGGCAAGATGACTCTTGCCCGAAAAAAAAATTAAAAAAATAAATGAACTCAGGTATCTATTCTTAGACAACTCTAAGTATCTCTCCTCCTAGATGCATTCAAATAGCCTGATTAAAACTTCTGGCCACGGTTTTTCTGTTTGCCTGCGGACTATGCGGAAAATAAAAGGTAGGATCAGGACTATCTGTTGTTGGAAGAAAATGGAATAAAAGTAGAAAATTACGTTTTATAACATTAAAAACAGATAGGAATCAATAAGAGGATTCAACTGGAGGCGTTTTTGCAGGAACTCTATAATAATAAATAATTCACGTTCATAATTATTATTCATTCAAGGATTTGAGGATTTCTCTGGCTCCGCCGTGATCAGGATATAAATCAAGGGTTTTCAGGCAGTGTTCCCTGGCTAGTGCGATATCTCCCTGTTGTCGATAAGCCTCGGCAAGATAGAAATGAGCATAGAAAGAACCTGGGAACTTGGAAACATTTTCTTTTAGGACTTTTATCGAATCCTCGAGTTTGGACCGGACGAGGAGGTCGCGCCCAATTACAAACAGATTGACATCATATTCGACGGCAGGGTAATCAGGCGCCAATTCCGCCAATAATCCCAGTCCTTCGACTACCAATCCGCTCATAGAGAGGAATTTGGCATATCCGAGCTTAATCCTGAAGTGGAAATCGCGGGAGAAAGTCTCAAGCAGAGCTTGATAGAATCGATCCGCTGCTTCTTTTTTTCCGGTTTTCATCAAGTCTTCGCATAGGGTCAACAGTTCATAAATGGAAAAATAATATCGGTCCTGTTCAGTCATATAGAGAACCTTCAGCTTATCGATAGACGCCTGGAGATCCTTTTCTCGATACTCCTTTTTTATCTCCTCAGCTGCGCAGGCTTTATTAAGCAGTATGTCTCCGAGTTCTCGTATAAACGCAGTGTTGCTCCAATAAAAATCATTATCTCCGTATCTGTCATTATAGGGAGTTTTTATTTCCTTTCCTTTGAAGATACCGGTCCGGCGTCCACTGCAGAAAAAGAAGTATTTTCCGTCCGGAGTCACGCTGATGCAGTTTTCCGAGCTGAAGGAATTCAGAGGACTACCCAGATTGAGGGGGTGGGTCCAGCTTCCATCCTGCCTGCGGAAGCAAATATAGGTATCGTCTCGGCTCAACACTCCCGGGCGCCTGGAACCGAACATCAGCCAGCTTTCGTCCGGAGCAATAAATGGATCGTGCTCATCAAAATCGGTGTTGATCGGCCACGGGAGCCTTTCCGCCTCCTGATAAATCCCATTTATACACCGACAGCGGTAGATATCCGCTTGTTGGGATCCCGGTTTATCGCTAAAAAAGTAGACAGTCCCATCAGATGTGACAGTGGGATACGGCTCAGGGTATTCTTTGGTATTGATAGAGGGTGGTAAGGGATAGGGATTCTCCCAGTCGGAACCCATCCACTTCACCGCCCAGATGTTAGTATCCTCCTCCGTATCCTCGGGTTCGGTGAGCCGCCTTGATTGGAAAAAAACGGTTCGTCCATCGGGTCCGCCCGTGAAATCGGCTAATTCCAGACCTTCTTGCCAGGGAGCTTTGATGGCTTCGGTCCATTGTCCGTTGATTTCCCGGGTGTAAAGGACGCCTTGCTTTTCGCTCAGGAATACGCACAAGGTTCCGTTTTCCAAAAAAGCGATGCAGCGATCATAATCATTAGTTGTGATGAGTCCCGGCAAAAAAAGCTCGGGTCCTCTTCCCGAAAGCTCCTGGCCGAGATAGGGACCTGACAGAGCTTGGAATCCAATTTCAGGGGAATTTGATTTCGGTGAACAACGCTGCAATACAAATGCCAAAGAAACAATCAGGCTGAATCCTATAAATATTTTTTTAATCATGTGAGGCTCCTCTAGAAAGATCTCTTGCGCAAACTTCTTGCTCAAGCATAGATTAAAAAAACGAAATCCCTTGTTCATTAAAGGAATATACGATTTTTTGTTTCATAAGTTTAAAACCGTTTTTCATCCTTAAAATATTATTATGAAAAAAAACATATCAACCATTAAATACATTAGACCTTCTACATGTCCATCCTTTGGTTTTGTTTTCTATAATGAAAACATATCGATCAAAACCTACAAATCGATTAGTTTAAGATAGATTCGGTCCTTGAATCGGCAATAAGCAATCCCAAAGGCCCTCAGAAATACTCCCCAATCTCCTCTGCTGTCATCAAGAGTTCCTGCTGGATAATTTAAGGAGGCGGAGGCCGCCATTATTGTGAATATAATTCTAAAATGATTTTCACATCCACCCAACAGATATATTCATTATAGGATCAATGACTAGTCCGACGAATTATAAACTTGATTATGAACCGATGGTCTAGCGCTAAATCGTCCTTAAGGCTTATACAGTTCCCAAACCTTGAAATTCCGGTACGCTCCTTCCGTCACCGCCATCTGGCGCAAACCAATCTTACCGCCGCCGAGGATTGAACCGTATCGTTCGCCTCCGGGATCAGTGAAGTCTAGACTGACCTTGTCGTTGCACAGAAGTTGAATATGTGCGCCATCTTTGATCAGGCGGATGCGATGAAATCCCTTTGCTCCTGGCTTGAC
>CAYFVQ010000088.1:0-9339 GCA_964346585.1 uncultured Eubacteriales bacterium | reverse complement strand
CTTACTGTCCCATCAAGAACTTCAAAGACCTGGTCCAGGAAGTCAAAGCGAAATACAAAACACAAGAAATCCAGAATTTCTACCTCCAGTCCGCTTTGGTCGAAAAGGAGTCCTACGATGAAAAGGCTGCGCGGGAAGAAGGACGGATCGTTCCCCTCAGGCCGAGGATAAGGGAAATCGCCGAATTCGCGAAGAAACTCGGCGCCAAAAAGCTCGGCCTCGCCTTCTGCAGTGGTCTCCCCGACGAAGCCGCGAGGGCCTCTTCGATCCTGAAGAAACATGGGCTCGAAGTCTGTTCTGTGGCCTGCGGCTGCGGAGCAGTCGATAAAACGGAGCTGGATGTCCCGCCTGAACACAAGATATACGACACGGATGAATTCGAAGCCGCCTGCAATCCCATTCTTCAGGCCGAGCTTCTCAACCACGCACAGACAGCGTTCAACATCATCATCGGGCTCTGCGTGGGGCACGACATGCTGTTCACGATGAACTCTCATGCTCCTGTAACGACTCTCATCGTAAAAGACCGCTTCACAGGGCATAATCCGGTGATCAGCCTCTACACGAAATACCACAAGGACATCGTGTGAAGAGACAATAGACTATTGACAATTCAGTCCTTTTGAATATGATTACTAAAGTTAAATACGATTACCAAAGAAGGGGATAACATGAAAAAAAGTCTTTCATTCCTGATATTATTCTGTCTCCTGAATGCTCTGGCCGCTTTGGCCTCCCCTCCGCCAAATGCTCCTCAAACCCAGGATATCCAGATCAAAGAAGTCTCTCCTTTTTCATACGTTTACGTGGCACACAAAGGCCCCTACACAGAGATAGAAAACGTGATCGGGAAGCTGATGCAGGCCACCCAGAGCCGGAACATTTTCCCGGCCGGGCCCATGATCGGAGTCTATTACAACAGTCCGGAAGAAGTGAAGCCAGAAGAACTGGAGTGGGAGATTGGATTTCCCGTTTCTGCCGAGGTTAACGTGACTGAACCACTGAAGAAAAAAGTGTGGAATAACACCTCTGTCGTCTCAGCCGTCCATCAAGGCGCCTATGAAGAGACCGGAAATACAATCTCCAGGATGGTCGAATGGATGCAGGAGAAGGGACTCATCCAGGCCGGACCCTTGCTGGAAAGATACCTGACCATGTCCACTCCAGAGACTAGGCCCGAAGACCTCAGGTCGGAAATCTGGATTCCCTATCAGAAAAAATAGAAATCTCCTACAATTTGTTCGATTGCCGGTGATCTTAACCCTGTAAGAATACCCGCGACTAGTCGCAAAAGGTGAGAAAAAAGCACCCTTCGAGGTGTTGGATTTTGGGGGAAATCGACACTCAAATTCACCTTGTTAGGCTATTTACTTAGAAAGTCGAATGACTTATTCTCTTTGTACAGGAAAAGAATATCAGGAATAGATTTGGCCGGAAACAAACAATCACGTTTCAATCAAAATAACTACCATGACTAACAACACTGTTAAAGACGCTTCCAAACTGGCAGAAAAACACTACCTCTCTTTTCTGGACAACGCTCCGGATATAGTTTTCACCGTTGACCTGAACGGCAACTTTCTCTACATCAACAAAACTGCCAACAAAATAACAGGAATCCCTGTATCCAGACTTCTGAAAAGCAGCCTTCACACCATCGCTTCTCCAGAATATAAAGAAGCTGTCAAAAGATTTTTCCAGAATGACTTCAAAGGAAAATCCATGCCCCTGTTAGAAATCGAAGTCCGCGGTTTAAACGGAAAACAGATCCCCCTGGAAATCCACATAGAAAGAGTTAAAGACAAAAACGGAAAGCTCGTCGAGCTTCAAGGCATTGCCAGAGATATCTCCAAACGCAAGAAAGCGATGGACGAGATAAACCATCTCTATAAAGAAGTCGAAAAAGCAAAAACAGGCCTCAAGTCCACTCTGGACAATGCGACAAACATCGCCATTCAGGGATACAACAGAAACGGAGAGGTCGTTTACTGGAACCGCTATTCGGAAAAATTATTCGGATATCCCGAGAAAAATGTCAAAGGGAAGACCCTCAAGGGAATGATCTTTTCCGAGAAAGACGAAAGAGATTACAGAAAGCTCCTGACGAACACCATCAAGAACCGCAAGTCTTCCCCCAAAAAGGAATGGGCGATCACCACAAAAAAAGGAGAGAAAAAGCAGGTTCTCTGCCACATCTTTCCGGCCGTCTTTCCAGGACAGGAATCCGTGGCCGTAGCCATGCACATGGATATAACAGAGAACCTTAAAGCCAGAGAAAAGATCGATGATATGCTCCACCAGATGGAGAGCTTCTCCTCTATATCTGCGGACATCCTCTCTATCGAGGATGAAGAAGAGTTGTTCGAGCGCATCTCTCAGGCGGTCGTGGATATCTCAGACTACGAGCGGGTGCTCATCTCTTATTTCACCGACAAGCCACCCTACAGGGAAATCATCGGATACAGAGGAATCACCGAAGCAGAGTACAATAGAGTGCAGAAAGTTTCGATGCCCAAAGAAAAATACATGAAATACTTTGAAAGAGGAATAGAAATCGGGACTCAATCCTGCTACATTCCTCATAAAATGAAAAGCATCCTTGACAAAAAAGCCTTTATCCCCGGAGAGAAATCCTATCCGGGAAAAGAAGGCCGCTGGCATAAGGAAGACAACCTCCTCGTGGCCATGAGGGATACCAAAGGGGAGCTCATCGGAATCATATCCGTCGATGACTCTAAAAGCGGCAGGGTTCCCACAGAGGAAACCGTCCGGCCCCTAGAGATCTTCGCGAACCTGATTTCCGAAATCATCCAGAAGCACAAGCTGGCCAAAAAAATCTCGGAATCCGAAGAGAAGTACCGCGAGCTTGTAACGAACATCAAGATCGGTATCTTCCGCGCAACACCCGAAGGAAAGATCCTCGAAGCCAACCCGGCTGTTGTGGAAATGTTCGGGTACACGAACGCGGCGAAATTCCTCAACGTGAACAAGACCGACCTCTACGACAACCCCGAAGACTACAGCCATTTCATTGACGAGCTTGAGGAAAAAGGCATCGTCAAGAACGAAGACTTCACGCTGAAACGGGAGGATGGAGACCTTTTTTGGGCATCCATCACATCAGCCGCAATCAAAGATAAATCCGGAAAAATCATATACTACGACACGGTTATCGAAGACATCACGGAAAGAAAGAAGCTTGAAGAGGAAGTCCAGCGCCTCTCTGTCACCGACGAACTCACCGGACTTTACAACAGAAGATACTTCAACCAGAATCTGCCCGATGAGATCAAAACCGCAGAGAGGTGGAGAAGCGCCCTCTCCCTTATCATGATCGACATCGACGATTTCAAGCAGTACAACGACCAGTACCTTCACCTTGAAGGGGACGAAGTCTTGAAAGAGACCGCAAAGGTTATATCCCATGTTATCCGCAAGGATATGGACTGGGCCGCACGGTTCGGAGGAGACGAATTCGTCATCATCCTTCCCGGAATCAACTCCAGCGAAGCGTCGATAGTGGCCGAGAGGCTGAGAAAATTCGTCCATTCCATTAAATTTAAGCCCAAATCCGCCATCGTTCACAAGACAATAAGCCTGGGAGTGGCCCATTGTATTTATTCTGAAAGCCGGGGGTCCAGAAGCTCCTCCAGAAGTTATCCGACAAACTATGAAAAGGTGGCCACCGACCTGACGATTCTCGCTGACAAGGCCCTGTTCAGCGCGAAAAACACGGGACGGAACAAGGTCATCATCTCGAAAAAAGCCTTGGAGGTCAGCCGGATCTCCCGCTAACTCCTATTAAGGCCCACGACAAGCTGTTTCATCCCATATTCCTCCTATTAAACGCAAAAGTCTCTTAACAGAATCACCCTATTGACTCCTAAATTGCTTAACGACTGCTTTATCATGAAAAAAAGAAGATTAAAACTAGATTATGAAGCAACAGAATCCTGGATATTCTCTTTCATAAAGTGGATAGGAGGAATATAAATTTCTGTTCGATTACGGACATTAGCTGTCAATAAATGATACAAGGTTATTTCATATGGTCAGAAAACCCCAAGAAGATGAAATTGGTATGTTTATTGCAGATAAAAATAGATTTAGGAATATGCAAAGATGATTTTCATTAATAGAATTAAAAAGCAATGTTGTATCCGCCATACAAATTATTCCATCAATCGTCTGGAGGATAGTTATGCTCAAGAATTATCTTAAAATCGCTTTTCGAAACATCCAGAGATATCCTGGATATTCGTTCATCAACATTGCTGGCTTGGCTGTGTGTATGGCGTGCGGTCTCCTGATTCTGCTGTGGGTGCAGGATGAACTACGGTTTGACGGCTTTCATACCAATTCGAAACGCATGTTCCGGGTCGTGCAGGAGGCTGAGCATTCGGGGCGCAAGGTCGATCTGAGTCGGACGCCGCCGAATCTGCAGCCTGTATTAAAGACTGACTATCCCGAAATAGAGGCAGCGACACGGTGCTGGTCGTCCAGGGTTGAATTCACGTACGAAATGCGGAGGTTTGAGGAGTCCATCTATTTTGTGGATCAGGATTTCCTGACAATGTTCTCATTCCCACTTATAGATGGCGATCCCGCAACGGCGTTGAACGAACCAAACAAAGTTGTCATGACGCAGAAAGCGGCGAATAAACTTTTTGGGGATGAGAAACCCATAGGAAAGATCATCCAATCGGGGAGCGGGCGTGATTATCAGGTGTCCGGCGTGATGGCAGATGTGCCGGAAAACTCACATCTTCAGTTTGCTTATTTAATTTCCATCGATCTGTTCGGTGAGTTTCAAGAGCATATGTGGTCGAATTCCAACAATTCGATGTACACATATGTGATGCTGACGGAGCATGCATCAGCCGATGCGGTGGATGGCAAGATAGCCGGCGTGATCACGGAGCACGCGCCCGAGACGAAAACGCGATTGTACTTGCAGCCGTTCAGAAAGATACACCTGTACTCGGATTTCACTGGGGATTTGCCGGGCCACGGCGATATCGCCTACGTCATGATTTTTTCCATCGTGGCCGTGTTTGTGATCTTCATCGCCTGCATCAACTTCATGAACTTGACGACGGCCCGCTCCGCCAATCGAGCCCGAGAGGTCGGTCTCCGGAAGGTTATCGGTGCAGAGCGGATCAACCTGATCCGGCAATTCTTCGGAGAGACACTTGTCCTTACATTCCTGGCCCTCTTAGCCGCCGTTACCCTCACTCAATTGCTCTTGCCGTATTTCAACACGCTGGCAGGCAAGACTCTCACTCTCCATCCACAGAATATCGTCCTCATCATCGGGATGGTTATTATCGCATTCGTGACGGGAATCGTCTCGGGCAGTTATCCGGCTCTTTTCCTCTCATCATTCCAACCCGCTTTAGTGTTGAAATCAGGAGGATTGTCAGGACTCAAGGGAGCGGGATTTCGCCGGGTTCTGGTCATCATCCAATTTACGCTGTCGGTTATCCTGATCATCGGGACACTGACAGTGTATAACCAACTCCATTATGTCCAGAACATGAAGCTGGGTTTCAACAAGGAGAATCTCGTCTACTTCCAGATGGAGAATGTGCTGCGCGATAACTACGATGCAATGAAGCAGGAGCTACTGAGCGATCCGCGTATCTTAAATGTCTCCTTCGGCTCACATATCCTGACGGATGTGACGCATGTGATGAGCAATATCTGGTGGGAAGGGAAGGATCCGAACATCGACGTGCCGATGAACTGTCTTTTGGTCGGTCCGGATTATGTTCGGACGATGAATATGGAGATCACCGCCGGACGCGATTTTTCCCCTGAATTCACGACGGACAAGGATGGGGCGTTCATCCTGAACGAGGAGGCCATTCGGATGATGGGGCTGGAAGATCCAATCGGTACGAAGGTATCCTATGACGAAATAGACGGACAAATCGTGGGCGTGGTAAAGGATTTTCATTTCAAGCCGCTGAGAAAGGAACTGGAACCGATGATCCTCTTGAATTCCCGGCAGGAGATGTTCTACCTGTTTGTGCGTATCGGGCCCGGGGATGTGCCAGCTGCAATCGAGTCCATGAGACATATATGGGAGCAATACGTTCCCGAAACAGCGTTCGAATACAGCTTTTTAGATTCATCCATCGATGCCATGTACCGTGAGGAGCAGCGTGTGGGTAAGCTGTTCAACACATTCGCGACCCTGGCTATCGTCATCTCCTGTCTGGGTTTGTTCGGTCTGGCATCGTTTATGGCCGAGCGGCGGAAAAAGGAGATCGGTATTCGAAAGGTACTGGGTGCCTCCGTCGGCAACGTGGTTCTCAACCTGACGAAAGAGTTCACAAAATGGGTTCTCATCGCCAATCTCATCGCCTGGCCAGTGGCGTATTTTCTAATGAACCGCTGGCTGGCGAATTTTGCTTACCGGATCGATCTGGGCATCGGGATATTCGCTCTGTCTGGCTTGGCTGCACTGGTCATCGCCTGGTTGACGGTGAGTTATCAGTCGGCTAAGGCCGCATTGAGCAATCCGGCAGAGGCGTTGAAGAATGAATGATTCAAAGGCCACTAGATGGATTCTGCAGGATCTGTGAATAAAATCGTAAATACTCCATAGAATTAATGAATTAACAATAAAAAATAGGGAAGCATTTAAGAACTCTCCTTTTTCAAATCAGGAAATTCCTCTGGTAACCGCATTCAATAATCCTCCTGCGAATAAGAGGGCTGGCAATTATCCCGATCGGATATGATTTTTTAAGCCTTTATGACGTGAAGCTGGTCAATGGAAGGAATTTCTTTAAGACAACCATATAACGTTTCATACTCAAAAATTGGAATGGCGTCTGTCTCGGTGATTATGCGGTACCGGAGCAGGCTTTGACACAGACCCCGCAGATGTGCTGTCCGACAATCCCCTTTTTCCGGAATTCCTTGAGCTTTTCATAGCAGGCCAGGAAGTCAAAATCCTCTTTTTTCTCTTTAATCGCTTGTGCCGGGCACGTCTTCAGGCATTCCATGCATTCTTCACATCCGTCACTCAACGGACTGTCCGCCTCAAGGGGCATATCAGTCAGCACGGTGACCAGCCTGAACCGCGCGCCCAATTCCGGGTTGACGAGCAGGTTGTTCAAACCGGTTCCTCCCAGTCCCGCCAGGTATCCCACCTTCTTGTGCGACAGATGGCCCTTATGGTTTTTCCAATCGATGACCTGGGAGGCAGGTATAGGAAGAGCGTTATACCCGAGTTCCTGGATATGGGAAGCCAGCAGGAAAGCGGCCCTGTCCAGGAAGAAATTGAGCTGGCGGTAGTGGTGAAAGTAGAGTAGGGTGGGTTGGTCCTTTATGTCTTCGATAACTGAATGGATGAGTTTTTTCCCGAGAGAGACGGCGCGGTTGAATTTCCGGCGGGTCTCTTTATCCAGGAGAAATTCGTCCCTGATTCTAGTGATGTCCGCCACACCGAAAAGAGAAAATCCCAGGTCCGCAGCAAACGTCATTAACTTTCCGGTGTTTTTCTCCTCTTCAGTCACGAGAATCCATTGTACAGACAGCCGCTTCCCCTGTCAATCAATCCAATGGAGTCAGCCCAGTGGGATTATTCAGTGGGATCAGGCCTTAAAAAATATCGAAAAGGTTGCTGCCCGGTATTTTTACTGATCCGATACAGCCTGTTTCAGGCTGAATTCATGAACCTGGTCATACTTTCTTCCCATGACAACCAGGAAGTCTAATGAGGAAGTGTCATAAACAACCGACCAGATGGTATGTTGCTGAGAGACATCTTTAAGGAGTGAGAGCGCATTAAAAGAAGAGAGCTTATTGTTCTGATTTTTAAGCGTATCCCACACTTTTTTGTATCTCCAGCACGATGCCCGGGCATTTTCAGGGGATAAACCAGTGATGATAAAGTTGGTCGCCACCTGCCATGAATGAGTGCTGCGGAGCACCGATATTTCTCGGCCGACCAATTCAACCACAGCAGACCTCCCCGATCTGTCCGTAATGAAATAGTGCAAGGGAGGCCCTCCCTGAAAATCGATGTTGAAGTTCTTGAATACGGCGATGGCCTCTTCCACATTATTCGCGTGATCCAGCATCAGCCGGATGATCAAGAGACTGCCCACGGTTTGTTTCTGCGGGTCATCGGGTCCATCTGCAGCCGGCACAGCCATCATACCGACAGCCAATCCCTGCTCGTTCATCCCATCGAAGGGGAGAAGAGGCGATTGCATCAATCCCCCCGGATTTTTATCCGGAGCATCACTCTTGGAATATCCCAAATAGGAGATATCCACCATGGATACAGACGCATACCTGCCCGGAGGGTCAGTAAAAAGGAGAAGGGCCGGATGGTTATCCCAATCAAAGTTTCTTCCCAGCAGCTGGCCTCCCCGTTCGGTCACAGCGGAAAAACAGGTGCAGGCCCATAAAGGTGGATACCCGGGCATATTTCCATGCTGTATATTATTCTGGTTACCATGGGGTGGCGATTCTTTGGGCACATAATCCGGAAGAGAGTAATCACCGTAAAAACGCATCACATACAAGGGGAAATCGTCCAGCTTCTTAAGGCTTCTGATTGTCTTGAGACGATCGGACTGGACTGCATCATTGCCGGCAATGCCCGTCAACGGAGATATCAAGATGAGTATGATTAAAAGTATGGTCATTTCTCTTTCCTGACGGAGCTATCCTGCCGAATAAGCAGAAGCAAAAAAGATTCGTTTTCTCTGCCGTGCAATAACTCCAAGATGTTCACCCGTTGATATTCCTGAACAAGCCTATCACACTGAAAATCTCCCGTTTTCACTCATACCGCAGCGAATCCACAGGATTGGCCGCTGCCGCTTTGATAGACTGGTAGCTGACTGTCAGTATGGCGACCAACAATACGAGGATTCCTGACAGCACAAATGTCCAAATTCCGATGTCGATGCGAAAGGCGAAATTCTCCAGCCACTTGTTCATGAAATAATAGGCCACAGGCCAGGCAATACAGTTGGCCAGAAGAATCCATTTTGTGAATTGCCTGGATAGCATGAGGACAATACCTCCCAACGAGGCTCCAAGAACCTTTCGGATACCGATTTCTTTGGTCCGACTTTCGGCTGTAAACGAAGCCAACCCCAACAATCCCAAGCAGGCAATGAATAATCCCAGGAAAGTAAAAATCCCGAAGACATTCCCTATCTGTTCATCCGCCCGGTACTGACGGTCAAAATCCGTATCCAGAAAAAAGTGCTCGAAAGGATGGCCCGGCCATAAAGCCTTCCACTGAGACCTGGCAAAGTCCAGCGTATCGTTCAAGTCAGTGATATTTATAGATAGAGTGATGTACAT
>CAYFVQ010000087.1:0-5746 GCA_964346585.1 uncultured Eubacteriales bacterium | reverse complement strand
CCTTCAAAATATTGTTTATCGCCATATTTCACTAAAGTTCTGGGGGAGGTGGGGCGAAATCTAACGGCGTTCAATACCTCAGGATAATCCTTGACCAGTGCGGGGGCTGCAGGAGTGTTACTTACAGGCACAATAAAAGAATTCTCTCGGATTTTCCCAGATATTCCAAGGCGGTATATTCGATTTGATTTGATATGATATCTATCGAAGCTAAGCTCTGTCAGGATATAGATAACGATCAGGATGCAGCAAGCCAAGCCGATGGCCAAGCCTGTGATGTTAATGAAGGAATAGCCTTTGTGTCTTTTTATCCTGCGGAAGGCTATTTTTATGTAGTTCCAGAGGAGCTCGGGCATGAAGCGAGGCGGCTTCCAGGGAGGCCGGCCGCTAAGACGGCGCGTGTAAGTTTTATAGAACTCTTTGCCGATGTCATCGGTTTTGCCGATTTCTGTTGTCGCCTTCTCAAAAGCCTCTTCTCGACTGCTTCCGATGCGGATTAAACTGTCGATTTCATCCCGCAGATGGGATTCTAGCTCAGTGATGTAACCGTCTTCCAGCGCCTCGTTCTTTCTTAGCGTTTTCCGCCATTCTTTAATGGCTTTTTCCAGGTCAAACATTTTAATTCTCCATAAAAGGGGACCGGCCCCTTTTTCTCATCGTAAAAACGAGCCAGGCTCTATTCGTCTTATTCATACCTCAACGAGTCGACTGGATTGGATGCAGCGGTCTTGACAGCCTGGAAGCTGGTCGTGATCAGGGCAGCTAACAGTGCCAGAGCCGCCGACAGTAAAAACATCCATATTCCGATATTGATGTGATAAGCAAAATTCTGGAGCCATCTGCTCATGACAAAATAAGCGATAGGCCAGGCAATAAGATTGGCCACGATTACCCATTTCGTGAATTCCTTGGTCAGCAAAAGCACAATTCCTGAAATAGAGGCCCCGAGGACTTTGCGGATGCCGATTTCTTTGGTCCGCTTCTCAGCCATGAAGGAAGCCAGGCCAAAAAGCCCAAGACAGGCGATGAAAATGGCCAGGAAGGTTCCATATCTCACAAGATTTCCGATTCGCTGGTCAGTCTTATAGAGATTATCGATATCTTCATCCAAAAAACTGTATTCAAAGGGAAAATCCGGAGCGAATTTTTTAATCGTTTTTTCAATAAAACCCAGGGTTTCAGGGACATTTTCAGGCTTCATCCGAATATAAGCATCCATAAACCAACCTGGAGCAATGACCAGGACCAGAGGGTCGATTTTTTCATGGAGGGACCGAAAATGGAAATCTTTCACAACGCCTATGATTTTTCCGGATTTTTGGGATGAGAAAGGAATAAGGCAGGAAATGCGTTGTCCGATTGGAGATTTCATGCCCATGATTTTGGCAGCTGTCTCATTGACTATAATTCCATCTGATCTGTCTGTTGGATAATCCCGAGAAAAATATCTACCCTGAGCCATTTTGATATCGAAGATCTTCTGGTAGTCATAATCCACCGAATGAATGGACATGAAAATTCTTTTATCCTCTGGCTTGCCTTCCCAGCCAAATTTGTCTGATCCTAACCTTGTGGAAAATGAACCGTTGGTGGCGCAGACAGCCATAATATCCGGATTCCTCAAGAGTTCACTTTTGATTGCGTTGTACTGTTTGCGTAAACTTCCTCTGAGTTCCATATTGATGACATGGCTTTTGTTTATGCCCATATCCGTATTTCTCATGTACACAAGCTGCTGGTAGATGATGATTGTCCCGGTGATCAACGCGATTGAAACGACAAATTGTCCAATCACGAGGAGTTTTCTCAGATGAATATTTTGAGAACTTGATTTCACAGATCCTTTTAGGGTCGATACGGGCCGAAAACTGGAAAGAAATACAGCCGGATAGCTACCGGAGATGATCCCTGTGAGGAAGGCCATTCCTAAGAAGATAAATAATGTACTGTCTGAATAAGACAGCTTCAGTGGTTTACCCACGATGTTATTGACAGAGGGCAGGAATGCTTGAACCAGTATCACAGCCAGAATGAACGAAATAAGAGATAGAAAGACGGATTCACCCAGGAATTGTTTTACGAGTTGAGCTCGAGTCGAGCCAACGACTTTTCTCATCCCCACTTCTCTGGCGCGTTCCATCGAGCGGGCCGTGGACAGGTTCATGAAATTAATGCAGGCAATGCATAAGATGAGTGCCCCGATGATGGAAAAGATATAAACATAAGTGATCAGTCCACCGCCTGTGAAATTATAGAGGTGAATTTGAGTGAGTGGTTCTAGATGCAATGTGTAAGGAGATTCGGAAAAATGTCTCTTGACAGTCCCAGCGATTTTTTCCTGGACTGCGTTGGGATCCGCATTTTTAGGAAGCAGCACATAAGTTTGATAAGCGCCTACGCCCCAGTCTTTTATAGTCATTCCAGACCAGGTCACGAATTCAAAAGGAAGGAGATAGTCGAATCGAATATGAGTATTGGAAGGGACATCTTTGATAACGCCTGTGACTTTGAGATCAAACCATCCTACCCACCATTCGAATCCAACGGTTTTTCCTAGGGGATCTTCCTCATGAAAGAGTTTAGCTGCCATTTTTTCCGTGAGTACGATAGAATGTGGCTCAGACAGACAATTTTTCGAATTGCCTTTGATAAACGGAAAAGTGAACATCTCAAAGAACGAATTATCTACCCCACGAACCTTTCCGTTGAAAACCTGATCTCTGTATTTCAGTGGTGCGTTGACTTCTCCGAAGGATCTGGTGAAGTTGATGATTTCTGGATAGTCAGCCTTTAATACAGGGCCCAGAGGACCTGAGCCATAAGGATTGTATATATCTGTACCCCGAGGATTATGTAAGACTCTGTAGATTTCTTTGGCGTTCGAGTGGAATCTGTCGAAGCTCAGTTCGTCCTGAACCCAGAGAAATACAAAGAAACAGCAGGCCATACCGATAGCCAAGCCGGAAATATTTATGAACGAATAGCCTTTGTGCCTCCGGATCTTTCGGAGAGCCACTTTTGCATAACTCCAGAGAAGCTCGGGCATGAAACGAGGCGGCTTCCAGGGGGGGCGGCCGCTCAGGCGGCGGGTGTAGGTTTTGTAGAATTCTTCCCCAATGCTTTCTGGCTGACCGACGCTCTGGGATGCCTTTCTGAACGCTTCTTCTTCGTTCGCTCCAAGCTTCATTTGATGGTTGATCTCATCCCGGAGATGAGATTCCAGCTCAGTGATGTACCCATCTTCCAGTGTCTCGTTTTTTCTCAATTCTTTTCGCCATTGTTTTATCGCTTTTTCCAGATCAAACATTTTTATCTCCTGTTAAAAGAATTAGGCAAAATTTTTTTGTCGCAAAATTGACCTAGTCCTCATTTATCCTTGTTATTGCGAGCGCAGCGTGGCAATCTCATAAGAAAAATTAAATAATTATATCTGTTTTTTAAGATTGCCACCTCACTTCGTTCCTCATAATGACATTTTTTAAAAATGAGCCCATCCTGATTTTTTCACTTTTTCAATCTCCTACCGTTATAGGTTTCCACAGCTTCGATAGAGCCGAATGTACGCTCAGCCACTGTCTCTTTTCCGCTTCCAATTCTTCTCTTCCCAGATCTGTCAGGCTGTAGTATTTACGAAAACGGCCTTCTTCAGATCTTTTCCACTGAGATGAGATGAATCCATCCTTCTCGAGCCGGTGGAGGACAGGGTAGAGCATTCCATCTGACCATTCGAGAGTTCCGCCAGAAATCTTTTTGACTCTCTGGATGATTTGATACCCGTAGTTCTCGCCACTGATGAGGATGGATAATATAATCGGCTTTGTTGACGCCGCGATCAACGCTTTTGATACCATAGTATACCTCGCACTCTAAGATATCTAATACTGCTATGTATGCAAAATCTATGCCACCTCACTCGTATAAGAGGAAACTACAGAATCAAGATGGGATTTATGGCGGTAGGTGTTCGCTTTTTGAACAGCTTATGTTCGAATTCGGACATAGAGGGATTATCGGCTCTCAATAGATAGTGAGCGAATTATTTTCTTTTTATCCTGTACAGGACCTGACCCAGGTATCCGGAATCATTGATCTCAGCAATGTACAAGCCAGGCACCATGTGAGCCGGTCTTTTTAGACTCATCTCGGAGAGATTTTCTAGAAGTTCGCTGGGCTCCCAGTCGTTATCGCTGTCGCACAACAAAATCGAATTGCCGTTTTCAACAATCTCTTCCAGGATTTCTAATAAGCGCATGATTATCCTTTGTTATTTTCTCTTTAAATTGGCCTTTATAACTATAATACGCATTTAAGGCCCTTTTGGTTGCATTTTTTAGAAAAAGAATCCAGGCAACTTTGTTGAAGAGAGCAGTCATTTTTCTGAAGAGCCAACCTTTTTTGCTTTTTTTTCGTCTATAGGGATTAAAAAGGAAAGAAATAATGATAGAAAAAAATGAGGATATAATGAGAAAAATACTTAAAGTACTAACAATATTATTCTCTGTTTTCATCATTCAGCCATTCGTGGTTGCGGATACTCCAGAAAAAAGGCACTATACGGCCAAACACGTTAATCCCCATCCGCCGGTTATAGACGGAAACGTGGATGATCCAATCTGGGAAAAAGTAAAATGGGAAGGTGACTTCATTCAGAGATCCCCCAATGAAGGAGAAGCCCCTTCTCAAGAGACAGCTTTTAAGATCCTGTATGATGAGAAGTATGTTTATGTGGCGGTTCGTGCTTATGACGGTGAACCAGAAAAGATCGTGAGGCGGATGTCACGGCGCGATAATCTTGAAGGGGACTTCATTGAAGTGGAAATCGACAGCTATTTTGACCATCGCACAGCATTTTCCTTCTGCGTCAGTGCGGCCGGTGTCAAGAGTGATGCGGTCATCTCTGATGATGGTCAAAATTATGATCAGAACTGGAATCCCATCTGGCATGTGAAAACAGCTACAGATGAGCAAGGATGGACAGCCGAGATGAGAATTCCCCTCTCCCAACTCCGGTATGGAAAAGAAGAAGAACAGGTTTGGGGACTCCAGATCACGCGGCACTTGTTCCGCAAAGAAGAAATGTCTAACTGGCAGTTCATCCCCAGAGATGCAGGGGGCTGGGTGCATGCCTTCGGTGAGCTTCACGGGCTCAATGGACTTAAGTCCAGCCGCCAGATAGAGCTGTTTCCCTATTCAGTGGGACAGCTCCAAACCTACGAGAGAGAGGGAGGAAATCCTTTTGCCACTGGCCGAACGACCAACTTCATGGCGGGGCTGGATGGAAAAGTCGGCCTAACCAGCAATCTAACTTTAGATTTTACAGTCAATCCGGATTTTGGCCAGGTTGAAGCCGACCCATCTGTAGTCAACCTCACCGCTTTTGAAACCTATTTCGAGGAAAAACGGCCTTTCTTCATCGAAGGCAGAAATATACTCAATTTCAAGCTGATGTTGGGCGATGGTGATTTCTCCAGTGATACGCTCTTTTATTCCCGGAGGATCGGCCGTACTCCCCACTATTATCCGGATGTGAACGAAAATGAGTACGTCGATATGCCGCAGAATACTGCGATACTCGGAGCTTTCAAGATCTCTGGGAAGACTAAGAGCGGACTCTCCATCGGTATCATCGATAGCATCACTGCAGAAGAGAAAGCTAAGGTTGGAGACCTGAATCAATTCCGCTATGAGACGGTGGAGCCATTGACTAATTACTTTGGGCTCAGGCTGCAAAAGGATTACAATCAGG
>CAYFVQ010000086.1:0-3474 GCA_964346585.1 uncultured Eubacteriales bacterium | reverse complement strand
ATTTATTTTGAATCCCTGGATCCGTATTACAACATGGGTTTGGCGCCTCTTCGAGGATTCATTGAAAAGGAGGGAAAGTTTTTCGACTCTCCTCTACCCGAGTTTTACGACCTGAAGAGTGATTTTAATGAGAAAAATAATATCATCCAGAAGATTAATAAGGAAAAGTACGAAGAACGACTGAACAAACTGATGGAAGAGTTATCTTCCGAGCAGGCCGATGACAGTGCTCGAAAGATGGACCAGGAAACTC
The DNA here is from genome assembly GCA_964346585.1 of uncultured Eubacteriales bacterium. Lineage (GTDB taxonomy): Bacteria > Acidobacteriota > Aminicenantia > Aminicenantales > Aminicenantaceae > SOIA01. The sequence goes on along the minus strand of CAYFVQ010000086.1, from coordinate 3,221 downwards.
GAAAAAAACTGAGAAGTTTGGGGTACATTGCCTCTCCCACTACGCAACTTAAACAGGAATACGGTCCGGAGGATGATTTAAAAACACGCCTTCCTTTCCAGCAAAAATTAGACAGAGCGATCATTCTCTATGACCAGGGCAAAGAAGAAGAGGGCATCCGAGAATTTGAGGAGATCATCGAGGAGAAAAAAGATATGTCTCCTGCTTATCTTTACCTTTATTCTATGTACGTGGAAAAAGGGCAAGTGGACAAAGCCTTAGCAGTTCTGGCGGAGGGATTCAAGTACAATCCGGAAAATTATGAAATAGTCAAAGCCTATGGCACTCTTTTGGTTGAGAGGGCTGACTTGGATAAGGGAATTGAGATTCTTCATAACGCATTGGGAATACTCGACTTTGATCCTGAAGTATTCAATCTATTGGGAGTGGCTTATAGAAGGAAGGGGGAAGAACAAAAAGCTCTTGAACATCTCAACAGAGCGCTTGAGCTGGATAACAATCATGCGGGTGTGTACGTCAATCTGGGGTTCCTTTATTTTGATATTTTTACGAGAACAAGAAGTGAAGAAGATCATGCAAAATCCATGTACAATTTTAAAAAAGCGATCGAATGCGATCCCAAGCTGGCTATCGCCTACAGGGGGCTTGGTGCAGGTTATAAAGTCGCAGGACTTCTCGATGCAGCCATTTCTGTCTGGGAACAAGGCTTACAATTAAACCCCAAAGATGATTTTATTGTGGTGAATCTCGGGATGGCTTATTTCGAAAAAGGAGACAAGGCCCAGGCCCTCAAAAATTTTGAGAAATACCTCTCTCTCAGAGGACAAACACTTTCTCCGGAAGAGCGCAAGAGAGTAGAGGAATTCATCCGAAAATGTAAAGATTGAAAAAATGCGTTCATGTTTGCCAGGAGAATCAGAGCGAAATAGAGAAATGAAGATTCGAGTGAAAATATTCGTTCCTTTAATGCTTTTCCTATTGGCAGGAGGGATATCAGCAAATATCCCGCTCCTGGGCTCAGTCTTAGAACAGGATAACTTGAATGTCCTGCTCATAACCATCGATACCATTCGACCCGACAGGCTCAGTTGCTACAGCACAAAATATTTAAAAACTCCTCGAATAGAAGCTCTGGCTGAGAGAGGTGTTGTGTTTGACAGGGCGTTCGCCCATAACCCCACCACTCTTCCTTCCCACGTCAATATTTTATTGGGAACCACTCCTCTCCATCATGGTGTGCATGACAACTCGAAATTTAAGGTGAATGACGAGTTCCTCACTCTGGCCGAGCACTTGAAAGAGAGGGGATATTCCACCGGAGGATTCATCGGGGCCTTTCCTCTGAATACCCGCTTTGGCCTCTCTCAGGGATTTGATATCTACGATCAATCTTATTCTTCTGATTCATCAGCCCAATTCACTCTGGCAGAGAGACGCGCTGAGGAAGTCATTCAGGCGGCATTGGCTTGGTTGGATAGGCAAAGCTCCAAGTGGTTTTCCTGGGTTCATCTCTGGGACCCGCATACGATGTATTCCCCGCCTGAACCTTTCTTGAGCCAGTATAAAGATGATCCCTATTCAGGAGAGGTGGCTTATACTGATTCGGAATTGGGAAAATTGTTCGATTTTCTGGAAGAAAAGGGTTACTTAGAAAATACGCTTGTCATTCTCACCGGTGACCATGGAGAATCGCTGGGCGAGCACGGAGAACTGACTCACAGCTATTTTGCCTATAACAGCACACTCTGGGTGCCTTTGATTATTGCCGGGCCTGGCATTGATTCCAAGCGGATTGCTGAATACGTCTGCCATGTGGATATATTTCCCACCATCTGCGATATCCTGAATATAGAAAAACCGGCTTTCCTCCAGGGAGTTTCCCTTCTCCCCTTAATGAGAGGGATGAAGATGGAGAAAAGAGCCATCTATTTTGAGTCTCTGGACCCCTATTACAACAGAGGATGGGCGCCTCTTCGGGGATTCATAGAGGAGGGGAAAAAGTTTTTTGATTCTCCTTTGCCCGAATTTTATGACCTGGAGAATGATTTTAACGAAGACAATAATATCATCGGGAATATCAACCGAGGGACGTACAAAAAAAAGCTGGAAGAACTGATGGAAAAATTGTCTTCCGATCTGGCTGGAGACAGCGCTCGAAGAGTTGACCGGGAGACCCAAGAGAAACTGAGAAGCTTGGGGTACATCTCCTCTCAGGTATCTCAGCTCAAAGAAAGATACGGAGAGGAGGATGACTTAAAAACACTTCTCCCCATCCAGAAAAAGTTTGACAGAGCCCTTATCCTCTACGACCAGGGCAAAACCGAAGAGAGTATCCGTGAATTTGAGGAAGTCATCGAGATGAGAAAAGATTTGGCTACCGCTTATCTCTATATTCATTCTATCTCCAAGCTGACAGGGCAAGTAGAAAAAGCTTCTGCGATTATGATGGAGGGTTTCAAGAATAATCCGAATAATTATGATATACTTTCGGTCTATGGCACTTTTTTGGTAGAAAGTGGTGACATGGATGGGGGGATTGAGGTTCTTCAAGACGCTTTAGCAATAATAGATTTCGATCCTGAAGTATTCAATTCACTCGGATTTGCTTATTGGAGGAAGGGAGAAGAGCAAAAAGCTCTTGAGCATTACAACAGAGCGCTTGAGTTGGATGATAACCACCCAGGGGTGTATGCGAATTTGGGTTCCTTATATTTTGACATTTTTACGCGGACAAAAAATAGAGAAGCCCATGCGCAATCCATGCACTATTTAAAAAGAGCGATCGAGTGCGATCCCAAACTGGCTATCGCTTACAGGGGATTGGGTGCAGGTTACAAGGTCGCAGGGAATGTCGATGCAGCCATATCCGTTTGGGAACAAGGATTGGCATTGAATCCCAAAGATTATTTTATTGTTGTGAATCTAGCGTATGCCTATTTCGAGAAAGGAGACAAAACTCAGGCCCTCAAATATTTTGAGAGATACCTCTCGTTAAGAGGACAGACACTCTCTCCTAAAGAACGCCAGAGAGTGGAAGATTACATAAAGAAGTGCAAACAGAAATAGGGCTGTTAAATATGGATGTTTGGCTTCTCGAAAAGCGGAACTGTTCCCCCTCCAAAGTGAATCGGAAAGGCTGAATCTTCAAAGTCGTTTCTTCCATCCCCTCATATCGATTCTCTCTGATTGATCCAGGTGCTCATTTTTGCGATTGGTCGGAT
>CAYFVQ010000085.1:0-3301 GCA_964346585.1 uncultured Eubacteriales bacterium | reverse complement strand
TTCCGGGCCAATCCACCCACGAGGGCCACATCCTTTTCAATCCCGACACTCCGTGTCATTGAAGCGATGCGGTCGGCAATCGCATCATGAACAGCCCGGGCGATATCTTCCTTGGCATGTTTAGCATGAATAAGACTGACCACCTCCGACTCTGCAAAAACCACACACTGGGCATTCATCGGAACAGATTTTTGAGACTTTAAAGAAAGGGCTCCCATCTCTTCTAGTTTGACTTCAAGAGCACGGGCCATGGTCTCAGTGAACATCCCGGCTCCAGCCGCGCACTTATCATTGATGGCAAAATCTATGACCTTCCCGCCTTCGTTGACTTTTATCGCCCTGCCCTCTTCAGCTCCGACGTCGATTACAGTCCGGACAGAGGGATAAAGAAAATTCACAGCTTTCGCGTCTGCTCCGACTTCGGTAATCGTGCTCTTGGCAAAAGTGACTTCCTCTTTTCCCGTTCCAGTGGCTGTAATATAGGCAAGATCATCTTTCTTCAACCCGGCCTGCTCCAGAGCTTTATCCAGGGCTTCCTGGGCGGCAGCTTTCTGGTCAAAGCCGCTGAGAACCGAGATTTTGGCTTTGATTTTATCGTCTTCCAGAACCAGGGCTTTGACATTTTTCGCTCCACAGTCAATACCGGCGACATTCATGTACTCCTCCCATCATTATTTATCACATACTTTGACTTCCAGGCTAATTTATTTCAGTCTTTCAATTTTCAACTCCTAGGCTTTCCAAAAACGCATCAATCCGAAAGTATACCAGGAGCTGACCAAGACACAACCAGACTTTTCCAGGTAACTGAACACTTTCAAAAATGCCCAGCGCGGCTGAGTATCTGACATCATTCGGCATTTCTGGTTTCTTAATATCTCAGTGTTGGTCGTGAAGCGGCTCTTTTTAAATGCAAGTTTCTAGCATAGAAGAAACCGCTCCATGTGTAAATAATGTTTGTCAGTTTTAGGCTTGTTCTTTTTTCTAATGACTAAAAAGATAAGGAAATTCCGATGTATCCGGTGACAATGTCGGTGGCAGACCTGTAAACATCATAGACCACTCGGTCATCCTCCAAGCGAACGGAATCTTCAATCAAGTATTCGGCTCTCCCTCCTTTCAAATAGCGAACGGCCAGATCCAGATACATGGCAAAGGAACCGCTTTTTCGGCTCCGTTGTCGTGAGAACAATTGAATCATCAGGCCGCTTCCGGCTCCATAGCTCAGCGCGAGGTCATTATAAATATTAGAGCTGGCAATCGTCTCATATCCAATGTCGCTTCTCCCTTTAACACTTGTATCGGTGTAGAGATAATTGAATCCGACCAATCCATCCAGATAAGGACGAATCATCCCTTTCTGCGGCTGGACGCGCAGTAGAAAATGGCAGAGGAATATGTTATTCGTAGTCGTCACATTGACCATCACATCCGGAACCATCAGGCTGAGAGGTTCCGTCCGCGTCTCGCTTCCATAGACAAGAATCCCGAGAGACAGTCCCACCAGGAAAGGAGAATTGTGGAAATTATAAGCAAAATGCCCAACACCGCTGTATCCGATTCGATCGACAACATCTCTGAATTCGCTCTGAGGAAATCCAAGACTAAAATAGGCACTGGCTTGAAACGGTTGTTGAGCATATCCTAAAGAGACAGCTAAAGAGATAACCATTATGAAAGATGCGATTAATTTAATTTTTTGCATGCGGTCTTCCCTCCTCATTTTAGTATTACTAGATTTTCCTCCGACCTCTGTTCAAAAATGAACTCTGTTGTGTTTTCTAGATAAATACAATTGCAAGCGGCATGCCAACTTATTCCAGGCAAAAAAAGAAGATTTTATGTTGTTTTCTGTCCTCTCTACTGGTCAGATGTAACATTATTGAATCATAAGGATATCATCTCCGGTTTCTCATTTTTTTAACTTTTCCAACTTCAAAATCCCGACACATCGAAAAAGTGAAAAAAATAGGACGATTCGCGAGTATTGACCTCTATTATTCCCTGTGATAAAAGCAACAAAAAAGATTGATTGATAAAGATCACGCAAATAAAGAAAATCCTGTTAGTAAAAAACACATTTTTTCCATTTTTTCAAAAAGGAGATAAGTCATGCTGGAAGTTATAACAGCGATTTTTGGGATAGGAAAAGATATAAAAAGTATTATAGAGGATTTTCAGAAAAAGAAGAAAAAGACCAGAGGCAAGATAAACGGTATTCTCTATGAGGTACTGTATAATATGAGTCTGATTTTTGAAGACTACTTGGAAGCCGGGGATGATCCTAAAAATATCGCGAAAGATTTGAAAATCGATAAGCTCGCCCAGGCAATCGATGACGGATTTGAATTCAAACAAATAAAAAAAGGGGAAATATCAAAAAAAATGGTAGGAAATATTGGATTTTTAAAGCCATACGTCGGTTATGACTGCGAACGCTTTCTCATAAATATCAGATTTCACATCGATAAGCTGAGACGAATACCGACCATGAAGACTCGAAAAAAAGCAAAAACGATTGATATCAAAAGAAGGCTTGAAAATCTAGGAAAACGATATCTCTTATTTACCAAATTTTTGCTTTCACCCTAGTCCATTCCAACACAAACAATCCTCTCCTCACTCAGCTTTGAAAATGAGGATCTGTTATTTTATTTATAAAAGATAAGAAATATCCTATCTAATCCTTCTTGATGGTGATATTTCCACTTGTTTGCAGACGAACCACAGTCTGTCCTCCACCGAGTTCGATCCGTATTCTATTCTTATCTTCCTCATCGAGGAAAACGGGGAAATCCGAGCTAATCTTTCCGTAACGAGTGTAAGCGGATATCTTGACATTCGGATTTTTTGGAACATAAAGCAGAATCGGTTTGTAAGTCGTGATGAGCTCCAGCTGTCCATCTGACGGTAAATTTCTGATTTGAGAAACTTCGATCGGACTGCTGCTGCCTTGGACGACAATAGAACCGGATGTGCGTTTCAGGATGACATACTTGTACGAGTTCTTTATGTTCACATCTCCTGCGACATCATCAGCCGTCACACTGCAAGAGCTTCCATCCACTTCTAATTTCCCACCGACATGCTTGACCTGAATAGGCCTGTATGAGGAACGGATAGTCACGTCTTTTCCAACCTGATCAACCGTCACAGTGCCTGAATGGGCGCGGATTTCCAATTCTCCGTCGACTCTCTCGACAATAATATCCTTGTATGAGGAAAGGATGATTGCATTTCCTTTCACATCTCGTACTGTCACGGGGCAGGACGAACCATCCACATCGACCGACCCTCCAAC
>CAYFVQ010000084.1:0-21907 GCA_964346585.1 uncultured Eubacteriales bacterium | reverse complement strand
GTCCTCTGGAGAGAAAAAATGTTTCTGCGAGGCGGACTCAGCTTTTGTTTCGTCCTCAACAGGAGTTCCTTCTTTATTAGGCTTTTTTTCTCATCCTTGCCAGCCTTTTTTTCCTGGAGACTCCTTTCTCCTGCCCAGAGAGCAAGACCTAGACTCAAAACAAAAAGGAACAAAAAAGTCCAATTCGTATTAAATCTCATAATAACCTGCCAGGACGATTTTTAATTCAAGAATACTGCTTCGGTCATCTATATCTAAAAAATCTATCTTTTCTACAATCAAAAACTTCGGGAATTCTTCGACCAATTGGATTAATCCCTTCAAAGACTGGTAAGTCCCCCGCACATTAAAACTCACACTCATCTTTTTAATATTTTCTCTCTTGAACTCAGTGTAATTGTACTTTTTTTGGGAAGAAGGAATACGAGCCTGACTCAATATGCGTTGGATATCAAGCCTCATTTTTTTTACCGCGTCCTTGCCGCTGTAAAAATGGCTCTTTTTCAGCTCATCTATATCACGATAGGCCTGCTGCCATTGACGCCATTCATCCTCCTTTTCCAGAGTCAAAGTGTTGAAATGCTGGTATTCGCTCTGTTTGCTCTCAAGTCGGGATTGCGCTCGGAAAGAGCTCCTCTTCTGGGGGAAAGAAACTAAGAGGAAAAAAAGTATGGCTGTCCCGAGTAAAACGCCCAAAGCACGGAGCGCCTTTTTCTCCCTTTCTTCGAAAAGATTAAATACTTCTTTCATATTTTAAGGAAATCTCCGATATGAGTAATCCCCTTTCACTCAGGGTTTCACCCTCTATCTGGATCTCGTCAAATTTCATGGCTCCAAAATTATCAATAAGCTTCAACAAGTCATCCACACTGATGCAAGCCACTCTCAACCTCAATCTTATTTCCGAATTTTCTGTGAGTGTTGGCGCCAGCGAGACTATATAAGAGGAATCGGGAAGAGACTTCTCTAAATCAGCAAAAAACTCGAGCCAGGAAAAACTCTTCCTGAGAATAATGCTGTTCACCATATCCACTTGGCTCTTATTGCTTTTGATGGCCTCATTAATCCTAGAGGTTAAACTCTTCTCATTCCTTTGTGTATCTCGAATCAGTCTGTCAGTCTGCCTGATCGAAGTTTTGGCGCGCAGGGCATCAGACCTGTATCGAATGAAGATCTTTCCTGCAAAAAAGGAAACAAACAGGAATAAAACCACACATACTGAAAACATTAGGGTAAACAATCTCCTGTTGCGTAACGGATGACTGGCTAAATTCAGGCTTATTGACCTTGAGTTTTTCATCGAATCTGTCCGATCAAAGGAGATAAGATCTTTTTTTGCCTCAACCCGATCTTGGCTGTCAAGCGAGATTCTATTCCCGTCACAGGAAGAGATGATCTCTCCTGCAATTGAGACAAAATCCTTCCCTCTTCGTGAAGGCCCAGACGGACCCAAAAAGATTGAATTTTTCTCTTCTCTCTATCTTCGACAAAATTCACTGTATTCTCTACTTCCTTCACAATATTCTCCACTCTTCGGACCTCGGCTGTTTCGTCCTGGCCAGGAGAAAGAATGGGCTTCATTCGGTAGAGGGCGATTTCAGAATCTATGATGGCAGTCAGACAGAGTGAGTCTTCTTCGATATTTATCAGAAGCAAATCTCTCTCCTTTTCGGTGTTCAGCAAAGAATGCAAGCCCAAGATGGGAACTCCAACTGTCCTGATTTTCAGGTTAAATTTGCTGAAGAGCTCTTCGTATTCTTGGATAATCAAAGCCCGGGCGACTGCGACAAAAATCTTCATTGAATCATTTGACTTGATAACGTCAAAAGAAAACCTGGCATCTTGGGGGAGCAAAGGAAGCTGCTTTTTTATGCGAAAACGAATGACCTGCTCTCTTTCTGCTCGCGAGGAAGGGAGTGACCCAAAAGAAAATACAAACGCTCTCAAAGACAATTCTGGCAAAAGACACGCCACCTTATGGTCATGAAGATGGAGTTTCCCCAACTCTTTTTTTATTCTTTTTTCAAGCAAAGCAGGGTTTTTTATGTTTTTCTTTTCAAAGGAAGGCTGAATCATTCCCCTTTCAAGAGGAAGAATGAAATGATTCATAATCCTCCCATCTTTGTGAGAAACACGAATCCCGCTGATGTAACGAGAAGTCAGATGAAAAGCGGCGTGAGGAATCGGCTGTTTTGTGAAATAATCTTTAATCCTATCGAAAAAAAGGGCCATCTTCTCACTCGACGAAAGTCACTTTGTTCAACTCTTTAAGGCTTGTGACTCCTTTGAGGACTTTCTCCTCCATTCCCACTTCTCTAAGAAACACCATTCCTTCGCTCTTCGCTCTTTTTTTCACTTCAGAAAGAGGTTTTTTATCCAGGATCATCTCACGAATCTCATCGGAAAGTTCGAGGAGCTCAGCGATCGCCGTCCTCCCCTTGTAGCCTGTGTCGAGACATTCTGGACACCCTCTGGCTTCATAGAACTGTCGGCCCTTGTATTTTTGTGGATTGAGCCCGGACTCCAGCAACTGCTTGGACGTATATGTCACAGGAGTCTTGCATTTAGGACAGAGGACTCTAACCAACCTCTGAGCCAGAATACAATTCAAGGCCGAAATAAAACTGTACGGATCGACTTGCATATGGAGGAATCGCCCGATAACATCGAAGACATTATTGGCATGAACAGTGGTGAAAACCAGGTGCCCAGTCAAGGCGGATTGAATAGCGATTTGGGCCGTTTCCGGATCCCTGATTTCACCGACCATGATCTTATCCGGGTCGTGCCTCAATATCGACCTCAAGCCTCGAGCAAATGTGAGCCCTTTTTTTTCATTGACAGGGATCTGGGTGATCCCTTCAATCTGATATTCCACCGGGTCTTCGATGGTGACGATTTTATCTTCGGGAGATAAAATCTCCGTCAAGGCCGCGTACAAGGTCGTCGTTTTCCCGCTTCCTGTCGGACCGGTCACGAGCACCATACCGTACGGCTGAGTGATGTATCTATTGAAATTGTCGAGGACATCATCGGAAAATCCGAGCAGATCCAGCCTAAGTTCAGATATGGCTTCGGTGATCATCTCCTTATCGAGAATCCGGATGACTGCGTCCTCTCCATAGATGCTGGGCATGATAGAGATGCGAAAATCAATGGTCTTGTCTTTAATCTTCAACCTGAATCGTCCATCCTGCGGGACTCTCCGTTCGGCGATGTCTAAGTCAGACATGACTTTGATTCTGGATATGATGGAGGATTGGAATTTCTTATCAATCGGCTCCATGGCCCCACTCAAAACGCCATCGATACGGTACTTGACGATGACTCCATCTTCCTTTGACTCGATATGGATATCGCTGGCTCTTTTCTGAACAGCCGTGAAAATAACTGAGTTCACCAGTTTTATGATGGAACCGTCTTTATCAGCCAACGTCTCCACAGAGATGACCTCTTCCTCTTCCCCGCTTTCCTTCTCAACAACCTGCATGATGAATCCTTCTGTGGCGTCTTTGAGGACCTGTTGGGCTGTCTCACTCTTGCGTAAAGCCTCTTGAATAGATCTTTTGGATGTCGCATAGACTTCCACTTCCATTCCCAAGTGAGATTCTATGGCATCTATAGTCGCAATATCAGAAGGATCCGCAATGGCGATCTTCACAGTATTTTCATTTCTTTCAAAAGGAATAAAATTCGACCTGTGAAGAAAATCTGCTGGGAAAGACTGGACAAGCTCCCGGTCTAAAATGTGAGAGGAAAGGTCAATATAGGGAACATTATACCGTTTAGCGAGCTGTTTTGTTTTTTCTTCTTCAGAAACAGAGATTTTTGACGAATCTTCTTTTGTCTTCTTCATTACTGGACCACTCTTATTATATTAAATATTGGCAGATAAACCGAGAGCAACATCCCGGCGATAATCAATCCCATAAAAATAATGATGACTGGCTCAATGAGGGAAACAAGTGTATCGATTTTCCTTTGTATCCTATCTTCATAGAATTCGGCCACATCCTTCAACATCCCCTCCAGATTTGCCGATGTTTCTCCGATTCGAATCATGTCAAGAGAGAGAGGAGGGAAAAAACCTGCTTTGGATAGAGACTCGGATAAATTTTCTCCGTGCTTGATGAACTCAGGCAGGTTCTCCATTCTTTTTATAAGATATCTGTTTGGAACAGCTTTGTTGGCGATGCCTGCGGCATGGAGGAGCGTGATTCCCGCCTCCAGAAGAAGGCTCATGGTCCGGCAGACAAGAGAAATTCCTGACTCCAGCCAGATTGGACCTCCGTAGGGAGTTTTCAGCTTGATCCTGTCGATAATCACCTGAGTTTTTTCGTATCTCTTCATTTGAAAAAAAGCGATAAAGAACAATAAGGCAAAACCAATGATAAAAAGAAAATTGGCTCTCACTACACTGGAAATGCTCACGAGCGTTCGAGTGATCCCTGGAAGACTGGATTCGAAACCGGCATAGAATTCAGAAAAACGAGGCAGGATAAAGTTGAGCAGGATCGCAAGGAGAATAAAAGAAAAAAGGAGGAGAATTGTCGGGTAAGTCAAAGCGGTTTTAATCCTTGATTTCGTCTGAGCCATAATCTTGGCATAATCAATGTAACGGCTGATCGTGCCATCTAAGTTTCCACTTTTTTCTCCGGCCATGAGTGAAGCAATATAAACCTTTGAAAAATATTTTTCATATGGAGCGAACGCTTCCGAAAGGGATTTGCCGCCGCGGATTTCCTTTTCGACCTTCATCAGCAATTCTTTTAAATGAATGTCTTTTACCCGGCTCAATATGACTTCGATGCACTTGAGGATGGGATACCCGGCCCTGATCATCGCCACGAGTTCTTGATTGAACATGATGAAATCCTTATCCTTGATCTTTTTTTCAAAAGGAAAGGCTGGAATCCTTATTCTTTTCCAGTGCAGTTTGATAGACAGGACACAATATCCCTTTTCTTCAAAATGCTTCTGGCACTCATCGTGAGAAGAGGCTAGCATAGACTGGGAGAGAACTCTCCCGTCTTCAGCGGCCAATCGACAAAGAAAATAAGGCATCTTTTTAAAATTTCAATATTTATTAATCTAAAAATCTAAAAGAGGGTAAAGTAATCTTAGGTTATCCGTGGGAATTTGTCAAATGGAACAGGGCCGCTCAAAGAGAAATCTGCCACCGATCCAAGGGAAAATGAACATAATATCACCCTAAATTTTACCTCAAGACCAGATCCCATGGACTGGCGTTCTTCAGGCGTGAGAAGTTGACAAAATTAGGAGAAAGGTTTATTTTTTAAGAGTAAAATGAGAAAAAAAATCTGCCTGGGAGTGGCGATTTTCCTGTTCGTTTTCATGGTTTTCATTCCCCATAACTCTCTTTCCTCAAAGGACTTACTTTTCTCCAGAAACACAGGGTATTTTCCTCAAAATGTACAGGATAAAAAACCCAAATATGACTATATGAGCACATTCTTGAACAGAAGCACAAACCCACTAGGATTAAAAATTGACCCGGAACTGGAAAAACTCCTGAAGCAGCCCGGCATCAAGTGGGCCATTCGGGCTGGTTCCAAGCACGTTCTGGACTAAAGCCACTATATTTTTCTAGTAAAATGATTCAATTTTTTGGATTCTTTAAAAATCAAGGGAAAAACCTCCTTCAGAAAATGAAAGGGTTTCTGGCTCTCTTCCCCATTCTTATCCTTCGTGTGTTTGGATTATTTAAAAGCCAAGGGAAAAACTTCCCTCAGAAAATGAGAAGGTTTCTGGCTCTCTTCCTCATTCTCATCCTTCTTGTGCTCGGGAGTTTGAATATCTATAAGAAAATTACCTGGGAAGAGCCGACAGATGGCGTCACCTGGGTTAAAAAGCCGGAAGGCCTCACAGCCGTCAAAGTGGAGGTGAACAGCCCTGGATATAATTTCAACATTAAAAAAGGGGATGTTCTCTACTCTATCAATGGCAATGAGATAAAAAACAAGATAGCACTCTCAAAGAGCCTGTGGATCGCGGGTCAAACTGATCAAAGAGTGACCTACGAAATCGCAAAGGGTGGAGATATCATCTTTCCCTCGTTTAATTTGTATAAAAAGGGTGTCGATCCCATCTATTTCTACCTTGCTTTTATCGGCCTGACTACCCTGGTTATAGGATTGATTGTTTTCTTTACTTCCAAGAGACCTTTTTCGGTGCCCCATGTTTATTTTTATCTCATATCCCTGGCCTTATATTCCTTCTACATATTTTCTCCCACAGGCGAGCTTGATACACTGGACAGCGTTTTTTACTGGCTGGACACATTCGCTTTTCTGGTGTTCCCCCCGCTTCTTCTTCATTTTTTTCTGACTTTTCCTCAAAGAAAAAGAATCCTTGAAAAAAAGAGGTCTTCGATTTTTATCTTGTATATTCCAGGGATTCTTATTCTGCTCGCAAAAATAGCTCTTCACATTCCTGGATTGAACAACCTGAACGACTCTCTCCTCCTCCGCTTACACATGGCTTCGGAAAAACTGGCCCTCATCCATTTTGCTCTCTTTTCAGCCCTGACTCTGGTGAGTATTCTTCACAGCTCTCGGAAACCCTCAAATCTCATGGTCAGAAAGCAGCTGAAGTGGATTATTTACGGACTCGGAGCGGGGATCATCCCTTTCACGCTTGCCTACATCATGCCTTTCATGTTCGGGCAGGTGCCGTCTAAAGCAGCGGAACTCACCGTCATCCTCCAGGCTATGATCCCTCTGACCTTCTCTTATTCCATATCCAGGCACCGGCTTATGAATTTTGAATTACTCCTCAAAAAAGCAATCACCCTGATATCCTCATCTGCGGTCCTGGCTATTGTCTATTTCATCGTCAGTTCACAAACAAAAGGATTTGCCGAGAATAGACTTAATGCCCTCATCCTTGGAATCATTGCCATAATCCTCGGAGCAACCCTGTTTGACCCCGTAAAAAAACTCATTCAATCCATCCTGGATAGAGCCTTTTATAAACGCAGCTATAAATACCGCAAGACCCTTCTCTCCATAAGCAAAGAGCTCAGCCGGGAAAGGAGTCTCCAGAAGCTCTCTCAGTCTCTCCTTGATATGATTGCTAATGCCCTCTCTCTGAAATGCATCGCTCTTCTTCTGCCCACAGAAAACAAAGAAAATTCATTTGCCATTTTAAGATCCCGAGGAAAATTATCTATAGAGGGTTCCCAAGTCACTTTTGATAGTCCGATCTATGAAGATCTGAAAGAAAAGGATTTTCTGTCTTACTATTCCTATGCGGAGAAAAAAGATATCCAGAATAAGTTCGAAGACCTTTCCTCGTCTACGTTTTTCCATTACATGCCGTTAAAAGTCGAGAACAAACTCATCGGCTGCTTGGGAATGGGGAAAAAAGTGGATAATACCTTTCTCAGCAGTGAAGACTGGGAGCTTCTGACCACCATATCTTCTCCTGCCGCTCTGGCTCTTGAAAATGCCTATCTGTACAGCCAGGCCAGCATCAGAGCGATGGAGCTGGAAAGGCTCAAGGATTACAGTGAAAACATCATTGAGAGTCTGACCATGGGAGTCGCGGTCGTTGACCGGAGAGGAAAGATCACAGGGTGGAACCGGGTTCTGGAAGAAACTTTTTTGAAGAAAAAAGAAGAAGTCCTGGATAATACTCTGGAAGAGGTATTAGGCAAGAAAAACTACGCGGCCCTTTTTCCCTTGGATTCCCAGAGAGACTTTCGCCTTTTGAGTGAAATCACTCTTGATATGCCTTCCGGAGGAAAGAAAATATTCGACATATCCAAAACTCCGCTGTTGGACAATGAGATGAATCCTTACGGGACAGTCATTGCTTTTGAAGACATAACAGAAAAAATCTCGCTCCAGCAACAGCTCCTCACATCAGAGAAACTCGCATCCATCGGCCTCCTCTCTGCGGGTGTTGCTCACGAGATCAACACACCACTGACCGGAATTTCAAGCTATGTTCAAATTCTTCAGAAGAAGCTTTCAGACGATCATCATTCTCAAATTCTTGAAAAAATCGAGACGCAAACAGATAGAGTCACAAGAATAATTAAAAATCTTCTCAATTTTGCCCGAAATCCTTCGGAATCATCATTTCATCAGGTCAACCTCAAGGAATGCCTCGAGGAAATCATATCTCTGATTGAGTACAAGCTAAAAAACATGAAAATCCATTTAGAATTGAAACTTTCTCCTTTAGAATCTATCTGGGCAGAAGGAGAAAAACTCCAACAGGTTTTCATAAACATCATCCTCAATGCCATTGACGCCATGCCAGAAGGAGGGACACTGAAAATCGAACTCCTTCAGGAAGAAAACCAGGCCATCGTGAAAATCGAGGACACTGGAAAAGGGATCAAAAAGCAGGACTTACCCCATATATTTGATCCATTCTTCACGACTAAGGGAATCGGAAAAGGGACGGGTCTCGGATTATCTATCAGCTATGCGATCATCAAAGATCATGAAGGCCATATTTCAGTAAAAAGCGAGAGCGGAAAAGGTTCTCTTTTCTCTATCTTTATCCCCATGGATTTGAAAAAGACGAATAAACTCTCTGTATCCTAAGGAAAAAAATGACGAAAAAAGGAACGATTCACATCATCGATGACGAGCCAATTATCCACGAGGTATTGGGTGACCTTTTGACCTCAGAAGGGTACGCAGTTGTCAATTCTTCAAACGGAGAAGAGGCTCTTGAAAAACATTCTCCCCAAGCCTACGAACTCATCCTCTTGGACCTTCTCATGCCTGGGATGGATGGGATTGAAGTCCTGAAGAGACTCAAGAAGATCGACCCTCGCTCCGTTATCGTCATAATCACAGCTTATGCCTCAGTTGAATCCGCCATTTCTGCGATGAAGATAGGGGCGTTCGACTATATTCAAAAACCTTTTAAGCACGATGAATTGCTTCTCACCGTGGGAAGAGCCATCAAACACAAAAAACTTCAGGAAGAAAATCTGCGTTTGAAAGATGAGCTCAAGAGAAAATTCAGCTTTGAAAACATCATCGGAAAAAGCGAAGTCATGCAAGAAGTGTTTGAACTCATAAAATCCTCTGCCCCCACACGCAGCACCATATTGCTTCAGGGAGAGAGTGGGACAGGAAAAGAGCTCGTTGCAAGAGCCATACATCAGAACAGCGACCGTGCAAGTTTCCCCTTCATCACCGTCAACAGCGGCTCTCTTCCTCCAGACCTTTTAGAGAGTCATCTTTTCGGTCATGTCAAAGGCGCATTTACCGGTGCCGTAAACCTGAAAAAAGGACTGTTTGAAGCGGCTGAAAGCGGAACAATCTTCTTTGATGAAATATCTTCTCTGAATCAGGATACTCAATCGAAACTGCTCCGGGTGATGCAAGAAAGAGAATTCATGAGACTCGGAGGGACAAAAATAATCAAGGTTGATGTCAGGGTTGTAGCCGCCACCAATTCAGAATTGGAGGAACTCGTCCGTCAGCGGCAGTTTCGTCAGGATCTCTTCTATCGGCTCAACGTGATTAAAATCGAGCTGCCTCCCCTTAGAGAAAGAAAAGAGGATATTCCCCTTCTTGTTAAACACTTTTTAGACATCTACGGAAAAGAAAATAAAAAAGAGATCGAAGATATTTCTGAAGATGTCCTGGAAATTCTGGCCAATTACGACTGGCCGGGAAACATCAGAGAATTGGAAAATCTTATCGAGAGAGCCGTTGTCCTCACCAAGAGTAATATCATCACCAGAGAAAACCTCCCGCCTTTCGTTGTTTCTCCTCAGGAAGAGAAAGCTGCAGCCACTTCTGCTTCCCAAGACCTCAACCTCAAAGAAGGCTTAGAGACATTCCAGAAAAAGGCCATTATCACTGCCTTGAAACGAAGCAAGGGAGTTCAAAAAAACGCGGCCATCCTTTTGGGAGTCAAACCCACAACTTTGAATGAGATGATCAAAAGGCTGAATATTGATGTTTCTGACATCTCCTGAAACAGCAAAAAAACAAAAAAGGGGACAGGCCTCTTTTTTATGGGGACTGTCCCTTCGGGGTCAGGCCTTATCTTAATGGAAAGCCCAAAGCTTGATTCTTGCCTTGTCGTATCGATCCTGACAAGGCCTGACCCCATACTCTTTTAAAAGTAGCCTGTCCCCTTTTTTAATGGAATTTTCCAGGGACTGCATTATCGGGATTGACCTCAATTTTCTGCGGCTTCATGCGCAGCTCTATCTCAAACTCTTCGTTTTTCTCGTCAACAACAACCATCCGTCTGATCCTGTCTCCATTCTCTTTCCACTCAATCCAAAGAGGAAAAATAAAAACATCCTTCATTTGACTGATTTTCAATTTCAGGGTATACCCATCAACGGATTTCTGGATTGAATGAGAGACTTTGACTTTAGGAAGAGTATATGAACCAAACCAATTCTTAAAGAATTTTTTCAGGTCTTTCCCTGACTCCTCTTCCATCGCTTTTATGAAATCACCCGTACTTGCTGATCCAAATTTATGTCTCACATAAAACTCTTTTAATCCATTGAAAAATATCTCCTCCCCGAGAAGGTCTTTGAGCATATTCAAGGCTAAAGCTGTTTTATTGTAGACGATGGTCTGGAAGGCCATTGGATCATGCAGAGCGAGGCGGGCACCCAGTGTGACCGGTCCCCATTTGGACATTTTTTTCGCCCAGTGGGAAAGTTTCCCAAAAATCGGCTCCTGGACTTCCTTCCCATACTTTTGGCTCAAATATTGAACAGCAGAAAACTGAGCCAATCCTTCGCTCAACCATATGTCATGATAAGTCTTCCAGGCTACAGCCTGTCCCCACCACTGGTGGGAAATTTCATGGGCGATGAAATATTCCCTCCAGCGAGAAAGGTCAACAGGGCTCCTGATGGGGACGAGTAAGGGACTATCCGGAGTTTGATACAACTCATTGATAATGATGAAGGAAGCGGGAGAGTGTCCTCCCAATGTAACCCACAATCTTCGGACAACGCTTAATTTTTCATAGGGATAGGTTCCGAATCTATCCTCAAAAAATTGAACTATGTTCTTGGCTTCTTTGAGAAGCCCTTTTTTCTCTAAAAGAACACCAGATGAATAGAAATGCTGCAGGGGGAGTGAGTCATGATCTTCCCCGACACTCGTGAATTTCCCGATAATGAAAGAGAGATATTTGACCGGATTTTTCACATCGAAAATATAAACCGCATTCTCCGCTTCATCTTTTTCCCGGACTCTTTCTGTGCCCTTCAAGAGGGAGGTCTCTATCATTTCTCCGTTAGAGATACACTGATATGTTGCAGGGATCGAAATTTTTAGGCGGGCCTGAAAATAATCATTTTCAGAGGGAGTTGGGTACCAATTGGCCCGCTGGCTGAATAAAAAAGTTTCAAACTTAACGTCAATGACCGAGAGTTTCCTACCCGGATCTTCCCTTCTTGTAATTTGAGGATCCGCAATGGCATCTGTTATCTCCACCGGAGGCCTGAGTTTTCCCCGATAAAATACTTCGATAGAATACGGTTTGTTTTTAGGAGGAGGATGGACTAAATAGACATAAAGAGTTTCTCTCAACCTGTCCTGGCTGTAAAATAACGACCGCCCTTCCTCATCTTGAATGCGAAGAATATTTAGTTTCGGATTCAGCTTGAATTTTAATTTTTCCAGCGAATCCACATGAGACTCCACTTCAATCTTGGCTTTTCCAGAAAGAAAATACTGCTCAGGCTTAAAATCTAAATCAATCTCGTAGCTCTTCACTTCGAACATTTGGCCAAAAGATAGGAACATTTTTCTCTGAGTACCCTCAGAATGGGGTGAATACAGATTGATGATTTGCTTATCTTTCCAGCGGTAAAGGTTGATCTCTTCATCGGTGAAAGGAGAATAGACATAAGTAAAAGTCCCATGCTCTTCTCCTCTGAATCCAAAGACTGCTTCATCACCCTGAGGTAAGGTTGAAAAAAGCGCCTTATTCAGAGAATTTTCCACGGTGAATGAACGGGGATAATGTCTTGAAAATATGGAATAGGCTGCGTTCTTGTCTTCTGAGGATGGCTCAAGGTCTTTCCATTCAGGATTTTTGCTTATTTTGATGTTGTTATGAAAGAAATGATTTGAAAACCTGAGGCAAGCATAAGTTAGTTTATCTTCAAGAAATTCTTTTTTATAGGATAATTTTAATTGATGCCTTTCAATCGGGTCCGAAGGGGAGAAGCGCACATCTCCCTTACCAATGATAAGCAAGGCTGTTTCCAGCTTTGGAATGTTGTCATAAAAGAGCCATGCATCCTCGAATATGAGCTTTATGTCTTCATGTTCGACTTCGATCGACTCAACTCTCTCTACCCTATCGGATGGAATCTTGATTCTGTAGAGAGAGTTGATGTTTCCAGACACAATTTTATTTGTGATCTGCCATTGACTGTCTACTCTTAGAAGCTCCAGTCGCCAAGTTTCGATAATCGCTGAATAGGAATTTTGAAAAAGGGCCTGCAGGAAAATTTCAGCGATATCTTCGCTCTTGATCCTTTCGCTCGTCTTGTATAATGTCGCCCTCTCCATTTGGAAAAGATCGAATTTATCCTTGAAGTTTATCTCTTCAATCGATCTGATATCGGGGGCAAAATTCTCCAAATAAGCGGTGACATCCTTCTGTGTCAAAGAATTTTGAATCTGACCAATGAAATCATTCAGGGTATACTCTTCCGCGTGAAGAGGCGGAAAGAGGATAAAAGCTAGAAGCATGGAGAGGAAAACCTGAACGAACAGTCTATTTTTCATTTGATTATTATAGCACAAATAAATAAAGCCTACAAATCACATGGGATTTATGTTGTTTATCTTTCACTGATTTTTTCTCTGTAAAAATCCACCTAAACTAAACTGCAAATTTTGTGCCATTTCAATCGAGTATAAAATCATCAATAATCGGGCAATTCCAGGGATGTAAAGAACAGATTGACAAAAATCGGCAAAAAAGTGTAAAAAAAATTAACATTTTTTCAGTAATACCCTCCCATGGCTGGGTTCAAATCCCAAAATTTAGTTAATCTTGAAGTTTGATCCCGATATCTGACCTAAAGTCTGACTCTCCCGATTTGAAGGCAAAGCCTGAACAAAAAATCATTTTTTTTCCTTGTTGCTCACGAAATCCTCTTCCCATGTGATAAAGCTGTGATAGAATAACCGGTCTCCCTCCTCGATGCCCCGAGTAATTTCTGTGATATGGGAAGTTTTTGCCCCAAATGCCTCTACTGCATAAAAAATCGCTTTCTCAGGATCCGTATCATCGCCACAAGTGTAAAAGTCCAAGGCGCCGTACCCATATTCAGGCCACGTATGAGTGGAAATGTGCGACTCAGAAATCACAATAACCCCGCTGACTCCTTTCGGGGGAAACCTGTTGACTGAAATGGACCAGACCTTCGCTCCTGCGACTTCAGCCGCTTTAACTAATATCTGCTGAACCTTCTCAACACTACTGATTATTTTCGGGTCGCACCCTGAGGCTTCAACGATATAATGATGCCCGATTGACCGATGAATTTTTTGAGGCATTTTTGTGCTCCTTGAGCAGGATGAACCTAATTATGGCATAATATCCCTTTCTGTCAATAGCATTCTGGAGGGATCAGACACCAAAATCAGCCTTTGGAAATTTATAAAATCTCGAAGTCTGTCTCTAGAGTTCGCCTTTTAAATGACAGAAACCTGAAAAATCATTGACAATGATAATATTTATTTGTTATAAGACTTTGTTAACATCATACTTTTAATACGTATAATATCATTCATATTTAAAGGAGGAATCATTAATCTCATAATCTCCGATAGCCTTTCTTTCTCAACTCTGTCAATATACATCATTTCCAAATACTGAGAATCAAACAGCTGTCAAATTAAGATTCCACATGAGAGCCAGAATCGAAACCCCTCACCTCAAAAGAAAGGCTCATTTTTTTCTTCTGCTTAACTGAAAATATCATAAAATGGAGGAAAACCTGTGGAGGTGCAAGAATCAAAAGTCAAGTCATTCGTAACAAAATACAATAAAGAAAAAAAGGCGCTCATATCGATCCTTCAGGACATTCAGGAAGAGTACAATTATCTCCCCCAGGAAGCACTGAGAATTGTTTCCAAAGCTTTAGGCATTCCTCTCATTGACATCTTTGGAGTCGCAACCTTTTACCGGGCATTCAGCCTCGAACCGAGAGGAAAACATCTCATCACAGTGTGTTTGGGAACCGCCTGTCACGTAAGAGGAGGAGCGAAAATTCTGGATGAATTCGAAAAAAAACTGAACATACAAGCTGGAGAAACCACGGAAGACAGAAACTTCAGCCTAGAAACCGTTGCCTGCTTGGGCTGCTGCGCTATCGGGCCCGTCGTTGCTGTTGACGGGAACTACCATGCCCAGACAACAATCCGCAAAGTTGACTCCATTGTAAAGAAGTACAGAAAAAAAAAGAAGGGAAATGAAAAATATCAAGAAAATAAATTCAATCACTGATCTGAAACAGGCTATTGAGACCCAAATTCAAACAAGAAAATCCGCGGAGAAGCCTGTACTCACAGTTTCTGCCGGAACCTGTGGTCGAGCAAGGGGATCGTTAAAAGTTATCAATGCTCTAAAAAATGCTATCAAGAAAAAAAAGTTGGAAAATGAAGTCAAAATTAAAGTATCCGGATGCCATGGCTTCTGTGAGGCTGAACCCAACATCATTATTCATCCTCATAATATCTTCTACCAGAAAGTCGAACCCAGGCAAGCAAAAGATATTCTTAATCTCACCGTTTTAAATAATAAAATTATAGACTCACTTTTGTATTCTGATCCGATTACCAAGGAAAAGCATATCCAGGAAAACGATATCCCTTTTTATAAACATCAAATGCGAATTGTCCTCAAGGACAACGCCTTGATTGACCCAACTGATATCGAAGATTATCTATCCATTGGAGGGTACAGCTCCCTTGTCAAAGCTTTAAGCGAAATGTCACAAGAGGAAGTTATCAACACTGTCAAGCAATCTGGCCTCAGAGGAAGAGGAGGAGCAGGATTTCTCACCGGTTTCAAGTGGGAATTCGCGAAAAAAGCGCCAGGCAGCAAAAAATACATTATCTGTAATGCTGATGAGGGAGATCCTGGAGCCTATATGGACCGCAGTTTACTTGAGGGGAATCCCCACCGCGTATTAGAAGGAATGTTGATTGGAGCCTATGCAATAGGAGCAGAGGAAGGTTATGTATATGTCCGAGGTGAATACCCATTGGCTGTTAAACATCTCTCTTTAGCAATCTCCAAAGCCAAAAAATTGGGACTCATCGGAAAAAACATTCTTGGAACTGGCTTTAATTTTCAAATCCATATTAACAAGGGTGCTGGGGCTTTTGTTTGCGGCGAAGAAACAGCCCTGATTTCCTCTATCGAAGGGAAAGTAGGCGTACCCCGCCAGAGGCCTCCCTTTCCTGCTCTAAAGGGTTTATGGGGAAAACCGACTAACATCAACAACGTTGAAACCTGGGCAAATATTCCAATAATTATTAAAAATGGTGCTGACTGGTTCTCAACAATTGGCACCAAGAAAAGCAAGGGAACAAAAATATTCTCATTAGTTGGGAAGATAAACAATACTGGGCTCGTTGAAGTCCCGATAGGTATAACTTTACGCGAAATCATATATGACATAGGAGGGGGAATTCCGGATGGAAAGAAATTTAAGGCAGTTCAGACTGGCGGCCCCTCAGGTGGTTGCATACCCGCTGGATTGCTAGATCTACCTGTAGATTATGAAAGTCTTGCTGAGGCAGGAAGCATAATGGGCTCAGGCGGCATGATAGTGATGGATGAGAATACGTGTATGGTTGATATCGCAAAATATTTTCTCAATTTTTTAAGGGATGAATCCTGCGGTAAGTGCCTGAGCTGCCGGGAAGGTACGCAGCGCATGTGGGAAATAGCAACTGACATTACAGGAGGAGACGGGACTTTTGAACAGCTTGATCTATTGGAAGAATTAGCTCATACAGTGAAAAATGCATCAATGTGCGGACTTGGGCAGACTGCAAGCAATCCTGTATTGAGCACTTTGCAATACTTTAGGGAAGAGTATAAGGCTCATATTCAAGAAAAATGGTGTCCAGCATTAGTGTGCAAGAAGCTGATACCTGCCCCTTGTCAAGATTCCTGCCCTGTCGGCATAGATGTCCCAAGCTATATAGCATTAATTGCTTTGGGCAAGTTCGATGAAGCAGTTGACGTAATAAGAGAGGACAACCCTTTTCCGGGAATTTGCGGACGCGTATGTAACCACCCCTGTGAGTTAAGCTGCAAAATGGGAGAATTTGACAGGCCTGTTGTCATTCATTCACTTAAGCGGTTTTGTGCGGACCATGTGTTAAATCATGAAGGATATAAGCGCCCATCTGTACAAAGCCCGAAAGAAGAAAAAATTGCGATCATAGGTTCAGGTCCGGCAGGCCTAACCGCTGCTTATAATTTAGCAAGACGGGGCTATCAAACGACTGTATTTGAGGCGTTGCCAAAAGCCGGCGGAATGTTATCCTTGGGTATTCCAGATTATCGTCTGCCAAAAGAAATAGTTAAGGCTGAAATAGATGCGATTTGTGCTCTTGGAGTCGAAATTAAAACTAACGCCCCGATCGGAAAGGATCTAAGCATAGAGGACCTCAAAAAGCAGGGATATCAAGCAATATTCATTGCCACAGGCGCTCATAAATCACTGAAACTAGGATTGCCTGGAGAGGATAAAGTGAAAGGCATCATTGATTGTGTGGCTTTCTTAAAAGATGTAAATCTTGGTAAAAAGAGAAAACCCGGTGATAAGATTATTATCTTAGGAGATGACTACATTGCTTTAGACGCTGCTCGTGTATGCAGGCGCCTCGGTTCCAGTGAAGTCAATATAATTTATAGGAGATCAAAAAAAGAGATCCCACTAGATGAATCTGAAATGAATCAGGCTCTTGATGAAGGCGTAAAGATCCACTTTCTAACCCTCCCTGATAAAATTTTAAGTAAAGAGGGGAACGTAACGGGCCTGCAATGCATTCGTGCTCAAGTTGGAGAAGCTGACAGCAGAGGCCGAGGGGAGCTCATCCCATTAGAAGGTTCAGAGTTTTCAATCGATGCTGACACAATAATACGAGCAGCGGGCCAAGTACCGGATGTTGACTTTTTAAATCACAAGTTTGAAATCACGCATTTGAATCTCCTTGCAGTGGACCCCTGCACTCTTCAAACAAATGTATCGGGCATTTTTGCTGGTGGGGATGCAGTCACTGGACCTGCTACCGTGATCGAAGCGATAGCATCTGGCAAAAAGGCAGCGGCATCCATTGATTGCTACCTAAGAGGTAAAAAGTATGAAGGATATGAAAGACCCAGACCGAGGATGCGGATTGAACCTGTTCGGTTATCAAGGGAAGAAGAGGAGCTGAAGCCTCCTGAAATGCCACTTCTGAGAGTCGACAAGAGGTTGTTCTGCTTCGAGGAAGTTGAATTGGGCTACACTGAAGAAACGGCAATTCGTGAAGCCAAACGATGCCGAAGGTGTGATTTGGAAAAGTAAATGAACCTTGAAAAAATAGACAAAATTCTGGAAGCATATGGTATGAAAGAGACCCACTTAGTCAGCATATTACTCGATATTCAGGCTGAAGCAAATTTCCTCCCCGGAGAGATATTGCCTTATGTCGCAAAAAAATTAAGAATTCCTCTGAGCCGGGTATGCCGTTTTGCAACTTTCTACAGAGCGTTTAGTCTGAAACCGCGAGGAAAACATTTGATCAAAGTCTGCCTCGGAACAGCTTGTCATGTGAGGGGAGCAGTAAAGGTGCTGCAGAGTATGGAAAGAGATTTAAGTATTCAGGCCGGCTACACAACAAGGGATTTTAAGTTTACTCTGGAAACGGTTAACTGTCTGGGCGCATGCGCCTTGGGTCCTTTAGTCGTGATTGATAACGACTATTACGGACAAATGAGCCCGACAAAAGTACCAAAGATGCTTAAGAATTATTGAGTGAAAGTGTAAATGAAAATAGCAGACGAAAAGGATTTAAAAGAGCTCAAAAACTCAATACTTCAAGGACGTGATCCCAGAAAACCATGTATAACTATATGCGGAGGAACGGGTTGTCATGGTTATGCCTGCGAGAAGGTCATTGCTGCGGTGAAAAACGAGATTGAGAGCCAGAATTTGAAAGATAGAGTCAACATGAGAGTGACAGGCTGCCACGGCTTCTGCGAAAGAGGGCCTATTGGAGTTATATATCCGGAAAATATATTTTATCAAAGGGTTGCAGTAGAAGATGTGCCGGAAATCATCTCTCAAACTGTTGTAAAGGGCAAGATAATCGAGCGTCTTTTATATACTGATCCAAACACAGGTATGAAGTGTGTCCATGAGGATGATGTGTCTTTCTACAATATGCAGAAACGGATTATCTTTGGAAACAATGGCAAGATTGACCCCACTAATATATATGACTATATTGCCTTGGATGGTTACAGCGCTCTGTGTAAAGGACTCTTTCACATGGCCCCCGAGCAAATTATAGAGGGAATTAAGAAATCCAGCCTTAGAGGAAGGGGAGGGGCTGGATTCCCCACGGGTAAAAAATGGGAAATTACAAAGGCTTCCAAGGAAAAGACTAAATATATAATTTGTAATTGTGACGAAGGAGACCCCGGCGCTTACATGGATCGCAGTCTAATGGAGGGTAATCCTCATTCAGTTCTGGAAGGAATGGCTATTGGTGCATACGCCATTGGAGCCAAAGAAGGATATATTTATATACGCAACGAATATCCTCTGGCGCTGAAGAATGTTGGGATAGCCATCAAGCAAGCAGAAGAGAGAGGGTTGCTCGGGAAGAACATATTGAACTCTGGATTCGACTTCACTATTAAAGTTCACAAAGCGGCAGGAGCGTTTGTCTGTGGTGAGGAAACAGCCCTTATTTCATCCATTGAGGGCAAACTCGATGGGCCAAGACCAAGACCTCCTTTTCCGGCTCAAAAGGGACTATGGGGCTATCCGACAAATATCAATAATGTAGAAACTTGGGCAAATATCCCTGTAATAATTGATAAGGGCCCAGATTGGTACTCTAAAATCGGGACAGAGAAAAGTAAAGGCACAAAGATATTTTCATTAGTCGGAAAAGTAAACAACACGGGGCTGGTTGAGGTGCCGATGGGAATGAAGCTTCGAGAGGTTGTCTATGATATAGGTGGTGGAATACCAAAAGGCAAAAATTTCAAGGCTGTTCAGACAGGTGGCCCATCCGGGGGTTGTATTCCTGAGAGTCTTATAGACTTGCCAGTAGACTTTGAGAGATTGACAGAAGTGGGATCTATGATGGGATCCGGTGGAATGATCGTCATGGATGAAAACACCTGTATGGTGGATATAGCTAAATATTTTCTCGGCTTTCTTGAAGATGAATCATGCGGTAAGTGTGTTCCATGTCGGGAAGGGATAGAGAAAATGCGAGAGATATTAACCAAGATTTGTAAAGGCGAAGGAGAGAAGGGTGACATTGAATTTTTAGAAGAGATTGCCCTAGTCGTTAAGGAGACATCTCTATGTGGGCTGGGTCAAACTGCAGCCAATCCTGTTTTAACAACTCTGAAATATTTTGGAGATGAATATGAGGAACACGTCAGAAATAAAAGATGCCCGGCAGGTGTGTGCATTGATTTAATTTCATACTCAATCGATGCTGAAAAGTGCAATGGGTGTGGGGCGTGTGTGAGACCTTGTCCAACCCAAGCCATTACAGGAGAGAAAAAGAAATTGCACAGTCTGAATCAAGAAAAATGCATCAAGTGCGGATCATGTTACGAGATTTGCAAGTTTGACTCAATAATCATAAAGTGAGGAAAAGTGATAACGCTTACTATTGATAATCAAAAAGTTACTGTTAAAAAAGAAACGACGATACTTAAAGCAGCAGAAAAACTGGGGATTGAAGTTCCCACTCTTTGCTACCAGGAAGGGCTTTCCCCTTACGGTGCGTGCAGGCTCTGTGTTGTTGAGATAATCAAAGAAAAGGCAAATCCAATAGTAACTGCCTGTTCCTTCCCTGTTGAGGAAGGAATGAAGGTTTCAACTCATTCCGATAGAGTTCTAAAGATGCGAAGGATGCTCGTAGAATTCCTATTGGCAAGATGCCCGGACACAATGGCAGTCCGGCATTTGGCTGATAAAATGGGCATTAAAAAATCCCGCTTCAAACCTAAGAATGAGGACTGTATTCTTTGTGGCCTATGTGTTCGTGTTTGCAATGATATTGCAGGACCAGGTGCGATTGGATTTGTAGGCCGAGGGAAAAAGTTGAAAGTAGACACTCCTTTTCACTTGTCCTCGGATGTTTGTATTGGCTGTGGAGCCTGCTCTTATGTATGTCCTACGGGTGCGATGAAGATGGAATTGGATGCTGTGAAAAGATTCCGCGAGTCGCTTGGGAGTGAACATAAATGTAGATACGCGCTCATGGGTCTAATATCTTACAAAGTGTGCTCCAATAACTATGAGTGTTGGAAGTGTAAAGTTGATCAAAGAATTCGAGACACACTTGCCACCCATCCAATTTTTACGGCAAAAGAGATAAAAACTGAAAAAGTAAAGCAATACTTCTCTTTTTTAAAAAGAATTAAGGAATAAAGGATATGCAATGAAAAGGAGCAAGCCTGAGAGTTTGAAAACACAGAAAACCTCAGGGAAAAAAAGAGCCCAAGATCAGGAGAGAGGATGATTAGCATAAGATTAAATGGTGTGGATGTTAAAGCAGAAGAGGGATGGACTGTCTTAGAAACAGCTAAGTTTTATGGGCTTGAAATTCCGACACTCTGTTACAACGAAGGCCTGAGTCCCTACGGAGGCTGCCGCCTTTGCCTTGTAGAAGTCGGCGAAGAGCCTAGAACAAAACTCGTCTCCTCTTGCACTTACTCAGTCGAGGAAGGTCTGATTGTCAGGACAGATACAAAAAGAGTCATCGAAAGTAGAAAAATGATGATTGAGCTGATGCTTTCCATGGCTCCCAATTCAAAAGTCATCCAGGACTTAGCCTCAAAATTCGGAGTGAAACAGGTCCGCTTCAAGATTCGCAATGACGAATGCATCCTCTGCGGTCTGTGTGTCCGCATGTGCGCTGAGCAGATGGACGGCAAGGCCATCGGCTTCCAGTACCGGGGTAACAAAAGAAAAATATCCACTCCCTTCGACATCCGCTCGGAAGAATGCCGTCTCTGCGGCGGATGCATTTACGTCTGCCCGGCCTGTCAGCTAAGGTGCCAGGGGCCTGAAGCAGACACAGCGGTGTGCAACGCCTGTTTGAATTTGGACCCCGCCTGCCTGGATCACTACGATGACCTTCAATGCTGGATGTACGACGCAGGCCGCTGCGGCACGTGTATCAGAGAAAAAAGAGAAAAATCGGACAGTATGAAGCAAAGCGTAAAAAGGTAAGCAATGAAAAGAGAAAAATGTCTCGTTTATGTGCTCCTTACTGATTTCCAACAATTGAGTAAAAAAGGAGGTAAACAGAATGTCTTATACAAAACTCAATAGAAGCGCGGCGACACTCACAAAGAACAGGACAGAAGGTTCCATCAGTCCATTCAGTGGAATGTGCGTGACCTGTGTGGATGGCTGCATTGGGATGTGTGAGATAGGAAAATCTGCTTACCGCGGGTCAGAGGTTCTCTACCCCCAACCTTTCGGTATCATCACAGCTGCCTCAGAAAAAGAATATCCGGTTGACCTTTCTCATTTTAGCATCATGGGCACAGCAGTCGGCGCCTATGGGGTAGAGGCAGATAGCGACAAGGCCACTTTCCCTAAGGTCACCATTGAGACAGCGGTTGGCCATGATAAAGGAATAAAACTCAA
>CAYFVQ010000083.1:0-34862 GCA_964346585.1 uncultured Eubacteriales bacterium | reverse complement strand
CCAACTGAGCTATTCCCGCATAATCACAAATGGGCAGGGAAGGATTCGAACCTCCGAAGCGTTTCCGCAGCGGGTTTACAGCCCGCCCCATTTGGCCACTTTGGTACCTGCCCAAAGCCCATGCTCTCTTTCCATGAGTTATTGGAACGATCACTTTCCATCTCTATTCAGCTGACTTCCTCACGCTTGTTAAACGGACTGTCTGCCCAATAACTTCGTCGCTCGAATTAAAAGCCAGCGAGAGGATTCGAACCCCCGACCCGCTGATTACAAATCAGCTGCTCTACCAACTGAGCTACGCTGGCGCAATCTTCCTTCTGCAGGCTTTCAAATTTTTACTTAAAAGGGAGTAAATGACGAAGAGAAAGGTCTCTTGTTTATGAAGTTCTTGTTTCCTCTCTCTAACCTGCGTACGCTACTATCTCTAGTTTTGGAAAAAAATATACAAAACTACATTCAGAATTCTAAATCAACGGGAACCTTTTGTCAAGAAATGATTTTTTTAATGGCAAGAAACACACGGCTGAAGAATGGCTAGCTCATCAGGTCCTTATATTTTGAAACTAAACGTCAAAAAGGCTTTTTCGAAATAAAATAAGTCAGGCTCTTTTTTTGGGGGATTGTCCCTCTTTACCTTGTATTAAAGAAGGAGGATTTCCTTTGGAAAAAATCAGAATTATTTCTTTTTTTTCGGCCCAGTCCTCTCTCTCAAATTCCTGGCTCTGTTCAAACTCTCCCTTAACTCATTCAAAAAAGCATTCATGAACACCAGGTATTTTGCCTGCTGAATCACGGTTAAATTTTCTTGCAGGTGCTTTTCCAGTTCTTTATCTTTGTTCTTAAGGGCGTCTCTTAACTCTTTTAGGGTTTGAATCTTGGACTTGAGCACTTCAGGATCAGGATCTTCCGCGCTCAAAGCCGATCTCAACTCACGCATCTGACGCCTTATCTGCTGGTTGATCTGCATCTTCTCTTTCTCGATCCGATTGAAAAAAGGATAGATCTTTGCTGTTTGGTCTTCGGTCAGTTCCAAAAAGCGGGTCATCCTTATCAGCATCAGTGTGATGATATTCTCTCGTGTCACTCTCCTGGCTTTCTCCAGCACTTGGACGTTTTCCGCATGGACAGCAGCGAAGACGACTGAACTGAAAACGACGGTACTGAGAAAAAGGGCAAGGATCGATTTAGTTTTCATGGAATTCCTCCTCTATTTAAACGTCTTTCTTTATTTCAGACTCAAGAAATTTCATCTCCTCTTCTGTGATGTCTTCCCTGAGGAGAAGATTTTCTAAAAAATCAGGACGTTTCCTCCATTCGGAATCCTCGAGGGATTCGCCTATAGACTCCATGATAACTGAATTGAACAGCTTTTCCAGTTCAGCATCATCCCCGATCTCCTGGTAAATTCTCGCGAGAGAATTCTCGAGAGAAAAGACGTACATCTCTTGAGGCGGCGGGCTCTGGAAAAAGAGTAAGTATAAACCGACGACCACCACTGCAAGCAAAGCGGCACCAGACCCAATCCATCTCCAGCCCAGCACAAGAGGCCTTCTTTCTTTTCTCTCCTGCTGGAAGGATTTGAGGTTAGCCTTGAGTTTCGAGGCAAATCCCTCCCAGAAAGCCGGTGAGATTTCTGCATCCTTGATGCTCACGGCTTCATCCTGGAGTTTCTCTATCGATGCGGCATAAGAGCGGCATGAAGCGCACCTTTCCAGATGGTCCTCGAGGAGCCTTTCTTTTTCCTTCGAGAGCTCTCCGTCGATACGGTCGGAAAGCCACTTTTCGATTTTCTTACACTTCATTCAATCCCCCTTCGAGATAAGGCTTAAGTCTGGCTTGAAGTATTTTCCTGGCTTTGTGCATTCTCCAGGATACAGTGTTCTCGGAGCATCCCAGAATCTGTGCGGCCTGGCTGTGAGTCATTCCCTGGAAAACAACAAGAGTGAAAGAAGCTCTGTAAGTCAGAGGCAGAGAATCGATTGCGGACTGCATTCTTTCTGAGAGCTCCTTCTTCAAAGAACGCCCTTCCGGTGAAAGGGAAGAATCCTCTGTCCCGTTTCCTGAAGATTGGCTTTCATCCAGTACTTCCTGTGTATCTTCTCTCTTTCTCCGCTTTAGAAAATTTAAAGTCAGGTTGACAGCGATCCTGTATATCCAGGTGTAGAAGCTGGAGCGTTGTTTGAAACTCTTTATAGACTTAAAAGCCTGCATAAAGGCCTCCTGGGCCAAATCACTGGCATCCTGTTGATTCTTTGTCAGCGCGAGTATGGTGAAGTATATTTTCTCCTGGCAACGGCGAGCTAACTCAGCAAAAGCTTCGGCATCGCCCTGTTTTGCCTGCGTAACCAAATGGCCATCGCGGCTATCTTCCATACTCCTTTTCATCATTTTAGACACTCAATGAGCCAAAATCCTTTGAAGAATCAGGAAACAAACTTTGATGTGCAATCATTAAGATCCAAAAAAGACAATATCAATAAATAATTTTCATCGAAAAACAACTAAAGTCAAGCCCAGAGCCTGAAATAAATTGACAAGAGATGGGCTTGTTGTTATGATTTGCCCTCCTTTGAGGAACAACTTCCATGATTGAGCGATACACGCGTCCAGAAATGGGGGCCATCTGGAGCGATGAAAACAGATACAGAAAATGGCTCGATGTGGAACTGGCTGTATGCGAAGCCTGGGCAGAAGCAGGAGAAATCCCTCCTCAATCTCTCCAGACGATCAAGAAAAAAGCCGATTTCTCTGTCAAGAGGATCGAAGAGATAGAACAAGTCGTGAAACATGACGTGATCGCCTTCCTCACCTCTGTGGCAGAGAAAGTGGGAGAAGATTCCCGTTTCATCCACCTTGGACTGACATCCTATGATGTTGTTGACACCGCCCTCTCTCTTCTCATTAAAGAAGCTCTGGAGAAAGTCCAGAAGGGCCTCAATCCTCTTAAAGATATCCTCAAGGAACAGGCTATTCAGTACAAAAAAACCGTTATAGTCGGACGGACGCATGGAGTTCACGCCGAACCCATCACTTTTGGCGTGAAACTCTTGGTCTGGTATGAGGAAGTGAAACGCCATCTCTATCGAATCGAGAACGCATTGGAAGTCATCCGTGCCGGGAGAATCTCGGGCTCAGTGGGAACCTACATCCATCTTGACCCAAAGATCGAGGTCTATGCGCTCAAAAAGCTCGGCCTCAAGCCTGCAAAGGTCTCCACGCAGGTCCTTCAGCGCGACAGGCATGCTGAAGTTCTCTTCGCATTAGCCCTTCTCGCATCTTCACTGGACAAATTCGCTGCAGAGCTGCGTCACCTCCAGAAAACCGAAGTCCTCGAACTGGAAGAGCCCTTTACTAGAGGCCAAAAAGGATCTTCCTCCATGCCGCACAAGAAAAATCCGGTTCGTGCGGAAAGAATTTCTGGCCTTGCCCGCGTTATAAGAGCAAACCTCCAAGTTTCTATGGAGAACATCTCTCTCTGGCATGAAAGAGACATTTCCCACTCCTCGGCTGAAAGAATCATCTTCCCGGACGCTTTTATTCTCACAGACTTCATCCTGGCGGAAACAACGGATATAATCAGCCACTGGAAAGTCAACACCGAGAGAATGAAAGAAAACGTAAACCTGACTCAGGGTCTCGTTTTTTCCCAGAGTGTACTCCTGGCTCTAACAAAAAAAGACATCACCCGCGAGCAGGCTTTCCAGCTTGTCCAGACGATCAGCATGAAAGCCTGGAATGAAGGTCGTGATTTCAAGGAGCTCATTCATTCTGATAAGGAAATCGGAAAAATTCTGAAAGAGAAAGAGATTGACGCCTGCTTTTCTCTGGATCCTTACTTAAGCAAAATTGATTACATTTTCATGAAGGTGCTTGGCGATGAAAGTTAGAATTCTGGTCTCGTTTAAAGACAGTGTTCTCGACCCTCAAGGCCAGACTGTGAAGAATGCCCTCCACACATTGGGCTACGAATCTGTAAAGGATGTCAGGCAGGGCAAAGTGTTTGAACTTGAGCTCGAAGGCATGTCTCCAGAAGAAGCCGAAAGAGTCATTCCCGAAATCTCAGACAAAGTTTTGGCCAATCCCATCATCGAAAAGTTCACCTGGCAGATTTTAGAAAGGGATTAAATCAAAAACACGGGGAGTTCATCCCCCAAGGATTAGTGAAATTGAAATTTGGAGTCGTGATTTTTCCAGGTTCCAACTGTGATTATGACACTCTCTTCGCCCTCAAGGAGCTCCTCAACCAGAACGCGATATTCCTCTGGCACAAAGAACATGATCTGAAAAATGTTGATTGTGTTATCCTCCCTGGAGGATTTTCCTACGGAGACTATCTGCGCCCAGGCTCCATCGCCGCGTTTTCTCCATTGATGCAGGAAGTGAAGGAATTTGCACTCAAGGGGGGCCTGGTGCTCGGAATCTGCAACGGCTTCCAGGTTCTCCTGGAATTGGGCCTTCTTCCGGGAGCCATGCTCAGGAATAAAAACCTGAAATTCCTCTGCCAGTTCGTCCACATCCGGGTGGATAACGAGGCCACTCCGTTCACGACCAAAGCCAAAAAAGGCCAGGTTTTAAAGATGCCCATCGCCCACTTCGACGGGAATTTTTTCTCTCCCCCTGATGCCATTCAAGAGATAAAGACGAACAACCGGATCGTCCTCCGGTATTCAGACGCCCAAGGTCAGCTCAGCGAAGAGGCCAATGCTAACGGCTCTCTCGAAAGCATCGCCGGGCTGATCAACAGCGCCGGAAACGTCATGGGTATGATGCCCCATCCAGAAAGAGCTTCTGAAGCGCTTCTCGGAAGCGAAGACGGCCGGATCATATTCGAATCTATCATCAACTGGAAAGGATAACCGCATCGGACAGCCTGGAGTAAATGAAGTGAAATGATTGACCGCAAAATTCTGGAAGAGCATAACCTCACTCTGGATGAGTACGAAAAAATCGTCAAGCTCATCGGGAAGGAACCCAACATCACAGAACTCGGAATCTTCTCTCTCATGTGGTCTGAACACTGCAGCTATAAAAGCTCAAAAGTCCATCTGAAACACCTGCCCGTGGACGGGAAAAATGTCATCCAGGGACCGGGTGAGAATGCAGGTATCATCGATATCGGCGATGGTCTGGCGGCAGTTTTCAAGATCGAATCCCACAACCATCCCTCCTTTATCGAGCCCTACCAAGGTGCGGCGACAGGAGTGGGAGGCATCCTCAGAGATATATTCACCATGGGAGCCAGGCCTATAGTTCTTCAGGATTCCCTGCGTTTCGGTCCGTTATCGACCGCAAAAAACAAATCTGTTATGGAGGGTGTAGTCTCGGGAATATCCGGCTACGGAAACTCCATCGGGGTTCCCACGATGGGAGGTGATGTCTACTTCAACGACTGCTACTCTCTCAATCCTCTTGTGAATGTTTTTGCCCTGGGAATCGTCAAAAAGGACAGGATCTTCTATGCCAGAGCCGAAGGCCCAGGAAATCCGGTGCTCTATGTCGGGGCCAAAACCGGAAGAGACGGTATCCACGGTGCCACGATGGCCTCTGCTGAATTTGGTGAGGACCTGGAACGCAAGAGACCGAATGTCCAGGTCGGAGATCCTCTTATGGAAAAACTGCTGCTCGAGGCCTGCCTAGAGGTCACAGCCAAAGACTTGATCATCGGGATACAGGACATGGGAGCCGCAGGCTTGACCTGTTCCACTACGGAGATGGCGGCCAAATCCGGAACGGGCATCGAGATCGACCTCGATCGTGTGCCCCAGAGAGAAGAAGGGATGACTCCTTATGAGATGATGCTGTCGGAGTCCCAGGAGAGAATGCTCATCGTAGCCAAGAAAGACAAAGTCAAGGAAGTGCAAGAGATCTTTTCCAAATGGGACCTGGACGCTGTAATCATCGGACAGGTCACCGAGGGCGGAAGGCTCAAGGTAGAATTCGGCGGAAAAACAGTCGTGGACCTTCCCGTGAAGGCCGTCATCGACCTCTGTCCTGTCTATGAGAGGGAGCGAGAAGTCCCCGCCTACCTCAAATCCGCCACCCAACTGGAACCTCTCCCCCAGCCAGAAAACTTCAACCGCGCTTTTCTAAAACTTCTCTCTTCACCGACCATCGCCGAAAAGGAATGGGTCCGCCGCCAGTATGACCACATGGTCCAGGTCAACACCGCTTTTTTTCCCGGGGCGGACGCCTCTGTAATCAGGATCAAAGACACAAACAAAGCGCTGGCGGTCACTCTAGACGGAAACTCTCTTTACACCTATCTGGACCCTGAAACCGGAGGCAAAATCGCTGTGGCGGAGGCCTGCCGGAATCTGGCCTGTGTTGGAGCTCGTCCGATTGGAGTGACCAATTGTTTGAACTTCGGTAACCCGGAGAAACCGGGGATCATGTGGCAGTTCCAAGAAACCATAAAGGGAATCGCGCAGGGCTGCCGAACATTCGGTATTCCGGTCACAGGAGGCAATGTCAGCTTCTACAATGACACGGAAGGCATCTCGATCTATCCCACTCCTGTGCTCGGCATAGTCGGCCTGGTGGACGATAGGAAACAGATAACCGGACCCGCTTTTAAGGATGAGGGAGATATCCTGATTCTCCTCGGAGAAAACAAAGACGAGCTGGGAGCTTCCGAGTATGTCAAAACGATCCACCAGAAAGAGAAAGGAATGCCCCCGGAAATCGACCTGGAAGGAGAGAAGCGAGTCCAGGAGCTCTGTCTGGAAGCCATCTCTCTCGGGCTTGTGGAGTCAGCGCATGATGTCTCAGAAGGCGGCCTGGCTTGCTGCCTGGCAGAATCTTCATTCTTGAGCGACAAGAAAACAGGGCTGAGTGTGAATCTTCGGGACGGGATTCGCTCAGACGCCGTCCTCTTTGGGGAAACACAGTCCAGAATAGTTATCACATCAAAAAACCAAAACTATCAAAAAATTCTTGATCTGGCGAAAAATAAACAAGTGAAAGCCACAGTCATCGGAAAGACAGGTGGAGACAGGATCGTCTTCAGCCACAGCGATAAAAAGCTCATCGATGTTCCCGTGGATAAAGCCTTGAAAGCCTGGAGGAACGCCATTCCTGAAATCTTCGCCATTCAATGAAACACGCGGACATCCCCGTATTTAAAATGTATCATTGATTTCCACGGCTTTTTTAATAAAATAGGATTTTAAGACTTACTGTCAAACAAGGAAAGGAAAACACAAATGACAGAGGATGTTTTTGTCAGCCCTAAAAAAAAGGGAAAAATTGCTGTTTTCATTTCTGGGAGGGGCTCTAACTTTCAGGCCATCCATGATGCCATCCTCGCCGGAAAAATAAACGCAGAGATCGTTCTCGTCTTCAGCAACAAAAAAGATGCACCAGGACTCCAGATCGCCAAAGAGCGAAATCTCGAGACTCTTTTCCTCGACCCCAAAGCCTATCCGACTCGTGAAGACCATGAAAAAGCAGCCGTCCAAGAGCTCAGGAAAAGGGACGTGGACCTTGTCTGCCTGGCCGGATACATGAGAATTCTGAGCCCTTCTTTCTGTGACGAGCTCAAGCACTGCATGATGAATATCCATCCAGCCCTCCTTCCCTCCTTCCCAGGACTCCACGTCCAGAAGAAAGCACTCGAGTGGGGAGTCAAGTACTCCGGAGCGACAGTCCACTTTGTCACCGCTGATGTGGACATGGGACCGATCATACTCCAGGCAGTCGTTCCTGTCCTCCAAGACGATACCGAAGAGACACTCAGCGAGAGGATCCTGAAGGAAGAGCATAAAATCTACCCGGAAGCGGTCAAGCTCTATTTTGAAGGGAGAGTCGAAGTCAGGGGGAGAAGAGTGTTCATTAAATAGAGTCTGGCAGGCAAGAAAAGAGCAAAAACAGAAAAAAAGGCAGAAAAGCCAAGGCAGACACGAAAACGAGAAGAGTATGATGACTCAAATGAAACAGAGGTAAACCCATGAAGTCAGCGAAAGAACAGTTGGAGCACCTCAAAAAGGGATGCGTGGAAATCATCCAGGAAAAAGAGCTGGAAACCAAACTGGCCCGCTCTCTCAAAGAAAAAAAACCTTTGCGAGTCAAAGCCGGGTTTGACCCGACAGCCCCGGACATCCACCTCGGACACACCGTGCTCCTGCGCAAGATGAAACACTTCCAGGACATGGGCCATGAGGTGATTTTTCTCATCGGCGACTTCACAGGGCTTATCGGCGACCCCTCAGAACGGTCAACCACACGTCCACCCATGACTCGAGAGGAAATCAACAAGAACGCCGAGACGTACAAGATTCAGATATTCAAGATTCTCGACCCTAAGAGAACCATCATCGATTTCAACTCCCGGTGGCTGGGAAAGCTGACGAGTTTCGATATCATCAACCTAACCGCCAAATACACGGTGGCCCGCATCCTTGAGAGGGATGACTTTTCCAACCGTCTGAAAAGTGGCCAACCCATATCCACTCATGAACTCCTCTACCCGCTCATGCAGGCCTACGATTCTGTGGCTCTGGAAGCCGATGTGGAACTCGGCGGGACCGACCAGAAATTCAATCTCCTCGTCGGCCGTGAGATTCAAAGGGAATTCAAACAGGAACCTCAGGTAGTCATGACCATGCCTCTGCTGGAAGGCCTGGATGGCGTGGAAAAGATGAGCAAAACACTCGACAACTATGTGGGTATCACAGAATCCACAAGTGAGATCTTCGGTAAAATCATGTCCATCTCTGACCCATTGATGTTCCGCTACTTCGAACTCCTCACCGATGAACCTCTCTCCCAAATCGAAAAATGGAGAAAAGAGGCCAAAGAAGGCAAAGTCAACCCCAAAGACCTCAAATCCAGGTTGGCCCAGTCAATCGTGGCTGATTTCTGGGGCAACAAGGAGGCAGAGAAAGCGGCAGAGGAATTCGAGAGAGTGTTCAAAAACAAAGAAATCCCATCAGAAATCGAAGTGATTGAGGTCAAAGCCGCGGAGACTCCTCTCATCGATTTAATGGTCAACCAGAACATATTTCCTTCTCGAGGCGAAGCCAAAAGAATTATCCGGCAAGGAGGTGTCTACCTTGACGGACAAAGAGTCGAAGATATCGGCCTTAAAGTCGCCCTGAGGAAAGATGCAGAGCGTGTGTTAAAAATCGGTAAAAAGAGTTTCTACAAAATCAAGCGCACGACATAAATCCCGTAATAAAGGAAAAATTCAAAAAAACCGTGGAAGAAAACTCGAGATGGAGTTTCTCGGTCAAATACATGCAGCACACACGTCAATCCGAAGCTTTGACAGTGGAGGGCTGAACAGGACAGGTGTCATGACTGGAGGACAATCCATGCGCATTTTTCCTTAAGCACCCCAGCCCATTCATGGCACATTTTTTGCAGCTAATAAAAGCAGTGAAACTCAAGTCATTCATCTTCGCCGCACTCGTAGTCTTATTCCCTCTGATTTCCTCGGCTGCCCCAAAAAAAGAAATCATCCTGGGCTTTGGATTAGGATACTCAGGGTCCTTCGATGCCACCCTGCAAGAACAGGAATATGATTACACTGAGCACAACGAGATGTATTTCAAAGAAAGAGGGAAAGTGAAAAACAACTTGAGCGTCTATGCTCAATATTTCTTCACTCCTAGATTTGGGCTAGAATTGGAGTTTAGACGGCAAAATGGCAGTTATTTCTCTCATCTGGAATGGTTTGGCCGGTGGATTCCTGACCCCCTGGCTCCAGGTGGGGAAAGCTATATTCCCATAAACCACATCGAAGAACCATACCGGAAAGACTGGAGCGTGTCTTCTCTCACATTATGCTTCATCTATGCCTATAGGCAATACACCGGGAAAAAATTCTATCCCTACTTATCCGTAGGATTCGGATATCATTTCCTCAGCGCGGATCAGGAAATGGTGCTCAACAGATGGAAGCTGGGTCCTGAAAAATCAGGGAATTGCATGAAGTTCGCGGTGGGATTGAGATACCGATTCACCTCAAAGCTCGCGCTCAACCTCAAGATCTTTGGAGAATCGATCATTCGAGCCCCAAGGCGCAGAGGCACAACGTACGTCGGTCATGACCAATTCAACTTCTATGTTTATATGGAAACCAATGAAGTCGTCAGGTCATGGCACAGAAATCTACTCGCGGGATTTTTCTCCCACGGTGGAATCAACCTCAACCTGGAATTCAGGTTATGATTAGATTGAGCGAATGGTAGCTAACCTGGATTATTCACGAGTCGAGGTTGCCGTAGATACGAGGCACAGCGCAAGATGCTGTGGTCGTCCACCGCGCTTGCGCTGTAACGAAGTAGATGGGGTGAGATCGGCTCGCCCGAAGGGTAAAAGATGCCGACATAGAGTGAATGAATGAACATTAAAGAAAGTTCGAATCGTTATCGTAAGAAAAATCTACCTAAGGAGCTCATATCATTGAAAATAATGTATAGTGTGGGCATATTTTATGAATAATTCAGGCTGATCATTCCGGAGGGAAAAACTTCGGCAACCGACCGAAAACCTCTTCATACATCCCGGGATAGGCATCCTTCCCTCCAAGCAGAAGACAGGTCAGAGGCATCTTTTCCCGGGCCAACCTAGACATCTCTCCCGAAACATCTCGGATATCCCACTGGGCCGTGGCATCCTCCCTCAGCCTCGCGATATGGTAAAGCTCCCGGGCATTGACTTTGAGCAGCACTCTTTTTCGGTGGGCATTGGTCAGCACATACTCAGCACCCACGTCCATCCTCTCCTTCAGACGGGAGAAAACACTGTTTGTTTCTTCAATGATATCCATGAATTCTTTTTTGGCTCCGACCTCTTCCACTGAAGGGGGAACCGTCACTCCCAGTTCAGGATTGTAATTTTGAGTTGTTAAAGTCGTCATGCGGTGGCGCTTGAGCTGAGCAAAACAGGAGGCAGAGACGACTAGATCAAAGGTGAGGCTGATGTATTCGAATTCACGCTGAGGAAAATCATAAAACTCCATGTGTTTGAACGCCAGTTCCAGGATTTCCTTCTTCTCTTCCGGCTTGAGACGCTTTGCTTTGTGGAGACACTCCTCATAAGGCAGGAAGGAAGATGTATGCAGAAAAGAAGCGACCAATCTGGTATCCGCTTCAGGAGTATAATCGACAAGAGAAACCGACTGAGTGCTCTTTGCCGAAGGCCCCAGAAAGGCCCGGGCTTTCTCCTCAACCTCTGCGTAGGTCTTCGCGTCAAAATCACTGGCCTCGGTGAAGAGGATGATGGATGGGGCCACCTTTTTTGCCAGGCCGTAGATTCTTTGATTGAACTCTTTGAGTTCGGCCAGCTCCTTCGAAGCCAACCGGCGGATCATGAACTCCAGATTCCGGGCGTTGACTGTCATGCCGAGCTGGCCTTCAGTGGCTAAACTCGACACATACCGCGCATCCTCCTTGGCCCAGCCTTCCAGGATAGAACGCTTTTTGGGGTCTTTGACCATCTTCTTGTGTTTTTTTAAGAAATAGGGTTTCAATTTTTTAAAGAGTTTATGGTAAGCGGTGTTCTGGGATTTGACCGTTTTGACGAAAATGTCCTTCTGCCCGGACTTTTTAATCTCTTCAGGGATAACAAAATCATCTGTCAGCGTGATGTAGCGCTGTGATTTTTCTGTGTAGGAACAGAGGCGGAATTTTTCAATTTCTTCGATAGCCAGTCGGCTCACGCCGATGATGTCAAAATTAAAAACAGCATGCTCTGCCACTGAATGATGCCCCATCTTGAAAATGATATTCCGGTTGGACTTCCGGGCTCTTTCCACCTCTTTCCTGGCGGCTGCCCGAAGCTCGTTCACTGGACGGGGATCTCTAGATATCCGGGCGTACGAGGCAGAAAGTGTCTCGGGAGTCACATCCACTCTGGATGGGGCTTTTTTCTTGAGGTCAGCAAGGACTTCACTGTCCACATTGTAGCCGGCAAGTATGACTTTCATTGTATCTGAGTACAATAAAAAGAACCAAAAAAAATGTCAAATCCATGCGAATGAACTCAAATGACTTTCTTCAATTTAGTTTGTATTAGATGTAACTCGGATAAATTAGAAGTGCATTCAGGAATGGATGAAGCGACATCGGAAGATTTAGCCTTCCCGACTCTCTTTGGAGGGGGAATAGCTTCGCTTTCCCCCTTCCAACGCTCCCCTCGCTACGCTTACGGCTCTCTGCCTCCCCTTCTCGGGCAGGACCATAACTCCTGCCCTGCGACCAATGGGACATATCCCCTTGGAATCTCCAAACATCGTTTCTCCGCAACGATGTTTTCCTTAGAGAGAACCCGACGGAGTCGGACCGAGGACTGTTTGAGAAAGCTCAGGACAGTGGATTCGGAAAACACGCCACTTTTGCCCCAGCGAAATCAGTACTTCTCTCTTGCGAAGGCTTTTGAGTGGAAAAAACCGTTTGAAGGCGAAGTCGGGGTCAGGCCTTATCTTGATTTCGAGACTGAGATCTAGTTTAAGCCTGACTGGCATCAATTCTAACAAGGCCTGACCCCGAGCGGAGCCTGAAACCGAGCATCTTTTTCCTCGCTGGGGAAAAAGATGCGTGTTTTTGAATCCAAAAGCCGGAGCATACGGTTTTCTCCCCCACTGCCCTTCGCTTATACTCTGAGAAGGTTGACGAGGGAATGGCGTGAAAAATCTGACTGGAGCAAGGACATCCCTGAATGTTATTTAACCATTAACCAACACTAAATGGAAGAGAACTTCTAATATTAACTCTTTTCATTTCTGGACATCCTTATTAAAATAGGATATCTAAGAAGAGCGCAAGGTGAAAGTGTTAGGCCTGAATTCGAGAATCCCCCGCTCAGCTCTTCGAGTCAAAAGCTAAAAAGAAAAATTTACGTGACTTGACAGATATCCGAAAAAGTCAAATCAAGGAGAATAAAATGTTAGATATTTCAACAGCCCCAGCCAAGGAACTTCTCGCCATGGCGGTCAAAGCGGAGATTGACGCGAATCAAACCTACTCTGATATAGCCAGCAAACTGTCCAATCCCCTACTCAAGGAAAAATTCCAGTGGCTGGCCTATGAGGAAAACAAACATAAAGAAATCCTGGAAAAACTGTTCACAACCATGAACCCAGGAGAAGAAATCTCGGTTCCTGACTCTGTGGATGAAGATTTACTCCCGTCCATCCATCTCACTCCCTCTTCTTCATTGGCAGAAATCCTCTTTCAGGCGATGGAATCAGAGAAATCCGCAGAAAATTTTTACACCGCACTCACACAAAGGGTGGAAGAGACTCAGAAAAAAGTCCTCGAGTACCTGAGCAAGGTCGAACACAGCCACTACATGATGCTCAAGAGTGAATACGCTCTTGCCCAGGAATTTGAGGATTACGGAGAAAAGGATATCGATAAGGTCATCACATAGATCAACCCTTCATCACTCCCACGGGAATAACCTTGGCCACGAGTTTCCCTATCCCTGCCTTGTGGGAAACTTTGACGACCTCATCCACATCCTTATAGGCCTGGGAGGCTTCCTCAGCCACACCTTTCCAGCTTGTGAATTTGAGCTCGATCCCTCGGCTTTCCAGGTCCTGTTTTATTTTTTCTCCTCTGAACCGGCGGATAGCTTCATGTCTGGACATCACTCTTCCGGCGCCGTGGGCCGTGGAGCCGAAACTCAACTGTTCCGCCTCCCGCGTCCCGACAAGGATGTAAGAAGCTGTGCCCATACTTCCAGGGATGATAATCGGCTGGCCCACAGAACGGTAGACTTCGGGAATTTCTTCCCGGCCAGGACCAAAACTCCTCGTTGCCCCTTTGCGGTGAACACACACATCTTTAAGCTGACCGTCAATGGAGTGTCTCTCGACCTTGGCCACGTTATGGCAGACATCATAAACCTGGTCCATCCCTTCTGCGCTTCCCATGACTTTTTTGAAAACATTCCGGACCCAATGGGCGATCATCTGGCGGTTGGCAAACGCATAATTGACCGCTGCGCTCATTGATTTATAATACTGCTGGCCCAACGGCGAACGGACAGGCGCATTGATCAGCTCTCTATCGGGCAATCCCCGGCTCCCTATTTTATTCTCCATCAGCCGGATAAAATCAGAAGCCACTTGGTGGCCCAGACCCCGACTGCCGCAGTGTATCATGACTAAGATCTGTCCCACTGAGTGAATACCAAAAACAGCGGCAACATCTTCATTGAAGATTTCTGAAACCTTCTGGATTTCCAGAAAATGATTCCCAGCACCCAGTGTTCCCAACTGAGGGATGCCTCTCTCTATGGCCCGAGGGGAAAGATGACTGGGCTCCGCCTCTCTCATCCTCCCATATTCTTCAGTGCGCTTCAAATCCTCTCTCCGGCCATACCCGTTCTCCACAGCCCATTCCGCTCCTTTGACACAAACTTCCAAGAGAACATTCCGGTTCAGGCGGGTGATTCCTCCTTTGCCCACACCGGCGGGGACCTCTCTGAAGATCTCAGCTAATAGCGACTTCCGCTTCTCATGCACATCTTTTTCGGTGTATTCTGTCTTCAACAGCCGTACACCGCAGTTGATATCGTAGCCCACTCCTCCTGGAGAAATGATTCCTTGATCCAGGTCAAAGGCCGCCACTCCGCCGATCGGGAAGCCGTATCCCTGATGGGCATCGGGCATGACATAGGCCATCTTCTGGATTCCGGGCAAACAGGCCACGTTCCTGGCCTGCTGAAGAGTCCTGTCCCGCCTCACACCTTCGAGAAGCCTCGAAGATGTGTAGATAACCGTCGGGACCTTCATCTCTCCGCTTTTCGGGATTTCCCAGGTGTAATCGTTTATCTTTTTTAAGTCCATCCGGGCACCTCATACATCGACCACAACCTGGACCATGAAACGGTCATTGCTTTCGATTTCCATTTCATTGTAGGTTATGGCCTTCACATCGCCATAGATGCTGTATTTCTCAGTAAAATTATCACCCTTGAAGAGGGCTTTCAACATATAAAAGCTTTCTTTTTTTTCGATTTTGATATCTTCAGGAAAACCCAGAAGAAATGATTTCGAATCCAACAAAAAGATGATCTCTTCCAGAAAGCTGCAGAGCAACTGCTTGAGGTCTTTTCCTTTTATTCCCACCGGATGTTCGACATTACACTCAATCGTTTCCCAATCCCACATCAGAGAAGCCGTCGCCAGAGCGGCATGGCAGAAGACATCCTCGAGAGTCTCTCCAAAAGCCTGGAATTTGGCATCAGCCGTGTGTTCGAGAAACCTGTACCTTTCCATCC
Organism: uncultured Eubacteriales bacterium; assembly: GCA_964346585.1. Classification (GTDB taxonomy): domain Bacteria; phylum Acidobacteriota; class Aminicenantia; order Aminicenantales; family Aminicenantaceae; genus SOIA01. The sequence continues at coordinate 19,631 of CAYFVQ010000083.1, read as the reverse complement.
CTAGTTCTTCCCTTTTTTTCCTTTTGTGGGTTCCTTGAGCTGACGCACAACCCGACGCTGGAGGTCTCTTAACCGTGGAGAAAGCTCTACCGGATACTCCCCTCCAGCCCCTTTTATGGTTTTATATTTTTCATCCAGACAGAAAAACTCATCCAGGAAACGCTCCCGAATACGAGCCAAGGGAGGCGGCTTCATTGTGGTTTTTCCTTTTTTCATCACTTTTTTTAGTAGAGGTTCAGCTCCGTCGAAATCGTCATTCCGCAAACCGATGATATCTTTCCTCAGTTTACCCTTTGACGTCTTGAAACGGAAGACTTGCTTTTCCGAAGCCAGGGTTTCTTTTCCCGAGCTGAGCTTGAGCACGGGACGATCTGCGTACAGGACAAGCTTGTAGGCCATGTCAAAATAAGGCGCATCAGCAGAGACGCCCATCTTCGTCCCCACTCCAAAGGAGTCCACATCCCCTCCCCGACTCAGCACGTCCTGAATCTTGTATTCATCAAACCCACCGCTGGCAAAAATCGTGGCCTCCTCGAGTCCTGCCTTTTGAAGGATCTGCCTCGTGCTTTTGCTCAAACCGGCGATTTCACCGCTGTCCAGCCGGACTCCTTTGAGCTTTTTTTCTTCCCGGTTCATCTCCTGTCCTACCTGAGCCGCGATCCTGGTCCCGGACAGGGTATCGTATGTATCCACGAGTAAAACTGCATTCTCAGGAAAAGTTCGGGCAAAGGCGCGGAAAGCATCGATTTCGTTTTCGAAGCTTTGTATGAAAGAGTGGGCCATGGTCCCGAATATGGGGATCCCGTATATTTTTCCTGCAAGAACATTACTCGTCCCCACGAAACCTCCGATGGCGCTTGCCCGGGCCACCTTCATCCCCGCGTCTGTCCCATGGGTCCGGCGGAGGGAAAAATCCACCAGTTTTCGCGGCCAGGCGGCATGAACGCATCGGGATGCTTTCGTGGCGATCATCACCTGAAGATGAGTCGCATTGATGACAAACGTCTCGATGATCTGAGCCTCAATCAATGAAGCTGTGACCTCCAAGAGAGGCTCATTGACAAAAAAGAGCCGGCCTTCAGGAATGGCGTAAACATCGCCTCTGAAGCGGAAATTTTCAAGGCAGGAGAGAAATTCAGGTTTGAAGAGTCCTGTTTTTTCCAAATATTCGAGTTCCTCGGGAGTGAACCTGAGGTTCTCGAGATATTCGAGCACATCAGCCAACCCAGCTGAGACAAAATACCGACGGCCAGGAGGATAATTGCGGATAAAAAGGCTGAAAGTGGCAGGCGCAAACATCTGGCTCTCAAAAAAGCTGGCCGCCATGGTCAACTCATACAGGTCAATGAACAATGCCGAACCGCTTATTTTTTCCATCCTTCCACTCCTGGATGTCTGTTTGATATCCAGGCTGACTTAAAACCGTCCGCCTATCTGGCCTCCGCAGAAAGGGCAGGCGGAATCTTCAATTTTGTAATCCGAAACGTGGAATCCATCTCTTCGGATAAGGGTTTTTCCACAGGAAGGGCACTGAGTGCTCTCTGACTCGCCGTAGACATTCCCGATATACACGTAGCGAAGCCCTTCCTCTTCCCCCAGAGAGCGCGCTTTGTGCAAGACTTCCACCGGAGTGGCCGGAGTGTCGGTGAATTCATAATCGGGATGGAACCGGCTGAGATGCCAGGGAATATCCGGGTCAGTCTTAGCAATGAAATGGGCTATGCGTTTCAGTTCCTCTGTGCTGGCATTCTGCCCAGGGATCACGAGTGTGGTCACCTCCACCCAGATATCCAATTTTTTCATCAGACGGATCGAATCCAGAACAGGCTGGAGGTGTCCTTTGCATATGTCTTTATAGAATTCCTCCCGGAAAGATTTCAAATCCACATTGCAGGCATTCAAGTACGGATGAAAAGCCTCCAGAGCTTCGGCCGTCATGAAGCCGTTGGTGACGAAAACATTGGCCAATCCCCTTTTAGAGGCCAGCCGGGCCGTGTCATAGGCATACTCGTAGAAGATCGTGGGCTCGGTGTAGGTGTAGGAAATGCTGCGGCAGCCGTATTTCTCGGCCGCAGACACCACATCCTTAGGAAGAAGCGTGTGACCGGATAAACCGCTGTCTTTCCTTTTGTTGACCTGGGAGATCGACCAGTTCTGACAGAACGGGCAGCGGAAGTTGCATCCAATGGTCGCGATGGAGAAAGAGGTCGTGCCGGGCAAAAAATGATAAAGAGGTTTTTTTTCAATCGGGTCCACATGGGCTGCGATGACTTCCCCGTAGACATGCGTATAAAGCTTTCCTTCTTTGTTTTGCCGGACACCACAAATTCCGTATTTCGAGTCTGCGATCTGGCACTTGTGACTACAGAGAAAACAGGAAACCTTCTGCTCAGGAAGCGTTCGGTAGAGCATGGCTTCTTTAATCATCTGGACTATTGATCTCTTTTCAACTCGCTTTCCGCATAAAACTCGCTGGCTGAAGGGCAGAGATGCCTCAACTGGCATTCCGGACATCGCGGTTTCCGGGAGGGGCAGACTGCGCGGCCGTGGAGGACGAGCATGTAATTGAAATCGATCCAGTCTTTTTGAGGAACGATCGCCATGAGGTCCTGTTCAATTTTATTCGGATCATTCTCCTTGCTCAAACCCAATCTTTGAGACAGACGTTTGACGTGAGTGTCGACGGCGATTCCTTCTGCCTTTTTAAATGCACTGGAGAGGACAATATTGGCCGTCTTCCGGGCGACTCCGGGAAGAGTCAGGAGGTCTTCCATTTTATCCGGCACCTCTCCGTTAAAATCCTCGACGATCTTCTTGGAAGCGCCGATAATACTCTTCGCCTTATTCCTGAAAAAACCGGTTGACTTGATCTCTTCCTCCAGGACTTGTTGATCCGCAGAAGCGAAATCTCGAGGTGTCCGGTATTTGCGAAATAGCGATGGAGTCACCTGATTGACTCTTTCATCTGTGCACTGCGCCGATAAGATAGTGGCCACAAGAATCTCAAGAGGAGACTCAAACCGGAGAGCTGTCCGGCTTTTGGGGTAGGCCTTGTATAAAGCCGCAATGATTTCCCCGATTCTCTGTTTGGCGCTTCTCATTGTCGCTCCTCACTCAAAAGGGACACATCCCGGAATGGCATCCTCCCGCATACTCGGATTCAGCCGTTATAAAATCGAGAATATCTTCTCGTTCCTCCCCGATCCTCGAGTCAAAAGACAATACCTGATTCTTCTTGGTCTCATAACGGTATATCGTGATCCCTTTGCATTTCAAATCATGGGCCATCAAATAAATCCGGCGCACATCTTCCACTGTGGAATCAAAAGGCAAATTGATAGTCTTGGAAACAGAATTATCGGTGTATTTTTGAAAAGCAGCCTGAATCGCCAGGTGGTGTTTGGGCGGAACATCAAAAGCAGTGACAAAAACTTTCCTAATATCCGGGGGGAGCCGCTTGACATCCCGTATTGAGCCCACCTTTCCCACCTCTCCCAGGAGCTCTTTTGAATACAGGCTTCTCATTCTGAGTTCCTCTTCAAAAAGTGAGTGTATCTCATAGAGCTTTCTCCCGGCTAAAACATTCCGGACAAAGCTGAGAGCAAACAGAGGCTCGATGCCGCTTGAGCAGTTGGCGATGATACTGATGGTTCCAGTTGGAGCCACTGTGTTCACCGTGGCATGGCGCATCCTCATGTTCTTCGTTGGATAGATGGACTCTTTGTGATTGGGGAAAACCCCTCTCTCTCGAGCTAAAGCCTGGGATGCCTTCCAGGAAGCATCCCGGAAAAACTTCATAACTTTCCCTGCCATCCGGACCGCACTCTCCTCATTATACGGAATACCCAATTTGATGAGCATATCCGCGAAGCCCATCACACCCAGGCCAATCTTGCGGTTGGCAAAGGTCATCTCCCGAATCTGAGGAAGAGGGTAGGTGTTGACTTCGATCACATCATCTAAAAATCTCACACCCCACCCAATGGTTTCCTCCAATCTTTCCCACTCCAATGATCCGTTTCTCACGAACTTCGACAGGTTGATCGATGCCAGGTTGCAGCTTTCATTAGGAAGAAGAGGGATCTCCCCACACGGATTCGTCGCTTCTATCCGGCCCAATCGTGGAGTTGGATTCCGCCGGTTGATCTCATCGAGAAAAACCAGCCCCGGGTCTCCTGTCCGCCAGGCTGAGTAGACTATCAGATCAAACAGGACTCTGGCTTTGATGGATTTGACAATCTTACTTGTCCGGGGATTGATCAGGTCAAAGTTCCTGTTTCTTCTCACAGCCTCTATAAACCTATCGGTCACACCCACTGAAAGATTAAAATTCGAAAAAGCCCCTTCTTCAATCTTGGCTTCAATAAAATCAACGATATCCGGATGGTCACACCGCAGGATGCCCATGTTGGCCCCACGCCTTCTACCTCCCTGGACAATGACTCCTGTGCCTTGGTTAAAAATGCTCATGAAGGAAACAGGGCCGGAGGCTTCCCCCTTAGTGGACGAAACCAGGTCTCCTTTGGGCCTCAACCGAGAAAAGTCAAAACCCGTTCCTCCGCCAGTCTGATGAATCCTGGCCATGTTTTTCAAAGCCCCGAAGATTCCCTCCATGGAATCTTCGACCGGAAGCACGAAACAGGCCGAAAGCTGACCGAGAGAAGTCCCGGCATTCATGAGCGTGGGCGAATTGGGCAAAAATTCAAAGTTGGTCATCATCCGGAAAAATTTCTCTTCGACCTCCTCTTTTTTTCGCTTTGATTTAAAATTCGTTTCTCCCTCGCTTATGCTCCGGGCAATCCGGCGGAAAAGCTCTCTGGGTGTCTCAATGACGTTCTTCTCGTCATCCTTCAACAGATAGCGTTTTTTAAGCACAAGAAGAGTATTCAGGGGAAGTTTCAAGTCATCCCTGACGCCATAGATGACCTTGACCTGCCTGATATCTTTGTGTTCCTCACGGTAGAGGATGTAGCTCCGGGCCACAGACCTGAAGCCTTCCTGCATCAACACCTCTTCGACAATATCCTGGATCTCTTCAACAGAAGGGATTTTTTCTTTAAAGATCGATGCCACCCTCTCCAGCACTCTCTCTGTAGAAATATCTGCTGTGTGGGCGGCCTTTTTTTCATCAGCGAGCGCTTCGAGAGCCGCACGGAAGATGGCTGTTTCTATTTTTTGCTTATCAAAGCCGACCAGAGAATTATCTCTTTTCCGGATCTTTTTCGGTAAACGCACTCCTTTTTTCATTCTTCCTTATACTCCCAGCTCGGAACGGAGTTGGATGAATCGGAGAATATCGCTCCGGCAAATGATGCCAGCGACCTTCTCTCCCTCCATCACCGGGACCTGATGGATGTCTTTGGAGGTTATACTCGCGAGAATCTTCCTTCCATCTGCATCAGGACTCACAGCCTCCAGCTTTTCCTTGGGTGTCATGATGTCTCCGACCCGAATCGTTGACCAGTTCTCTTTCGGTGTGGCCTTCACATCCTCCAGACAAACTATCCCTTCGAGGCTCCCCCGCTCGGCAACAAGAAAAACTCTCTCTTTTTTCTTGAGAATATAATCATCCACCAGGTTCTGGACAGGCAGGTCGGCAGTCACCGCCTCAAAGTCTTTGGACATCAGTTCATCAGCCCGGACTCCCTTGAGCATCGAATCGACCATAACCTGATGATAGCCTCGGACAGCGGCGCTGTGAAGAAACCAGCCGATGAAAATCAGCCAGAGACCTGAGAGGTTCGCCCTGAAAATCTGGAGGATCCCGATAAAAATCAGAAAAAAAGCGAATCCCTGCCCTGTGAGAGAAGCGATCCGCGTGGCTTTCCTCAAGTTACCGGTCACTTTCCAGATGATGGCCCTCAGGACTCTTCCCCCGTCCATCGGAAAGCCGGGGAGAAGGTTAAAGATGGCCAGTAATAAGTTGATATAGGAAAGATAACTCACCACCGCTCCGATGGGCTCATTCATACTTCTCAACACCATTGAGAGGATAAAAAAGACTAGCGCCAGAGCCAGACTGGTGAGAGGGCCGACAAGAGCCATAGTGAATTCACGCCACGGTTTTTTCGGTTCCTCGGAGATCTGGGCCACGCCTCCAAAGAGAAAAAGAGTGATGTTGCGGACCTTTTCTCCCTGGCTTATGGCCACCAGGGAATGAGCCAGTTCATGGACCAGAACTGAGGCAAAGATGAGAAGACTGGTGATCGTCCCGATGAGCCAAAAAAGACCCCGTGACCAATCAGGATACTGCTGGGGAAAATAGGTCGTGGATAACACCCAGCTGAACAGGATGAAAATCACGAGCCAACTTGAATCGATATTAATTGCTATTCCAAAAATCTTTCCGATGCGCCAAGAGTGTTTCATCCTCTACTCTCCTTAAAAAAATTAAAATCGCCTGACTCTACCGCTCAGGACTTGACCAAGGACAGGAAACGAACGAAGTTCCCTGTTCTTCCTTTTTGATTATATAAAAAGCTGAGCCAATGGAAAAGCAGGAAAAAACGGGATATATTCCTTTACTTCCTCTCCGAGCTATCTTTTGTTCTGGAGTGAAACTCTTACCCCATGATTCTTCTACGGTCCGACATGCACCATTTCCTGACCAAAGTGAAAATCCTCAACATCATAATAATCTGGAAACTTCTCAAGAAGGTCGATCTCAGATTTGATCACGAAATAATGACTCCTCTCGACTCGGCTGAGGTATTTTAAAATTTTCTGACTCTGCTCATCCTTCATCTTTTCACTTGCTTGTTTATAGAAATCTTCACTTGTTTTTTCAGCCTGAAGGGCTGCTTCGAAAAGGTCCAAAACCGAGGCTTTATCTCCCAAAGAAGCCTTGATGGGAGGGAGGAAGGATTTTTCAGGAATTTTGAGTGCTTTGTCAGAGAATCTCTGCGAAAAAAGCCTCTCTAGAGTCTTTTTATGCTTCTCCTCTTCAGATATCAAAAACTTGAGTTTTTCTCGCAAAAGCTCATTCTTTACTTTTTCGTGCAGCTTGGAGTAGAAACCGGCTGCGTCGACTTCAGAGCGAACAGCCACAGCCAAAATTTCAAAGGGTTGTAGTTTTGCGTCTAAATTCATATCATCCTCTTATTAATATTGGGGTCAGGCCTTAGTAACTTCAGTAATTTGAATTCAAATGAATTATCCAGTTCCATTTAAATGAAATTACTGAAGTTACTAAGGCCTGACCCCATTTTCTACAGTAAAAGAGGTGGTACCTTGGGGAGCGTCCCCGAAATTTTAAAATCTCGAGAATTTTTCCTTGGGAGAGCCACAGAGTGGACACTTGTCTGGAGCTTCCCCTTCCACCGTGAATCCACACACCTGGCAGACATGAATCGGCGCAAACTCCATATCCTGTCCATTATCCACGGCCTGCTTGGCCTTTTTATACAGTCCTGCATGAACCTTTTCCGCTTCCAAGGCCCACCTAGTCACTGTTTCAGCTCCCTTTTCCTGTTCTTCTTCAGCCTTGCTGATGAAAGCCGGATACATCTCATCCACCTCGTAGGTCTCTCCTTCGATCGCATCCTGAAGATTATCAGCGGTCTTTCCGATGCCGGAAAGAGTCCTGAGATGATTGGCCGCATGTACCTGTTCAGCGAAGCTGTTAGCTCTGAAGAGCCTGGCCACATTCGGAAGATCTTCCTTTTCTGCCTTGTCCGCGAAAGTCATATACTTCATATGGGCCTGGCTTTCTCCTGCAAAGGCACTCTTTAGGTTTTCTTCAGTCTCTTTTTTCATTTTTACCTCCTTAAAGCGCGACCATTTTCTCGATCGAGCCTCTTGCCCTCTGGCTGATTTCCAGAGGAACTTCAACTTTATACACCATATCCTCCAGAGACCGCAGCACTTTCTTCAAATCCGTCTTTTTCATGTTTGAACAGAATGACCGGTCTCTCGCAGGATAAAAATTCTTGGTTGGGTTTTCTTTTTTTATTCGATAGATTATGCCCGTCTCTGTCCCGATGATAATATCTTTCTTGGTGGTGATATGGCCTTCCTTCACCATTCCCCCTGTGGAAAGGACTTTATCCGCCAAATCAATAACTTCTGGCCGGCATTCCGGATGAACCCACACTTCTGCCTCAGGATGAAGATTCTTTTTTTCCCTGACATCTCTAGCGAGAATGTTATTGTGCACATAGCAGTAACCATCCCAAGGAATGATCTTTTTTTGAGTGTGGCGAGCGACATACGCCGCAAGGTTCTTGTCCGGCGCAAAAAGAATTTCATCCCCTTCGATGGAATTGACTACATTGACAGCGTTGGAAGACGTGCAGCAGACATCGCACTCAGCCTTAACTGCCGCGGATGTGTTGACATAGCAAACGACCTGACTTCCGGGATGATTCCGCTTCCATTCTCGAAGATCATCGGCTGTGATCATATCCGCCATCGGACAGCCGGCATTAATCTCGGGCATCAAGACTGTCTTTTCCGGAGCCAAAATCGCAGCCGTTTCAGCCATGAAGTGAACGCCGCAGAAAACGATGACTTTTTCTTTCACCTTTGCGGCCTGCTGGCTCAAGCCTAGAGAATCTCCAATATAATCAGCAATATCCTGGACATCACCAACCTGGTAATTGTGAGCGAGAATGACGGCGTCCCTTTCTTTTTTTAATCGACCAATCTTATCCTTTATTTCTACACTATTCATTTTTTCCCCTAATCCTCCATTTTCAGCATGGTTCGGATGAACAAAGAGCCGTTTCTTTTTTCGACCTTCTGGAGAGGCAGCCGGTTGATCATATCCGCCGCTTCCTCATCAATAAATCCCACTTTCGAGAAATCGAGAACTATCTTTTCCCCTTTATCCAGACCCCGCGTTATTTCTGCACTGAGTTCCTCAATCCATTTCTGACACACTTTGCCTTCGAGGAAGAGCACTCGTGCTTTTTTCCCTTCCTTCTTGACCGTTATCCGCAACATTGTCCTTGTCAGTCCTTCAGTTTTTTGACATACACCTTGATGACTTCGCCTTCTTCTTCTATTCCAATAAATTCCTGTCCTGTCTGTCTGCACCAGGCCGGCATATCTTCTTTGATTCCCTCGTCAGTCGAAGTCACTTCCAAGACTTCACCCTTTTTCATCTCTTTGATCTTTTGTGCGGTCTGTATGATAGGCATGGGACAGAGCAACCCAAAACAATCCAGCTTCACATCAGCCTTCATCTTCTTCCGGCCTCCAAATTATCTTTTGTGAATCATTTAAAAATTTTACTCCACACAGCTCTTACACTCTCACTTTCGTGGCTCCGCAGTGAGGACAGTCCTCGGCTCCCTTCTTTTTGGCTTTCCCGCATTCTGGACAATCCTCGAGTTCGAGATCACAGCTGCCGCAGATCCCCTCTAACTCCCCTAGAGGACCTTCACAGTAGGGGCAGGTGCATTCCTCCCTCTCAACCGGCTTCTCCGCTGGGGCCTCTTCCACTTCTTCTTTTTTTATACTTTTTTGTTTTTCAAGGTAATCCTCAATGGCTTTATGGAGGGCATCTGCACCGAGGTTTGAACAATGAAGCTTGTTTTTGGGCAGACCTCCCAATTCTTCTGCCACACTCTTGTTCGTGATTTTCATGGCTTCTTCAAGCGTCTTTCCCATGGCCATTTCACTCACCATGCTGGAAACGGCAATCGCGGCTCCACAGCCAAAGGTTTGAAACTTGACATCAGCGATGTGGTTATCTTTCACCTTGATGTAAAAACTCATCATGTCACCGCAGACAGGATTGCCAACTTGACCAACTCCATCCGCATCCTTGATGACCCCCACATTCCGTGGATTCTGAAAATGTTCCATGACTTTTTCGCTGTAAATCATTTTTCCTTCTCCTCCAAATATTTAGTGTACAAAGGAGACATCTTCCTCAGTCTCTCTATGACAGGCGGAAAGACTTCAAGAAGATAATCAATATCTTCGGAAGTCGTATCTTCAATCAAACTGAAGACTAATGAACCCTGAGCCAGGGCATGGTCGATTCCCATCGCCAAAAGTACATGCGAAGCTTTAAGCGCCTTGGAAGTGCAGGCTGAGCCACTGGAGGCAGAGATGCCTTGCATATCCAGGTTCAAGAGCATCGCTTCCCCTTCGATAAACTCGATACAGAAACTGGCATGATGCGGAAGTCTATCTTTTGGATGACCGGTGAGAAACACATGGCCCACTCTTTGAGGAAGCTCCTGAATGAGTTTATCCCTCAAGGACCTCACAGCTTCCGCGCGTTTTTCCATATCTCTCATGGCTATTTCGGCGGCTTGGCCCAATCCCACAATCGCTGCCACATCTTCTGTTCCGGCTCTCCGTCCTCCTTCCTGGATACCTCCGTCGATGAAGGGAAGAATTCGTATTCCCTTTTTCACGAATAAGGCAGCGGATCCTTTGGGGCCGTAGAACTGATTCCCGGCCAGACTGAGAGCATCGACTCCCAATTCTGACACATCAACAGGAACATTCCCCACGGCCGCCACCGCGTCTGTGTGAAAAAGGACGTCGCGTGCACGGCAGACTTGGGCAATCTCCTGAACAGGTTGAACAGTCCCCACTTCACTGTTGGCCAGCATCACAGAAACAAGGATGGTTTCTGGGGTGATGGCTTTCTTGACATCTTCCGGATTCACAACGCCAAATTTGTCCACTGGCACAAGACTCGTGCTAAATCCGAGTTTTTCAAGGCTCTTGGCCGAATGCAGAACGGATTGATGCTCAATAGCTGAAAGAACGACATGTGTTCCCTGGCTTCGTTGGGCCAATGCCAATCCTTTGAGTGCAAAATTATTGGATTCTGAACCACTGGAAGTGAAATAAACCTCCGAAGCCTGGGCATGGATGAGCTGAGCCACCTTCTCCCTGGCCTCTTCTAAAGCTCTAAGAGCTTCCTGGCCGATAGAATGAAGACTCTGAGGATTGCCGAAATTCCCCTTCAAATGGGGCAGCATTGCCTCAAGCACCTCTGAGTGAAGCGGAGTGGAGGCAATATGGTCCAAATACACTTTCTTCATTTTGACCTTCTTTTTATCTCATTCCGCAGAAATCAAGAAAATAAACCTGATTTCCGTTCTTTTTATCGCTCAATTGATTGCCACCACTTCCTTAATCTCTGGGATCTCTTTCTTCAGATGTCTCTCAATCCCCATCTTTAACGTCAATTGGGACATCGGACATCCACCACAGGCTCCAGTCAGCTTCACTTTCACCACGTCATCGTCCACCTCGACTAACTCCACATTTCCTCCATCTGCCATAAGAGCCGGACGAATCTTATCCAGAGCTTTTTCAACTTTTTCCTTCATCGATTTATTCTCCTTTAAAAAAATTTAACACATTATTATATCACTAAAATATCATTGAAATTTTTCCATGATTTTTTCAAATCTCTCGAAATCGAGATTCAGATCATTAAAAACGACGGGACGCTTCTTATCAAGCAAAACTAAGTCCTCATATGAAGGCTTTTCCTCGAGATAAATCAAACCCACTGGAATTTTTCCTTCACTCGACAGTTTTTTCCATGCCTTCGCGCTGTCCTTTGGGTCATACTTCGGGTCTTCATCGACCTGAATAATATTCTCTCTGAGCCACTGAGTTGTGATAATTTTATTATGCGTCACACACGGGCTCAAGACTTCAATAAAAGAAAACCCTCTGTGTGATATTCCTTTTTCTATGAGAGAAGCGAGCTGCTTTGGATTTCCTGAGAATCCCCGGGCAATAAAGGTTCCGCCAGAAGCCAGAGCCAGCCGAGGACCGTCTAGAGGGAATTCCTTGGTGCCGAAGGGCGCTGACACGGAAACATATCCCATATCACTCGTGGGAGAAGTTTGCCCTTGAGTCAAGGCGTAGAGTCTGTTATCAACAACTAAATAAGTGAGATTGATATTCCGCCTCAATGCATGAACAAAATGCCCCAGTCCAATTGAGTACGCATCGCCATCTCCGCTGATCCCAATCACAGGAAGAATGGGATTGGAAAGCTTGATTCCCGAAGCCAAAGGCAAAGTCCTCCCATGAAGCGTGTGAAAACCATAGGATTTGAAATAATTATTCAACCTCCCATGGCAGCCGATGCCGGTCACAATGACCAATTCTTCAGGATTGAGGTTAAGCGTGACAGCCGCCTTCTTCAGAGCCGCAAAGATCCCAAAGAGGCCGCAGCCCTTACACCAGGTGGGATCGGTCAGATGAAAATCCTTTTCTCTCTTCATTGAACAGCCTCATGGATTTGTGTCGATATTTCTTGAGGCCTAAAGGCCTGGCTTGAATAATTCAAGATATTCTTCATTCTGGAGGGCACCTGAACCTGACTTCGGATCAGCTGGCTCAGCTGTCCGGAAAAATTATTCTCGACCACAAAAACTTCTTGACAGGAATCCAAAAATTCATCGACTTTCTTCCGCGGAAATGGCCAGAGAGTCCTCATCTGCATGTACTTTGCTTTGATTCCCTTATCCTTGAGCTGCGCGATGGCTTCTCGAATCGGGCCAAAAGTGGACCCAACCCCGATGATCCCAATCTTAGATTCCTTATCTCCCCACACTTTGGGAGGAACCAGGTCTTTTGTGGCACTCTCTAGTTTTTTCATCCTTTTCTGCATCATCCGGATTCTGTTCCCCGAATCTTCATCCCGGTATCCGTACTCATCATGCTCATTGCTCTCGACCATATGGAGTCCGTTTTTCATTCCCGGCAGCGCTCGAGGAGAGATGCCGTTAGGGGTGAACCTGTATCTTCTGTAATCTTTCAGCTCATCGAGCTGTTCCTGGCTAAGTAGTTTCCCTCTGTTGATCTTGACTTTTGTCATGTCGAATTTTTTTACCGTCCGCAAGTTCTGCCCATAATCCTGCTCCGTGAGAAGAATCACCGGGCACTGGTACATTTCTGCCAGATTAAAGGCTTTCACAGTGAAATCGAAACATTCTTCGGGAGTGCCTGGAGAAAGCACGATGCGTGGAAAGTCGCCGTGTGAACCATAAATCCATTGAATCAAGTCTGACTGTTCGGTTTTTGTGGGCATTCCTGTGCTCGGTCCCACTCTCTGGACATGAGCCACAACAACGGGAATCTCCGCCATCCCTGCCAGAGAGAAAGCTTCCATCATCAATGACGCTCCTGGCCCAGAGGTCGATGTCATCGCTCGCGCTCCCGCGTAGGAAGCGCCAAGGACCATGTTCAACGCGGCTAACTCGTCTTCAGTCTGAACCACAAGACCGTTAAAATCGGGAAAATGAACGGCCAGCCACTGCCAGATTTCAGTCGCGGGACAAATCGGATACGCCGCAAAATACCGGCATCCGGCCGCGAGTGCTCCCATAGCAATGGCTTCATCTCCGGAGAGAAGAAGCCGGCCTGAGTCCTTTTTTTCCACGAGTGGATGGAGTTCCTCTGGTTCAACCATCTCTTTGGCCTTTTGGCATCCCAATCGCAGGGCACGAATATTCTCCTGGACGATCTTTTTTCCTTTTCTCTTCAGAAAAACCTCGGAGATGATTCCTTCGATAACGCGAAAATCCAGATTTAGGATATGACTTAAAGCACCGAGAGCGATCATATTCTTATAAATTTCACCCTTAAAATTTTCTCTGGCCAATTTTCTGAGGGGGAAAATATGGTAGGCCCTGCCATCAATCCGAGAAGGAGCTATATGGGCAATTCCAACACCATCACAGAGGAGGATTCCTCCCTTAGCCATTTGATCCGCATGTTCAACGATGGCTCCGCAGTCAAACGCCATAAAAACATCGATATCATCCGCTCTCCCATAGACCTTTTCCAAGCTCGCTCGAATAGTATAATTTGTTGGTTCTCCTCTTATATTGGACGGGAAATCTCTGTACGTAGACACCCACCATCCTTCTCTCTTGAGAATCTTAGCCAGGACATTACCCGTGAACAGGACTCCATCCCCGGCTTTGCCTGCTATCATGACAGAGATATCCGTTATTTTGTTCCCTTTTTTCTTCATAACATCACTTCGAATCTCAAATTAACTGAATCTTTCCTCTTTATTATTGCGTATTTAAAATATAAAGCAATATCTGTGCCAACTGAAAGGAAATCTTTCTCCCTTTGTATGTTATTGTAATTACAGAAGATACGAATCAGTGGCTAAAATCTGAGGCAGATGTCCTAACCAATTAATACCGAAATATCGGTATTTCCAGACTCTATAAAGCTTCAGCGGCTCTTCGGCCTTTCGATACCCAATTTCTTCATACGGCTTTGAAGCGTGGAAGGCTTCAATCCTAATATGACAGCCGCTCCTTTAGGCCCGTAGATAGCTCCTTTGGTATGCTGAAGGATCTCGAGAATATACTTTTTTTCATATTCTTCTAGGGGAATTAGTTCTGACTTTCTTTTCTGGTCAAGAGACTGACCAAAATAGGCTTTGGGGATCTCAAAAGAGTCTCCCTTGGAGATGACAAGCCCGTGCTCGATAATATTCTGCAATTCTCTGACGTTCCCAGGCCAAGCATATTCCATGAACAGTTTCATCGTGTCTTCACTCACCTTATCGATTCTCTTCCCGATTCTTCTCCCTATCATATCTAAAAAATAGGCTGTTAAGAGAGGAATGTCTTCTTTTTTTTCTCGAAGTGGGCTGACCTCTAGGGAAAACACATTTAGGCGGAAGTACAAATCCTGTCTGAACCTTTTCTCGTTCACTAGCAGCATCAGGTCCCGATTCGTGGCGGCGATGATCCTGACGTCAACTCTTATTGTTTTTGAGCTGCCGACTCTCTCGAATTCCCCATCCTGCAGTACACGAAGGAGCATCGCTTGCGTCTCAAGTGGCAGGTCACCGATCTCATCCAGAAATATTGTGGCATTATCCGCATACTCGAACCTGCCGATTCTCCTCTGGATGGCTCCGGTAAAGGCTCCCTTTTCATGTCCAAAAAGTTCTGAAGTGATCAAGCCCTCCGAAAGTGCCGCGCAGTTCACCTTGACCAGGATTCTATCCTTGCGTGAACTGAGCTCATGGATGTAGCGAGCGACCAGCTCTTTCCCTGTTCCTGTCTCTCCTTTAATGAGGACTGTCGTATCCGTTGGAGCCACCTGCTGGATGGCTTTTTTGATCCGCTGCATGGCATGGCTGACCCCGATCATTTCCTCGAAAGGATATTCAGATTTGATTTCATCTCGAAGGGCCTGGGTTTCCTGGTAGTATCTGTTCTTCTCAGATTCTGTCCTCGCTTTATTCAGCCTTTCTTCTTCCAGTCTGATTCTATCCGTCACATCCCGGAAAGTCCCTCTATATCCGGTGATGTTTCCCTTTGAATCCTTAACGGATATGAGCGAAAACTCTAGAAACTGCTCCTCCCGACCGATTCGAAAAGCCAGCGAAAAATTATTCATGGCTCCCGCTTCATCCACAGATTCGATAAATTTTTCCCATTCTTCTTTCTTGACGTTGAGCTCACTGATCTTGATACCCTGGCCCAATAATTTCTCACTCGAGGAATGGCCCAAGAGTTCGGCCCCTTTACTGTTTACTTGAACGATGGAGCCTTTTGTATCCAGCTCCAGGATTCCCATGGAAGTCGAATTGAACAGTTCCATGAGTCTCCTCTGCGACTCATTCAGCTGAGTGTATAGTTGAGAGTTCTGGATGGCAATCCCGACCTGAACGGAAACATCTTCAAGGAATCGGACCTTCTCCACAGGAAAAAGATCCTTCTGCTCATCGGAAAGATAAAGCTCGGCAATAATCTTACCCTGGGCTTTGACCGGAACAATCGCCACAGATTCATATCCTCTGCTCAAGCAAGCATCTCTTAAAGTTCCGCTTTTGATTCTTGAGTAATTTATCTTGACTTCAGCCAGAAGCTGGGGCAGGGAATTCGTGAAAAAAGACCCATTCTCCGTGATGAAAGGCCATGATTTGTCCACTGCGCCTCTAGCCACATGACCACAAAGGCAATCTTTCACGGATATCCAGTGCTCTGAATCCATAAACTTCTTATCCAATCCCAAGTGCGCGGAAAAAGGAATATTGCCTTTGGAGTCGATCATCCGGATCGCCAGATGATGGCATCCAGTGACTGTTCTCAGTATGGCGAGGATTTCATACAGAATTTTATTCAAGTCGCCCAATTGGCTGATTTTTTCTGTAATCAAAGAATAGATTTCAAACTTCCGTGAACTGTCAAAGGACAAGTCTTCTTGATATTTCGTTGATTTTTTCTGAGCCATATTTGCTTATTTGAAAGTAAGATAAAGAATATCTAGCTTTTTATCATAAAAACAACGGAATCTCAATTCTCATGAGTTATTCATAAAATATGCCGACACCTTTTCCAAAACTCTTTTGAAGGAAGAAAAATAATCCTATGTCGGCATCTTTTCCCCTTCGGGCAAGCCGATCTTACCGCATCTACTTCGTTACAGCCCAAGCGCGGTGGACAACCACAGCATCTTGCGCTGTGCCTCGTATCTACGGCAACCTCGACTCGTGAATAACCCAGGTTCACTCTAGAAAAAAATTGGAAAATTGGATGTTCCCGAATGTAGATGTGTATCCTTGAATTTGGTTACAAATCAGCTGCGGGGTCAGACCTGACCCTCCATAAATTATTTCTTTTTCGCCTTCTTTTTCATGGGCTTCATGCAACAAATCAGTGCATGTTCTTCAACACAACCGCACACTTCATCCACAATCACACGTAAGCCGCAGACGTGACATTCATAAGCCTGGCCTTTTTTAGCCTTGGCTACCACTTTTTTCTTTGGAGTAGCCTTTTTTGTTTTCTTCACTGCCGTCTTTTGAGTTGTCTTTTTCGCTGTCCTCTTCGGAGCCGCTTTTTTTGTTGTTTTTGTGGTCTTTTTTACTGGCATTTGAACCTCCATTCCTCCGGATTTTTTTTTTGGACTTTTATTTTTTACTACTAAAAAATCCCGAAGTCAATGAGGAACCATGAATGAGAGGATTCAGTCCTTGACATAAGACCATGATAGAAGTTATGTGGCTGGGGGTCTCTTCTGGGAGGATGACAAAAGCTTGATTCCAGTTTTCAGGCGCCAACGTTGAGAAGGCCTGAATGCGTGATCATGTTTATTGTCGAGACCTGACCCCATGACCCAAAGTTTTTATCTCACGACAACCCGGCTCTGGCGAGTCGTAAAATCTACGCTTTCACCCGAGGGACTGTTCGCTGAGACTTGGGTTATGGAGATGATACACTCTCCCTGGCTCACGGGCTCAAAAACGAGCACAGCGATGGTTCCGGTTCCCCTCAGACCTCTTCCTATATCTGGGCTTGAAAATCCAATAGTGCACACCCCAGAGGAATTATCTATGTTCTCAAGAAAAGGAACATTTTCCCCGAGGCGGTTCAGGAATTCCCTTCGAACGATTTCCTTTAATCTGATGACTGAAGGATCAAAACTGATGTTCAAGGATAGGTTGCTGACTTCCTCTTGAATCCGTAGGTTTGTGTTGATCCGGATGTCTCGATTTTGGCGAGCTTCAAAATTGGGGGGGCTCAGCATCACCTGATTTTGGCCCCTTCTTGCGGCTGCAGCCGCTTCTTCTGGTCTGGTTCTCAATCGACTCTCTTCAGGCGGTCTCTCGGCTCTTCTCTCAGAAGCAGTTATCCCCGCCAGTCCAACCCAGAGAGGCTTCAAATCTTCCTCCGTCAGTGGTATCGTCCGGATAATACGAGGAGTGATGGTCAATATCACATCTGTCTGCTGGATAGTGTTGTCCGTGCCGGAAAAAAGACCTCCCAGGATAGGAATGTTTTTCAGTCCAACAATCCCGCTATGAATTTTCCTCTCTTCCTCCTTCAACAATCCAGCCAAAAGGTTCGTCTCGCCATCCCTTAGTCGAATCACGTTCTTCACTTCCCGGGTGGCGATAATCGGAATATTGGCAAAACCCGTTCCGCCGATGGATTTGATCTTTATCTCCAACTCCAGAGTGACTTCTCTTTCAAAATGAATCCGGGGTGTGATCTTGACATCGATGCCGACATCTTCAAAAGTAAAATTGGTGACAGGCTGCTGGCTGACTCCTCCAGCCGCAATAGGGGTGAAAGTGGTTCTTGGAATCGGGATTTTATCCCCGACCAGATAAGTCATCTCTTCTCCCTCCACACCGCGCAGCCGGGGCTGATTGATGATCTTGGTATCTGCGTCTGACTCCAAAAACTGCACGACGGCTGAAGGAAGACTGATCTGAAAATTATTGCCACTCGAGAAATCCAGGTCGCCCAGGTTTATCCAGCCTTCATCTTCGCCCTCAGGACCGCTGTATCTTAATCCAAAGAGGCCCTGTTCAAGTTCCACTCCCAGCTGTTGCAGTCTTATTCGAGAGACCTCCATGATCTCCAGGTCAATTATGATCTCTCCCTTTGGTTTGTCCCAAAGCCTAATGACCTTATCCGCTAATTCTAACACTTCCGGCGCATCTCTTAATGTCACAGAGTTTAAATTTTTGTCCACAATAAGAATAGGCTGCCTCATCGGAGTGCGAAGCACCTGCATGAGTGCTGCGCGGACTTCCTCGGCGTTGATGTTGGACAGATAGAAAGTTTTGATGGCATTGAGCTCATACTGGGCTCTTTTTTGGGGAAGGTCTGGAGCCACGATAACTGTTCTGACGTCGATAATCCTGTAAAAACTCTTTGAGGCCATGCAGAGAGAATCGAGGGCTTGTTGAAAACTCATATCCACAAGGTCAATAGTGAAAGGTATATCCCTGAATTGATCATCGAAGATGATGTTGACCCGGGCATGTTTTCCCAGGGCCTGGAAGATGGAACGAAGACTGATCTCGACAGGAAACTTCAACTCAATTCTTTCATCACTGACTTCCAACTTTATCGGCGGCTCTATCTTGAATTCCTTCGGTTTCTCTTCCTTGATTTCTCCTGCAGAAAGGCGCTGGGCCTCTTCGACGATGTCCTTTCCAAGCTGACCATAGGAAAGGGCTTTCTTATACTCGGCTAGGGCTTCTTCTTTTCTCTCATGAGAGGCATGCTCTCGGGCTTTGTTGAGGTGATCATAACTGGCAGCGAGCTTTGCACGGAGTAAAGCCATCCGGTAAACGGAATTTTTCGGGTCTTCCAGACTGGCTTTTTCAAAATGCTGGATGGCTTCATCCCAATTTTTATTAATGGCCGCTTCGGTGCCGAGTTTGTAGCTGTGGCTAAAAGATGCACATCCCCAAAATGCCAAAGCCACTATTATTAAAGATGCGACTTTTCTCACTCTTTCTCTCCTTCTAATGTATATTTTTTCCTCACAGAATCCGGACCGATAATCTCTATGTATTCAGGGGTGATATCTCCAATTTGAACACCTTCACTGATCATCTCTCCTTTTTCCACTGCGAGGGCCGTGTCTTCGAGAATAATCAACGCCACAATCTTTTCACCGGATCGGATATGTCCAATATATCTCAAATGCATCTGCGGACCAGAAGGCTCTACTTCAGTGATTCCTGGTGTTTTTTGCTGAATCTGTTGTGGATTGTTCGGGAGGATTCTTGTCTTCCCGCTCTCTGTCCTCTGGAGAGAAAAAATGTTTCTGCGAGGCGGACTCAGCTTTTGTTTCGTCCTCAACAGGAGTTCCTTCTTTATTAGGCTTTTTTTCTCATCCTTGCCAGCCTTTTTTTCCTGGAG
>CAYFVQ010000082.1:0-6239 GCA_964346585.1 uncultured Eubacteriales bacterium | reverse complement strand
TATTTCTTATTCTTCACGTATTTATCGAACCATTCGAACATCTCGGCCAGTACGTGGAGGACGGATTCTCTGGCTCTGTAGCCGTGGCTCTCATTGGGAAGCATGACCAATCGGGCTGTGGCTCCATGCCCCTTCAAGGCGTGATAGAGCCTCCGGGACTGAACCGGAAAAGTTCCGGAATTGTTGTCCGCTTCGCCGTGGATGAGCAGGATCGGTTCGTTGATCTTGTGGGCATGCATGAACGGAGAGACCTTGAAATAAATATCCGGAGCCTGCCAGAGAGTTCTGCGCTCACTCTGGAATCCGAACGGTGTGAGCGTCCGGTTATACGCTCCGCTTCGTGCGACACCGGCTGCCAGAAGGTCACAGTGGGCCAGCAGGTTGGCTGTCATGAATGCGCCGTAGCTGTGTCCGCCCACACCGACCCGCTTGGGATCGATGACTCCCATGGAATCCAGCTTGTCTATGGCGGCTTGGAGGCTGGAGACGATCTGTTCGACAAAGGTGTCATTCATGGTTTTGGGATCTCCGATAACAGGCATTTGCGCCCCGTCAAGGAGTGCGTATCCCTGCGTCAAATAGAAGAGCTGAGATGTTCCTCTGAAAAAAGTGAAGCGGTGTGGTGAGCCCCGGATTTGTCCGGCGACTCTCCGGTCCTGGTATTCACGGGGATAGGCCCAGATCACACAGGGCAGTCTCTCTCCTTCTTGGTAATCCGCTGGCAGATACAGGGTTCCGGAGAGCTCGACTCCGTCCGCCCTGGTGTATTTGATGAGTTGCTTCTTCAATCCTGTGAGCTGAGGAGCCGGGTCTTTGAAGTCGGTGAGGTCCTGTCTTTTTTTATTCTTCATATTGTAGAGAAAGTAATTGGGGGGCTCGGTCTTGGATTCATGGCGGATGATGATCTGGTTCCTGGATTTCCCGACAAAATCAACGAAGGATTCGTAGCTTCCTTCACTGCACTGGAACAGCCTCTTCTTCTTCATCGTCTTGATGTTCATCGTGTCGAGGAAAGGCATGTCTCCCTTGGGGGATGCGCCGCTTCCGGAGAGATAGACCCAGTCCTTATCCTGGAGAATGACTCGTTCTCCATTGGGCGTGGTAGTGGATAAAAAGCGGCCCGGGTCGTTGTACCGGTCGTGAGAGCTGATATCGATGATTTTTTTCGGAGCCTGGCTCGGGTCGTCAACATTCACCAGGTAAGTGGTTCTCCAGCGTCTCTTCCACTCGCGTTCTGAGAGAAAAGCCAGGCCGTCTTCCTGTAGCCAGGACATGCCGCCATACCGCTGCTTGGTCTTTAAGATTTCCTTGGGCTCACCCGTGAAAGGTGCGGAAAGAGTCATGAGTTTGTCTCTGTATGGGACCTGTTTCTCAGGTTTTCCTTCATCCAGGGCCTCGACCCATATGAGAGTGGCGGGTTTGAGCGGCCTCCAGTTCAATGACCTCGGTCCGGTAGGTACTCCTCCGATCGGGACCTCATCTTCTAAAGGAAGGTCGGCGAAGAGATAGACAAGATTTCCGTCCCTGTCCCAGATTTCTTCGCTGTGAGGGAATGAATAGTAGGGGACGCTGAAGGAATAAGGCTCCTTGACTCTATAGACCAGCAGCAGCTTTCCATCAGGTGAAGGGTCGGCATAAAGATAGAATCCGGGTTTTCCGATTTTTTTGCGGCTGCCGGTAGCAATATCGATTTCATAGATTTGTGAAGTGGAGTAGTATTTGAACAATGCTGCGTCGTGAGGAGTCTGAAGGAGGTCCTGATAAGTCCGGACCGTCGCGAATCGTCCTGCGGTTTCCTGGATGTTTGGGCCAACAGGCACTTCAGATTTTTTCGGGGGGTCACCTCGGTCTTTCAGTATGGTGTAAACCAGGAGTTTGTTGCCCGGAAGCCAGGAGAATCCGGAAGTCACAGTGGAATTGAGGATGGGTCCGGTAAGTGCTTTTGCCTTGCCTGTTTTGACATCAGCGACCCAGAGCTCGAATCCTGTATCTTTCAGCAGGGTGAAGGCCAGCCATTTTCCGTCAAGGGACCACCTGGTTGAACCGATTTTTGCCCCTTTGGGAAGAGCGATGCGTGTTTCTTTACCATCTTTTATTGATTTGATGGTCAGTCCGATGGTGAAAGTAGTCTGCTGGCGGCTGTTGTATCTTGGAGTGATCCTCGTTCCGGCCAGTCTGAGCAGGGGTTGAGACATGTAGGCGATCGAGGGCATGGATTCGGACTCGGAGAGGAGCATCAAATCTCCAGTCGGATTCATGCTCGCTCGGGGCAGCGGGGGCGCGTCGACAATGTCAATCACTTCTTTTGGCGGGAGCTTATAGGATTCCTGGGCAAAAATCGTGAAACTGAACATAAACGCAAAAATCAAAAAAGCGAAAGGAATGGTTTTTCTCATGATTTTCCTCCCTTAAATATTGATTTGTTCATTGCTGAGGTTTTCTAACTATACACCAATCAATTCAAAAATTTCAATTTTATTTCTTGATTTTTTCTCTGTTTGTGCTATTTTTCAAAATTGTTTATTTTCTTATAGATACAAGAAGAGGATTTATACGAGTGCGGAATGCAGCAATTTAAGCATATTTTCCTTCCCCTTTAGGGGGGAAAAAAGAGGGTGAAAAATCCTCCCCCTAATCACCTTTGGAGAGGATTGATTAATGGTTAAAGATATATGTTAAAATGAGGCATGCGAGAGCTGCACACTGAAAGTTGGCGGGGGAAACAGGGGGAGACGCAGCCTTTCGGGACAACTATAGTTCCGGCTGTCCGAGGAATCAGGCGTGAAGAATGCGGCTAACAAAAATTGCTCTGTCAATAAGGGAGAAATATTGGTAATATAGGAAAACAGGGGAAATGGAACAGGACGAATTCAAAAAACAGGGCGGCCCAGGAGAGCCAGAAGCAAAATCCACTCCGGAGAATTCGGCTCCGGAGGAACCGGCTCTAGAGAAACCCACGCCGGAAAAGTCTACCCCCGAAGAACCGCCTCCGGAGAAATTCGCTTCAGCCAAGCCGCCTCCAAAAGAAAAAATAGACCCAGCTGAGCTGAACAAAGTCAAGATGCTCTTCAAGTATTTTGACACAGCATTCTCTACCCTGAAGCTTTATCCTCCCGGGAATCCCTCAATTGAGAAATCCGTGGGCATTTTTGCTGGAAAATTAAAGGAATTTCTCGATGTGTACAAGGAATTCCGTATTGGTATCAAAGAGTTTGATTTTACCTATAAATATGAGATTGCCTTTCAGGATGAAGAAAAGAAGAGAAGCCTTCCCTTCTTCCTTTTTAAGGATGGAATGAGAGAGCTTACTTTTTATAAAGGCCTTGAGGATAAAGAGCTTCAGTATTTTCTGGACACATTAAAAGAAGCGATCGACCTTCCTCCTGAAGAGAGCGATGCGGTCGGTCTTCTCTGGGAAAAAGATTTCATCAACATTCGGTATTATGCGATCGATGAATTCCTGGACTTAAACATTGGTGGCGGCGATAAATCACTCGATTTTGAGGTTGACCCGCAGAAATTCTCAGAAGGTAAACTCGATGTGAAGTCAGAAGATTATGCCGAGTCAAAAGCTAAAAGCGATATGCTCGTTTTTGGCCCACAAGAAGAAGAAAAGGGAGAGGGTGAAGGAGATATGGAAGGGAGCGAGGAATCTGATTCTCGAATACCCACGATCAAAAAAGAAGAACTCCCTGAAGTAGAGAAACTGGTTGAACAGGATAAGAAGGTCTCTGCTTCAGCCGAGCTTGTGGACTTGCTTTTTGAAATTCTCTATTATGAGGAAAATCTTGACAGGTTCTCAGACGTTTTAAAGATTTTAGAAAAATATTTTCACGATATCGTGCACAAAGCTGATTTTCCCCAGGCGTTAACCGCTATTCAGAATATTCACGAGCTGAAGGAGATTTTTCTGGAAAAATCTCCAGATAAAGTCAGCCTGCTGGATAAAGTTATGAAAAACGCCACAGATGAACGATTTATGTCAATTTTAAAAAAGCTGTACCTGGAAGAAAAAGTGAAGGATCATGATTCTTTCTTCAATTACCTGGAGTTTCTGGGGCCTGGTGCGGTTTCAGTCGTGGGCATGGTATGGGAGAATCCAAAAGGACCTGCTCATAAACAAAGGGCTTTAGATATTTTAAGAGAAGCAGGGAAAAGGGACATCGGGGCTCTGATGTACATGGCTAAAGGGAGCAACGTGGCTCTCACCTTGGAAGTCATAGCCATGTTGGAGACAGTCAGCGATTTGAAAGACCTTCATTTTCTTAAGGACTTTATCCAGCACCCGAATAAAGAAATAAGACTAGAGATCGTTAGAATTCTGGGAGTCGCTGCTAACGAGGAGGCCAATCAAATTCTCATCCAGTTTCTGAGCGATGAAGACATTGAAGTGCGCGCGTTTGCTGCAGAGAACCTGAAGTATGTGGGCGATAAAGAAACGTTTGATTTTATCGTGGATTTAACAGTAGCTAAAGAATTCAGGAAGAGAACGAAAGTGGAGAAAAAATCTCTCCTGAGTTTCCTGGCGAATGCACAGAAAGAAGTGGTGTATGACCTTTTTCGTTCCATCTTGAAAAAATGGAAACTTTTCTCAGCTCATAGTCATAATGAAACGAGGATTGCGGCTGTTTCGGCTCTGGAAAAAGTTCCCACCCCTGAAGCCAGACGGATTCTGGAGGAAGGGACCAAGGTATTCGGCAAATCCGTCCGCGAGGCATGCACGCTTGCGTTGAGCCGTATTGGTTCAGGAGAAAAGCCCCCTCCCAAAGAAAAGCCTCCTAGTGAAAAGCCACCTCCAGGCGGGAAGCCACCTTCGGGCGAAAAGCCTCCTTCTGGTGAAAAATCTCCTCAAGATGAAAAGCCCCTTTCAGAGGAAAAGCCACCTTCGGGCGAAAAGCCTGCCCCAAGCCAAAAGCCTCCTTCTGGTGATAAGCCTCCTCCAGATAAAGAGTCTCCTCTAAGTGAAAAGCCGCCTCCAGACGAAAAGAAGCCTTCAGGTGAATAAGTCATGATAAGGATTTGAATGAAATGGTAGAAGAAAGAAACCAAAGAGTAGCGCCGAAATACACAGACGAAGAAAAAAAGACTCTGTCTAAGACCATAGAAGAGCTTTTTCTCCGTATAACCTCGACGTTGAAGCTTGCCCAGATATTCGAACCCAATAACGAGGCATTTATCCAGCAGCTCAAGCCGCTCTTTTTCTTGATCCAGAGCATGTTAAAGAATTTGGGAAAGGCCATCCTGCAGTTCCGGGGAAACGCACTGTTTTTCAATGCAATCCGGATAAAAATTGATTTTCACAGCTACCAGAGATTCAAATTTCTAGTGGGCGAATTCAAAGACAACGAGATTGAGGCGATCGGGTTCAAACCCGGTTTAACAGCGGAAGAGTTAACGCTTTTCATTGTGATTCTGGCTAAAGCAAAAGAAAGAAAACTGAGACATTTTGAGGATTTTACAGCGGCAATGGAGAGCTGCGGAATAAAACATATATTCATTGAGAAACTTCATGATTATGAAACAAGCCTGAGGATGACTCCTGACGAAATCAAACGGTCGTGCAAAAAGGTTTTTATGAAGAGCATCGTACATCTCCATGAGGTAATGGAGAGAGAAAAGAAGCATGAAAAGCTTCACTTCAAGACGACGCGAAGACTGATCCAGACCATTATCAACCTTATCAGCTATGATGAGTCGTTCATGCTCGGCATGACGAATATAAAGAACTATGAGGAATACACGCTCAACCACTCGATAAACGTGACCATTCTGGCTCTTGCCTTCGGAAGGCGATTGGGCCTCGAAAAAACAGATTTGGTGGAATTGGGCATGAGTGCTTTTTTCCATGATATCGGGAAATTGGAAATCCCTTTGGAAGTTCTGAATAAGAAGGGCAAACTGGATGATGAGGAATGGAAGGTCATGCAGGAACATCCCGTACGTGGGGTGACGAAACTGGTTCTGCTTCAAGACTTGAGCTATTTTCCTGTAAGAGCGCTTTCCGTTGCGCTGGAACATCATGTCTGGGCGAATCGTTCAGGGTATCCGAAGAATTGGAAGAAGAAAGACCTGAATTTCTTCAGCAAGATAGTGAAAATCTGTGATGTTTTTGACGCCATCACGACAAAAAGAATCTATCGAGATTTCTCTTTCACCAGACAACAGGCCCTGTCTATGATGTTCGAAAAAATTGGAGAGGAATACGATACTCTGCTGCTCAAAGTCTTCGCCGGCATGAT
>CAYFVQ010000081.1:0-21880 GCA_964346585.1 uncultured Eubacteriales bacterium | reverse complement strand
GGCGCGGCAAATGCGGTGCTCCTCAAAGTTAACCAGATAGGAACTCTGAGTGAAGCCCTTGATGCCGCACAACTTGCCTTCAGAAACAATTTCGGAGTCCAAGTATCAGAGAGGTCCGGAGAGACGGAAGACACTTGGCTAGCGGATCTTGCCGTGGCTATCAATTCAGGCCAGATAAAAACTGGTGTGACCAGAAGCGAAAGGACATGCAAATACAATCGGCTTTTAAGAATAGAAGAAAGTGATAAATCATTAAAATACGCCGGGCGACATTTCAGACACCCCTGTTAATTTTGCTTTTGGGATTGGGCCTCGCTGACGAAGAGAGTATAACAGGTATAGACCTCATAGTTTTTTAGGGTATAAGCCACTTGCCCCAGAGGCTTATGGGGCAAAAATCTAATTATGAAGGTGGCACAGAGACGGGGGGCAGGTCAGCTAAAGGAATCTCTTTTGAACAGCTAATTGTTGATTCCTATATGTGGGATTGCTGCAAGAACCATCTGCATAAAGTAGAAATATCAGAAGAGAAAATAGGTTTGGATGCCGTTAAAGAAGTCAGGCATGGACATGACTTTCTGACACATCCTCACACTATGAAATATCTTAGCGGCGAGCTCACATTCTGGGAGGGAAAAAAACTTGACCTGCTGGAGATGGACGATAAAGAAGTGCCTGCTGAAGCTAACAGAATAGTGAAGAGCATATTGGATGAGCATCAGGTTGAGCCGCTTGCAAATGACCTCATTGAAAAGGGCGATGCAATTATTGCGAAGTATGAAGATACAGTGGGTGATTAAGATATTTGAACTGAAGTGTAATAGCCCCTCGAACCAACGGCCTGGTGTAGCATGATCCCAATTATATGGGTTGAATACGCTTTGACTATTTGGAGTAAGCACCAGAAAGATCAGGCTTAAAGCCTGCCCTACATCTCCTAACGAATTAAGAATAGTTCCGGTTAAAGGTGGGCAGGATGGTAGTGGGCGATACGGGATTTGGACCTGTGACTTCTACCGTAGAGGTTTAAAAAATCAGGAGCTAAAGGTTCACCTTTTCCCTGATTTTATTCTCTGCTCCTGCATGAATCGGGCGATTTCGTCTGGATTCTCCCGGTGGCGGAAAGCTTCAAGCGCAGGGTCGCCAGCCTCGGCCATGTACGCTTCAAGCCTATTGCGAAAAACCTCAATTTCATCCGAATACCTGGGATCCTGGATAAGGTTTTCCAGAGCATCCGGATCCTGATCCAAGTTATAGAACTCTTCAGGAATCCGATAGGAGAAAAGCCTGACTCGTGATTCTATCTCCTTGTCTTTTCGCGCGGCTTTCTGCATAGCTTTGAAGCTCAATCCACTTGTTGAATCCATGGTCATTTTTGTTTGGTCATCCGGCCAGAAATTAAAAATATAGCCGAACTGGGCTGTTTGAACACAACGCATTGGATATCTATTTTTAGCGAATGTCTGGTGAAACTCAGTAAATACAGAATCTCTCCCGGGTTGGCTCTTCCCTTGAAGCAGCGGGACAAAAGACCGTCCATCCATCCCCTCTACCTGGGGGAGACCCACGATCTCAAGAACGGTCGGCATAAAATCTATTCCGGATATAAAATCCTTATTGTTCACAGAGCCCATGCGGATCTTCCCCGGCCATCGCACGATCCAGGGGGTTTTGGTGCTGTTCAGATAACAGTTCGCTTTGGCAAATGGGAAGGACATCCCATTGTCGCTTAAGAACATGACCACAGTGTTCTCTCTATAGCCCGATTCGTCTAGGGCTTCAAGTATGCTGCCCACCACCTCGTCACACCGATAGACGGATGTGTAATATTCTGCGATTTCCTTCCGGACATCAGGAATGTCTGGCAAAAATCCAGGCACAGTTACCTCCTTTTCGGTGATCCATCGCCTCACCTCTGGCAAGTCTCTTCCCCAGCTTTTTTTCTCGCCTTCGCTTCCTGCAAACGGCCGGTGGGGGTCATGAGAATTGGCCATTAGAAAAAAAGGCTTACCTCTGGCGCGGGCCTGGTTGAAAAATTCCTGCGCGAATGCCTTATATTTGGCCGGGTCCCGTCCGATTCCCATTCCGGAAGCCAACGCCTTCTCTCCGCGCACAAAATCCATACAGAACTTGCTATCTGGCTTGAGGTGTTTTTCTTTACCCAGAATTCCATTCCAATATCCGGCTGCTCTCAGCTGTTCGCTCAAAGTCGGGACCTCGAGCCAAATGGGATTGAAACCCTCGCCCCCATGCCGGAATGCGTAGCGTCCTGTCAGGAGAGACTGCCGGCAGGGTTGACAGACAGCGATATTGACATGAGCATTCGAGAATCGCATCCCTTCTTCCGCCATGCGGTCGATATTGGGAGTGATCCCCGGAACAGAGGACCCGTAGCAGCCGGGAGAATTATAGTTCATATCATCTGCTGTGATGAGCAGGATGTTTGGTCTTCGATTCTTTTTCCCTGCTGATCGGCAGGCTTCCAGAGAGAAACCCAAAGCGCCCCATCCGACTGTTTTAAGAAAATTTCTTCGAGTGATATGACCCATTTGATCCTCCGCTATAAAATGATTCACAATGTTAGTTAAAATCCAGCCCATGATTCCTGTTTCTTTCCAGATTTGAGAGTTCCGTTGAATCGATAGGTCTGACCGACCTCAGTGGCGAACTCCACGCTCCGTTCTTTGTAGACCAAACGACAAGGATTTCCGACCTTGGAACGAAGGATGGCCTCGGTCAATTTCCCGGCCTTCCAGGTTATGTCGACTTCGAATCCACCCCGTGCTAGAAGCCCGGTAACCTTGCCTTTAGGCCAGGCTTTAGGCAGAGCTGGCAACAGCTCGATCGATCCCGGCTTGGATGCCATCAGCATCTTGATGATCACAGCGGGCATTCCCCCGCTGATATCCATATTGAAGAGTGATTTGTGGTTGTGCATGGAAGCCAGATTGTGGAGCCAGTAGCGGTTGACCAGGGGTTTCAAGCATTCATAGGCCAGTTCCGCCTCTCCCAGGCTGGTGGCCGCCTGCCCCAACTGCACCACCCCGAAGGACATGAACCCTGATGCATTGCCCTTCCAGTGCCGGTCAAGCTTGATCTCGATCACGCGCTTGAAGGCTTCCTTAAGCTTCGGATCCAGGGCGATCTCATCAGGGATGCCGTCATAGAGGGCATAGAGATGCGAGGAATGCCGATGCTTGTACTGGTCCTCCAGTTTGGGCGTCAGCCATTCCTTAATGGCGCCGTCCTCATTGATTTGGTAATCGGGCATCTTTTCCAGCATGGATTGCCACCTCGGGATCCTGTCGTGGTTGACTCCCAGTTCCTGGGAGGCCGCAATCAGATTTCGCAGGAGTTCCTTGGCGGCGTCCACGTCCATGGTGGCGTTGAACGATCCCTGGGAGTCTGAGTTGCCGGGTGTATTTTCCGGTGATTGTGTGGGAGAGAATATGTATGATCCATCAGGGCCTTCGTAGAGATAGTCCTCGAAAAATACAGCCGCCTTCTCCATAAAGGGTAGGGCGTGCTCCTCCAGGAATTTCCGGTCTCCTGCATACAGGAAATAATCATAGAAAAAGTGTGCGGCCCAAGCTGCGCCGGCCACCCAGAAGGCGCCCGCGAACCTGGGGGCGAAGGAATTATTGAAACCGTTGGTGGTCGACCGGGAAGGGAGGATGATCCCCCGTGCTCCGAAAATGCGCCGGGCATTGAGTTCCATGTAGGGGACAATCGATTCCATATAAGAGGTATAGGCTAACATGAGCTCGGGGGTGTTGCCCATCAACATGCTGGCGATGGCAGAAGGAACGTTTCCGTTGTGAGTGAAATCACTGGCCCAGGATGGTGAGTAGGTCCCGGCCCAGACGCCCTGCAGGACTGGAGGGAGTTCACCGGTGCAGGAGATGATATTGTAGCGGCCGGCATCGAATTCCTTTTCGATAAGAGCTTTGGAGAGCTGTTCATTTGAAGTCTTGGCCAGCAGTTCCTCGGTGGTTAAGCCATGGTCCGAGCCTCCTCCGATATCCAGTTTCACCCGGTTGAAGAGTTCTCCGTGAATGCGGGCGTGTTCCTTGAGAAGACTTGAGTAATCCGGAGGCAAAGCGGCCAAGCTTTTTTTTGTATTTTCGATGTGAGATTTCTTGGGATCGTAGATCATCTGGATATCTATGAACAACATAACCTGGTTCGCGCCCTTAATGACCAGTGTCTCTCCCTCTGGTGAAGCCGTGCCGTTCTTCACGAACACGCGGGCCACGCCCTCCAGAGCATGGATGCTCCCTGGGTAGGCCTGGGCAAAGCTGTTCCGGATGGTCAGAGCGGAATGTTCCGCCGTTATGACAATGTCGGTGATGTTTTTCTGAAATACCCTGGCAGAATTTTCCAGTTTACGTGAATCCAGTTTTGGGCTGGGCTCCCGGGTTTTGAGTCTGAGTCGACAGCTCACTCCTTGTTCTGGACCGGATATCAACAGGACAGCCACTCCGTGCTTGCGGGAGACGAACAGTCGGCGTTCGTACACTCCGTTGCTGTCGGCCCAGTGCACAGTGATTTCCCCGGTTTGAAAGTCTACGGAGCGCATGTAGTCGAAGATCTCATCTTTCGTGTCCATCCGGATATTAAGATCGAAGGCTGGAACAAAAGGATCGGGATACATGAATCCTTCCTGCTCCGAAAGATCGAAGGCCAGTTGTGTGGCCTGTCGGTACAGCCCGCGATCGATCAGCCTTCGGATCTCGAAAAGCCGCGGTGCAATCAGGGGCGGCATCACAGGGGGTCCCTTGGGCAGGAACAGACGTTCGTGGGTGAAGATGATGGTCTCGTCCAGCGGACGGCTCAGGACATTGGCGCCGATGGTGCCATTCCCGGCGATCAATCCCTGCTGCCAGGTTTCTGCGGGCTGCGAGCTAATGAATCCTCGTGCGGGGACTCTCAAATTTTTTGGAATCGGAGGTTCCTTCGCTTCCATTGACATGGAGAACATTATCCCTACAAAAACTAGAAATATTTTTTTCATGATTATCTCCTGATCAGGCTCATGCCTCAGTTTGCTTTTGCGCGTCTTCAGCGGTCTTCGGATATCCCGTTTGATTTCCCAAGCCACAGATTTTTGTTCTCATAATATACTTCATACATAACAGAGGGATAGACATTCCTCAGAGAGTTCAACTGGATTAGGATTGCTGGTCTGACAATTAGGGTATTCGTTGGCCATTCTCCCCCTCAATTTGGGCATTCGTTTGAAATTCATGATTGTGAGTTTTTTGTACATAATTATAACTAGTTATATTACTAATCGAACCTTCTTAAATACCTCCTCGTTCAATCCCACGCCAAATCCAGGTCCATCTGGTACTTTCACACACCCATCGATGATTTCGATATTCTGGTCGAGAACATTTTCTTTGAGCAGAGAGAGTTCAGTGAATTCACTGGCCATGGGATGGATTTTCATGGAGGCCGCCAAATGGAGTTTGGCAATCAGGGAAAATCCTGGTTCGATTTCTGTTCCTACGATACAGGGTAAACCCAGGGCCTCTGCTGTGGCTTCAATTTTTTTACCTAGATGGAGCCCGCACGATTTGGCAATCTTAATATTGAGAATGTCAGCAGAGCCATAATCAGCTATTTTTATGGCATCTTGCGGTGTCCAGATCGATTCGTCGGCCATAACAGGCACACCAATTTTATTGCGGATATGGGCCATGCCTTTTAAATCCCACGTTGGGACAGGCTGCTCCAAAAGCTGGAGGTTGCAATTTTCCACAGCCCGCATGTTTTTTATGGTACCCGGCACATCCCAAGCCGCATTGGGATCGAGTCGTAAGGGGATGTTCTCTCCAACCGCTTCGCGAACTGCATGGATGCGCTGTACATCCAGATCCATATCATCGGATCCCTTAATCTTAATCACGCGAATACCCAGGTCAAGAACATCCAATGCATTTTGAGCCATCTTTTTAGGCGAATCAATACCAATCTCTGAAGCCACGGGGATCATATCCCTAAACTTTCCACCCAAAAGTACATACACCGGTACATTTAGAATTTTACCTGCAAGATCGTGAAGTGCCAGATCCACACCCTCTTTGGCACAGGTCACGCGGGCCAAAGTCGCGTCAATGATGGCCAGGATGCGGTTGATGTTTAATGGATCTTCTCCGATAATAGTTGGAGCAATGTACTTCTCGATAGTTGAAGCAACCGATTCTAATGTCTCGCCATAAAACTCCGGTTCCCATGCGCAGCCCTCTCCGAATCCTACAATCCCTGTATCCGTTGTCATTTTAACCAAAACTGCATTGGATACCGAAAATCCAGTATAAGCATCAGCAAATGCACGAATAGGAACACCATAGGGTATGACGTCAACTTTCTCTATCTTCATTTGGATTGCCTTCCTCCGATTATAAAATGCCTGGTTTGAATATCGATATATTCAGGGTTTGGATTTTTAGGAACCGGAGCCTTGATGTTTTTTTGCCAATCAATAAGTTCTTTAAGTAACTCATCTCTTCTCCTGGTGTTGATTTGTGCTACATTATTTTGTTCTGCTACATCATCTTTGATATTGTATAATTCGATGGAATTGTTTTCATCCAAATTGTTAATTCCACCATCCAATACCCATTCTTCGTGAAACATTAATAACTTCCAGTCTCCTTTCAGGATTACACTGACCGGCCGAGTTCTGAAAAGTGGATCTCTGGATTCATCGGTCATACCTTTGTACGCCTGGAGGTAGCAGGGAAAATGCCAGAACAAGGATTCTCTGCTCAGCTTTTTTTCCCCTTTTAACAATGGCAGGATACTTGTTCCATCCAGCGCATAGTTTTGCGGAGCGCTTATCCCTGCCAATTGAAGAAAGGTTGGATAGAAATCCGTGCCTATGACAGATTCTTCACACGTGCTTCCCGGTTTTACCTTTCCCGGCCAGTACACAAACATGGGCACCCTGATCCCTCCTTCATAAAACATGCCTTTTCCGCCCCTTAGAGGTTTCTGGCAAGTGTATGTTCCATGTCCTCCATTGTCGGAAAAAAATACAAGAAGGGTATTATTGTTTAGCCCCAGCTCTTCCAGGACATTGATAATGCGAGCCACACTCTCATCAACACTTTTAATCATTGCCGCATATGTCGCGTTGTTATGACAATCATTGGCGGGCTTCTTTTCAAAGGCTTCTATCATGTTTTTCTTGGCACGAATTGGAGTATGAACAGCATGATGAGACAGGTACAAAAAGAAGGGTTTTTTTTCTGTATTGGGATTATTTTTTTTAATAAAATTTATCGCTTCACCGGTCAATAAGTCAGTCAAATATTCTCCGTTCTTAGAAAAATGTCCTTCTACATTTAACTCATTCCTATCGATGCCAAAATCAAAGCCATGCTGCTCAGGCTTTTGTCCTATATGCCACTTCCCAATTGCAGCGCTGATATACCCTGCATTTTTAAGCGCTTCGGCTACGGTTATTTTAGCTAGATCCACCTCTCTGCTATTTTCAATGGGTATTAACCTTCTGTTTTCTGATTTTCCCCTGGCAGAAGAACCCACTGTGTATACTCCGTGTCGAGGAGAATATTGACCGGTAAGCAAGCATGCTCTAGTAGGCGCACAATTGGCGGCATTGGCATAAGCATGGGTAAATATCATCCCCTGTTTAGCTAGCCTGTCAATGGTGGGTGTTTCATAATACTTTGATTCCATATAACCAACGTCTTTCCATCCAAGGTCATCAATAATTATGAATACTATATTCGGCTTATCATGAGTTGAAGGAGATGTTTTTTTCTGACATGAATTGAACAAGGGACCTGCCATTAATGCCCCTATTGCAGCAGTTGATAAGCTTAAAAAATCTCTTCTTTCCATAATATTTATTTACCTCCTATTTCATTCATAACGATTACCTTGAGGAAAAATCCAAAACAATACGTTTATCCTCTGGAATGATTCGCAAACCGGAGCCGGGTTCATTTGTGAATACCCCCTGTATCGCTGATATGACATAAGGGGCGTTCCTATAATTACATGATACTTTTTTACGGTCTATCTTGCGGAAAGGCAGATCAGCCTTTTTATCGAAAGACAACTCCAGGAACCAGTTGTCTGTCTTAACTCCTTCTGCGGAAACAGATATAGACGTTTCGTTGAATACTATGACGATTTCTCCCTCAGGTGAATGGATAGGCCATCGTACCACGAGTTCATCCTCAGTGCGATCATCTACTGTCGGATCACCTCCCTTTATCTCCAGCCCCCCGGCAGATTTTAACCGAAGACCTGCAACAGTCTGCAAAGAACTCCAGATAAATCCGTCAACAAAAGGCAGCGTATAGTAAAAACACTGGCTTGACGTGCCTCTTTTTGTGAGATAATCGGATGCAATAGTCTCATCAAAGAGATGAATATCCCTGAATCGCATGGTTCCCTGGTCCCAGAGCAGATTGGCCCTGTAGAACCGCGAGTTGAACCAAACGGTTTTTTGATCCTTCTCAGAGTGATCCTTTAGCACGGTAACCGAAGTCGGTGGAGTGACCTTGTATTTATCCTTAAACCATTTACCTGTCTCACCCAGCGTTTGCACAGTCACTTTCCCCTCTTTAAGTAACCCGGCGATCATTGACATTTGTACCGTATATCCCTTGCTCATTCGATTCCAGGTAAACGAATTCTCCTGCCCGGCCTGGACATAACCATACCCCATTGCTGCACTCTCGACAAAAGCATCGAAATACCAACGGCACCAATCGGCATCGCCTCCCCCTCGCTCGTATACCGGCTCGAGCGAAATGACACGCTGCCGATCGGTTCCCAGTCCACTGTCATACTGATGAATGGGATCGCTGCCCAGCATCCTGAATATAGGAACTGGGATCTGGTTATCAGCATTCTGGGCTGGCATATAGGCATTCTTCCTGCTGGGGTAATATCCCTGGTTCCAATAGCCGCCCCACAGGGTGTATCCATCGGTCCCTATCTGGTCCTTACAGTTACACGACGCCACAATACCGTACCGGTCATGCATATACTGCAATGTGTGAGCATCAATGAACCATGACCCCACCGATTTCGGATAGTAGCCGAAAACCCTCTTAAAGTCGGCCATATATGTATCCGTCAGCCTCTCTCGCTCTTTCGGCGAGTAACCGGTTGCAAAACCAACATCAGCATGCCAATCCCAGGGAAACCTCCCCCGCCACCGGTAACCGCTATTCTCCACTAGGGGCTGCGGAACCTCCCACCAGGCGCCGATCTCGAACATCTCTGCGGGCAATCCCTTAAGCAGTTTCTGATACCTGACATCCATAAGCGCATCATACTGAAGAAGAAAAGTTCCTTTTAGTTGATGCTTCTTCATGGTTTTTATCTGTTCGACAACCGTCTCGTACAGAACATCTTCAGTTATCCATTCAATTCGAGGTTCACACTTCCGAATGAAGTTTATGATATTCACGATTCGAGGCGAGTGGCTTGCCTCGCCTGCCTCTTTGGCCAAGCTGATTTCGCCTGTAATAGTGATAATCAATAACAAACTGTACAAAATATTTCTTAACTTCACTGTTGTGTCCTCAGTCATTAATTCGAGATTTCGTTTTATCCTTCGACTAATGTCAATATCTGTTCACTCAGTGGTGCCGGATAAGCGGTTATCTACACCTTTGGCTTGAAATTAACCAAACCATTTTTCATTTCTAAAAAAACAATATCTCAGTTTTGCTTCACTGGCTGAAGAGTTGCCGGTCCTAACAAACCCGAAGGAACCAGCGGGCTGCTTTGTGAGTGTTGCCCTTGCAGGTTGGTGCGTGTTATGCGCTCTTCTTCGGGAAGGAACTGGTCGCCGACAAGGCGATTATTCCAAACGTTGGTGACTTTCACTTCGAGCAGGTGAGAGCCTTTGCGGAGCAATATTGCCGGGACTTTTACGCGGAAGGGATAGGTCCAGACAGTTCCGAGATCCTGCCCGTCTATGCTGACTTCGCCCACTTCGCATACGTTGCCAAGGTCCAGCCAGAAGTCTCTGGGAGCGGTTTCCGGCATTTCAATCTGGAGGGAGTAGATGGCCGTGCCTGAAAAATACTTGATGCCGGGCTCTTCCGAACTTGTCCAGTCAATCAGTTTGTCCCATTCAACAGATTTGGGTGCAAACCGTCCTGGTTGGAACTTCACAGCCCATTTCCCTTTGATCGAGGTGCTTTCTGTTGATGTGTCAGCGAAAATAGGGGCAGGTTTTTTCGGCGGATGACCATCGCGGCGGAATACGACGAAGG
The DNA here is from genome assembly GCA_964346585.1 of uncultured Eubacteriales bacterium. Classification (GTDB taxonomy): domain Bacteria; phylum Acidobacteriota; class Aminicenantia; order Aminicenantales; family Aminicenantaceae; genus SOIA01. The sequence continues at coordinate 11,609 of CAYFVQ010000081.1, read as the reverse complement.
CCGATCCGATCGCTGGGAGTTCTAGCTCGATGTGGCAGGAGTTGTCGGGATGGCGGGTAACTGCCTTTGGCGAACAAATCTCACCTGAGACGGGATACCAGATTTCGGGTCTTCCCTCAGCATCACGGAACCGGCAGAGCAGCGTTTTGGTTTCCTTCGCGCCATTGCAGACGAAATAGACGTCGGCATTATCTGCGCGGCGGTGAATGTAATCGACCCGATCCGGTCCCTCTTGCGAACCGCCTTTCAGCACAGTAAAGTCAGGTTGAACACCCATCTCTGCCAGCACCTGACGCGATGTCATATTCGTGTATACTCGGCCTTTGCCAAACTTCCGGCTGCGGGGGGCTGTGTGATCGGTCGATTTTTCGTCTCCCCAGAGTTCTACGCCGATTCTTGCGACTTCCCGGTCGGCCGCAGGGTAATCAGTCAGTGAATGGGTGTGTATCGGCTGAACCGGCCCGACTATGGTTGCGCCTTGTTTCACGAGATCTCGGATTCGTTCCAATACGTCGAGGTTGATATGATCGTGTTTTGGAAGGACCATCACCTTGTATCTCATATCACCCACGATAAGCTGCCCGGTTTCGGGATCGACCGTCATGCGATTGATGATCGAGTTGGCATCGATATAATCGTAGTCGTAGCCGCTGCCCAGCGGTCGAAAGTCTATTGGTACCGGACGTCCACAGTGGAGGCATTTGTCCAGGGCGTACCGGGGCTTGATGTTCGGGTCGATCCGGCGGGAAGGCACGAGGTTCGGCGCTTGGTCGCCGTAGTAAAAACAAACGTCAGCGACAAAATCGCCTTGCTGCATCATATAGGAACAACGGGCCATGTACAGGAGCATCGGGCCGGATTGCTTCCACCAGGTATTATTGGCGTTGAAATGTTCCCCGGCGTGGTAAGCGTAACCGGGCAATCCCGCTTCTGGCGGATTGTGGGCAAAAGTATGAAAAGTCAGGCGATTCAGACCCGCACAAAGGGCGACATCAAAGAGTTGCTTGTAGTGCAGCGGACCGTCCAGCCAGTGGCGCCAACCGGTGAAGGATTCCGCATCAACGAAGCGGCGTCCATAGAGGTGGGCTGCGCTGGCCGCCTCTTTGGTCACCCAGAAACGCTTACCGTTCCAGAATTCACCTCGTGGGATATCTGATTCACCCAGTGCCCAGATCGGATCAACCCGGGGAAAGCCGCCGTGACCTGCCTCGGCGCAGAGTTCCATGCCGTGACGATTCAGAACTTCACGGCTTATGCGGAAATGCCGTTCGACCACCAGCTCACCCACGGTTTTGTGATAGTCGGCCAGGAAGCGGGTTTGCACATCCGGATCATCCAGCGCCCAGCCTTCAAGCAGCGGCAGGTATTTACCGGGATCATAATTACGGCGTTTCTTAAACTCATCGATAAAATCCTCGGTCCAGTCGTTTGCTGCATCGAGTTCATAGCTGTCATGTGACATGATCTTTATGATTTTATGTCCCGGGTCAACCTCTCCGAGTTTGTTTATCATGTGCAGCATGTGTCTTTCGGTTGCTTCGGCGCTGAGATGGTCGATCAGCAGACCATCAGAATTGGGACTCGGAACGATCAGGCGCTGATTTGTGCCGTGGCAGACAAAGCGCAGGATCATCCAATTCCCCTCGGGGACATCCCAGGTAAGAACTCCCTTCTCATCCATGTTTCCGGTCAGATCTATCCCGAGATCAAGCGAGGCGAGTTTTTTGTCTTCGGACTGAGGAACTGCCAGTACAGAGATGTCGGAATAATAGGTTTCTTTATCGCAGGGTAGTTCAAGCACACCTTTAAATTTTTTCGGTCCTGTGACATCGAGCGAACTGCTGGCGAGCCTCTTGCTGCCCTCCGACTTCCTGACCCATGCGCCGCCGGCGTTCCAGCTGCTGGCCGCGATCATATTGAGTTCGAGCCCCAGCCTCTTGGCTTCGGTCATCGCATGTTTGATGCTCTTTAAGGATTCTTCGCCAAGAAAAGCCGGGCCGGCGGGCACCATGCCGCCTGGCCTGTAGACGCCGATATCCCAGATCTCGAAACCGCGCATACCCAGTGCCTTGGCCTCTTCCATTTCGCGGGTCATCCGTTCATGATCAACAGTGCCGTTTAGCCAGCACCAGTACGCCCCCGGCCTCGCTTCCAGAGGAGGATTCATAAATGCTTCCGGTGATACCGTATCGAAAGACTTTAATTTGGAGTCGTTGTTCCCGTCGAGAGCGGCAGCCGGTTTGAGATTCTCATCTGAACAACCGACAAACGCACATAAGAACATCAGGCCAATTAATGCTCTGGTTAGTACAGTGATATGTGGTTTCATGATTTCTTCGTCTGGGATTTCTTTGGTTTGTTCTTGGGGCTCTGCACCTTGAAATTTTCCGGCTTTTTGCCCTCGAAGAAGTACGGAATAGCGCCATTACTATTTACTGTATATCCCCATTCCTCCATGTAGTGTTCCCTTGGGTGGAATTCATCACCTGTCTGTTGGAGTTTGGATTGAAGCTTGTCCTCCAGTTTCTTCTGCAGCCCTGCATATTCAGCCATGCCAACCAGGTTATGCATCTGGTAGGGGTCAACCTGGTTATCATACAGCAGCCACGGGCCGTCTGAATTGCGGACATAGGTATACCGTGAGGTGCGGATGCCTCTGAATGCTTGTCTGTTAGGGAAATCAAAGGGGGATACATTCATGAACAGAGCGGCCCGATCTTCATCCAACTTCTTGTTCAGAATGAAGCGTGAAAGATCCTCTCCTTCTATCGTCTCTGGAACTTCAATTCCAGCAAGTGACAGCAGCGTCGGCAAGATGTCAGGCGTGTTGATTGGCGCCTTCACCGAGAGCCCCTTACGGCCGCTGTCCGCAGGATAGCGCAATAGAAAAGGAACACGAACAGATTCGTCCCAGGGACGTTGTTTTCGCTTGGGAGGTTGCCCCTGCGACCCGAGCATTTCACCGTGATCGGAGGTAAAGACGAAGATTGTATTCTTTGCCATCCCGGTTTCTTCCAGAGTCTTGTAAAGATCCCCGATGCAGCCGTCCAGAGCGGTACAGTGAGCATAGTACCCTTGCGCTTCTTTCCGGGCCAGATCCTTCATCCTTTCCGGTACATTGGGCCGCAGCTTGATGGAGTCCACCGGATACTGCTGCTTAAGTTCATCCGGCGCATAACTATGGGGAAAGTGAGGACTTCCATAGGCCATGACCAGCAGGAATGGCTTGTCGCTTTTTGCATGTTCCCGGATGTACTTCTGGGCATCTTGCGTTTGGGGATAAGCATCATAACCTTTCCATTTGCGTTTGGTTGGGTCATCGCCGGCGTAATAGTAGGATTCGTTGTACTCATGGGTGCATTCCATCGCCTTCCAGTAGTCAAAACCCTGACGGCGGTCCCTGGGGATAAAGACATCGCGGCCATGTCCGTCAAGATGCCATTTTCCGATATAGGCCGTTTGGTAGCCGGCCCTTTTGAATATCTCTGCCATGCACAGCTCTTCGCTCGGCAGATAGAGATCGTTCATGAACATTCCCGTACTGAGCGGATACCGGCCCGTCATCAGCGAAGCGCGATAAGGAGTGCAGACCGGACAAACCGAGACCGCATTAGTGAAGTTGATGCTCCGGGAGGCCAAAGCATCCAGATTGGGAGTCTTCACATTAGGGTCACCGGCATACTCGGTGGCCTGGGCCCGCCATTGATCCGTAAGCACAAAGACAATATTCGGCTTGCCTGCCCGCTTGCCGGTTCGCCTTCCCATCTTGCACCCGGACACAGCCAAAGACAGTGCAGTCCCGGCATAAATACTCCGTTTGAAAAACTCGCGTCTTGAAATGTTATTATTCATCATGATATTCCCAGGAAGCAGTAGTGTTCCTTTCCATGAGGGAATCAAAACCACACAGAAGCAGAAATGCAACACTTATTGCCGACATCGTTTTCATCGCATAAAGATATGAATTTCCTTTTGGGCTTGTTGCTTATTCTTCACAATTTTCCATCCTCTGACATCTTGAAATACGAGTATCACATCCAAAACGATGAAGTCAATGACCAGAAAAGTGAAACAGATCAACCAAACACCAAAACTGAAAAATCTGTCAGGGAATCAGTCGTGAGACCGTACATGCAGGACCCGATGAAGTAAAGGCTTCATGGGTGTTACCAGGTGAAGATTTGCTTTAGCTCCGGAAATACGATCCCCAAACATCAATACATAAATTTTGATTTCTTTTCCCGTCCATTCCGGTTTCACTGGAAATCGAAAGGTCATGCCTTCCAAACCTTCCCGTTTGATCCACCAGGAATTCCATTCATAGTTATGATAGGGATAACTGGGTGCCCGAATGGGAGCAGCCATGATCTGGTCTCCCACACGAGCCACCGCATAAACATCATCCACAGGATCGAGTTTTGCTTCTCCGGCATAAACCGCAACCGCTAATTCCTGTCCGGGCCAAAACCGGTTGATGGTGTGTACGGCATGGAGAACCCGGCTGGGAGGTGCTTGGGCGCCAAAGAAATTTGTCGCATGCCATTTTGACCTGTTGAGTTGGCTGCCGGCTGTATCGAATCCTCTAATTTCAGACACACTGAAGTTTTTTCCTTTGATTCGGATATAACGGCTTCGATTCCCAGGAAATTCCACTGTCAGCTTGACCGGTTTTCCATCGCCGGCCGCAACATCATGGATCCGGATGTTTCCACTCCTTCTCCTTAGCTCTTTATAAAAAGGGAATCTGTTCAGATCCGGAAAATTTTTTACTTTGATCTCAATCCAGGTTTTCAGGTCATTTGACAGCTCGATAGTTTCGATGTTTGCCTCTTCTAATCTCCTGACAATGTCCAGCTCCAATTTTCCCAGACTCAGGGACTCTCCCATATCAATCCGCCATTGGGATGATTCGCTGCGATATGGTCGAGGCGTCCCGGTAAATGGGCTCCGCATGGCATAACCATCGCTCCACCGCGTAGCAGAATTGTCATCGAAAGCATTCCTGTTATATACGTGGGTTTGTATCAGCTTATCCCAAATATATTTACGGCAATCCTCTACCTCTTTATAAACGGAGGGAGTTTTTTTAAGCTCAAGCATTTCCCTGACTTCCAGGGCGTCATCATTGAGAGTAAATTTGGCGAACTCCCCCATAAATGCTCCATCTGCTTGTAGGGGATCGATTTCCCTGAAGGCTCCCAGACTGCAAAAATAATCCCTGTCGACTCGATTACCCGGAAAATGAATTCTCAGCCGATTGCCATCTCTGAATCGGACATCTTTTCCGGTTTCCCAGGTTAAGGTTTTCTCCCCGAAATTATTAAAGTTTAAATCATAGGTAGAACCGGGCTCGCCTAGAAGAAGCACATCGAATTTTTTTTCATCAGGACGAGGAATAATTTCATAACTTATGCCTTGAATATAAGGATCATCGGTTCCCTGAGAATCCACATGGATAAGTTTAACTTCGAAAGGTTCCAGGGCCAAACTTACAGTCTCTCCTGCTTTATAATTTTCGCCATTTCTTGAAAGATGCCGCTCATACGGATATCGCTGCCGTAAAACCAGAGGAGTCCCCTTTGGAATATTCAATCCGATTCTATTATCCAAAAAAACAAATTTTTCAATTTTCTCCCAGGTCATATTACGAAGAACCAGCATTGCGGAAGTGCCATCGCTGTGTGCTATATCTCCGTCTTCAAGTAAAAAGGAGGTTTTTAAAATTTCGTGCGACTGCTTGTGCAGTTGAATCAATCTGGCCAACCAGGGATAGTCATCATCTTTAAGAAAGAAAAAGGTTCCGTACATCTCAGGAGATATCACCGAAGCCCTTCCGAAGGCCTGAACTACAAAATCATCCGCCCACCGCTCAACACAACTATTGAAGCAGATGCCGTGGTCTTCAAACAGACGGAAAGGGACCTTGTAAAACGTAGTGGAGAGATCCCGTCGAACCGAACAGACGCGATTGAATAACCAGGCATCCCAGTTGGTAATATGGACATCGATATAGGTCTCCTCGCCTTTCCAGAGGATACAGTCGGTCATAGTCAGCATATAGGGGGAGTTGTTCACTCTGTGATTAATAGCAACAAAATCGGGTCTGATGACACGAATTTCCGAAAGGGCATCGGCAAGGGCCTGATATTTTTTTTCCAGGATATATTTATTTTCATGACTTAATGATGAAACCACCGTATCCAATTTGAACAGCCCTACATTAAAATCACGGACCCATGAGACCAGCTGTTGTTTGCGAGCCTCCATCTCTTCCGGAGTATCGCCGAATCCGTCGGGCCCTATCCATAGACCAAGCTTCATCCCCAGATCGGCCGAAGCTTCAGCAATAGTCTGCAAACCATTGGGAAAGCGTTTATCAAATATGGGTTTATACTGGGGAAAATAGGTCCCCATGGACTCAACCAGTCCGGCATCTGAGTTATAGATATCAAATTGAAGGCCATAGAGTTCCTTCATTTTTTTAAGGACTGAAAAATTAGCCAGGATCTCGGATTCAAGCGGACCTGAATTGTCATGACAGAGCCAGTCGAAATAAAGAGTAGTAAAATCCACCCGATTGGCCCTGATCCTCAGAATATAGCGACCAAAAGCCTCAGCAATCCGGCCATGTTCGGAAACTCCAAAACTCATGGTTTTGGAGGTCCATGATTCACCGGGTTTGATAAGGAAATCGGGATAATGTTTAAAAGCGAATCCTTTCGAATCGACTACCGGGTCTGCAATCGGCCATTCCATTCCCCAGAAAATCTGATTTTCCAGGAACAAGGGATTATCCGGTTCAGCCAGAGATTCAGAGTCAGGCCAGGAGATCCTGTCTACCACCATATCCTTGATACGAATCGGGCTCTCTTCAAGGTTTTTTACCTGGATACTCTTCCGGACATACCAGGCATTTTCAGGAAGGGTATACTCCGCAAGAACTTCGAGTCCTCTCCAGGCCATTTGCCCGACAAACAAGATTACTATTCGGTTGGATGACAGCTTTTGTATGGATTCACACTTGAATTTCCGGCTCTCCAGATGAACATTCTTAGCATCTCTCTCTACTATCATGCTAAAAATTTCGGAATTTAGATTAAAGCTTTGACCTGAAAGCTTATTATCGATGTTCAGATAGCCAGAAGGATTGATAGAGAAAACCATGAAACGATTCTCAATCCGACATTCTTTTAGGTTTTTTTCCTCACTCTGGTGTGGAGGCGCTAAGAAAAAGTTGAAAGCTAATAAAATGATCATGAATAGATTCATGTTTTTCTCCCAAATTTATAAAGAAGCACTGACCGGGCGGAGAATGTACTTTTCGCCAGGAACAGTATCGAATTGGATAGTTCCATCCTCTTCCCGGAATCTACCGATTTCAGAGATCGATCAGTACCTTCATGGTCCTGTCGCGGTTATCCTCGATAAATTTGAAAGTCCTGGCGTACTCCACTTCAGCAATACCTGGGTGGGCGTCTTTCCGTGATGTCCCCACTACAATTTACGGTTAGTGTTCAGCTCATAACGCGCACGATAGGGATACTGGTCAAAGAGAACAGGGGCGCCAGTCGCCCTCGGGTCTCCCGAGGCTTTGAGTTCTGCCGTGAGTTGAGCTGACATTTCTTTCCTTATCTGCTCGTAAGACGGATCATTGGCAATGTTGTTCAGCTGGTCAGGATCCTTATCTAGATCATACAGCTCCTCGGCTGGTCGTTTGGCAAAAGATAACTCATAAAATGTTTTATAATCTGGATGGTTACGATTTTCCATAAGGAATGCTTTTGTCGGACCATCATCGCAATCTGCAAAACGACCTATGGGGTGAGTTGCCCCTTCTGGAACACCGGCTGGCCAGCGGTCGGGTGCGAAATTTCGGATATAAAGAAAGCGACGATTTCGAAGCCCCCGGCAGGGGTATCCTCCCATCTCTGGAATCCCTTGCGCAGGCACATGCCGTTCCTTACCAAAAATTACATGGTCACGCACCTTTTCTATTTGCCCTGATTTCGACGATTTCAGAAGCGGCAGCAGAGAGCGGCCAGTCATTGATTGAGGCGCCTTCAATCCTGCTGCTTCCAGAAAGGTTGGCGCAAAATCAATGAAGGATACAAAATCGGTCACCCGGCGTCCAGGTCTGATCTTATCCCCCCATCGAATGGCCAAAGGGACATGTACTCCCATCTCATAGAGGTTGCTTTTACAACGGGGGAAGGGCATCCCGTTATCCCCGGTCATGATGATCATGGTGTTGTTTATTTCACCGGCCTTCTCCAGTAGTGTAATGGCCTGTAAGCAGTCCGCATCGAATCGCTGGACCTCAAAATAATAGTCGGCTATATCTGAACGGATCTCAGGCCGGTCCGGATAAAAGCCCGGGAGCTTAACGGTATCCAGATCTATGCCTGAATTCTTCCCCGAGCCAGGTTTATAGGGCCGGTGCGGATCAGAGCTTCCTAGCCAGAAGCAGAATGGTTTCTTCCCAGGCCTGGCTGATAAGAACTGTTCAAAGCCCTCAGGATATAAAGTGCCCGCCGGATGACGGTCAATATAGCCGCCTGCTTTGAGATCGCCAGGCCCCCAGCTTTTGCGCCAATAGCCGACATGGTAACCCGCTTTTTCCAGTAAAAGAGGATAAACTGGAAACTTGACATCGAGGGTCGACCACAGATTTGCGCCTTCCTCCAACCGCCAGTGGTGTTGACCTGTTAGGAGAGAATTTCTACTTGGAGTGCAGGAGGGACTCATCACATAAGCGTGTTCGAAAACAACTCCTTCGCTGGCCAAGCGATCGAAGGCAGGAGTCCTTACAGCCCTATCCCCATAAGCTCCGGCGTGTGGCCAGCCCCAATCGTCAGCAATGCAGAAAAGAATATTGGGACGGGCCGATGGTTTGGAAGGACGGCAACTCCAGAGTCCGGCCAGCGAAACAGCTCCCAAGCCTAAATTTTGAAGGAAAACTCTACGATTGGTGCGATCCATGATTCAACGGAGATTTAATATTATATCAAGATTATTAATCTGACACTTCGGGCATTCATTGGCCACTCGTCCCCTTCTCATATCCGAGATAAGGATATTTATTTATGGGGGGAGTGTCAAATTTAAATCGTGAAATAATTAACTTAATGACATCCGGAATTCTTTCGCTTTATTCTGGCCGGAGGATTTTGAGGTGCCGGCCAAAATCATCCATGGGATCAGAGACACCTCAATATTGAGGTCCGTTTCTCTCCGAAACGAGCTGTTGAATCGAAAGATCAGTCGGAATTTTCAGGCTCAACACCACCGCGCCCGGCCGGCTTCAATTCTATTTTATTGAAATACATCAGGTAGTGATCCAGTGAGTCTTTAGGATAGATTTTAACCACGGTCCGGCCGGCTTTTTTCACGGCGAGTTGGCCAATCCTTTCGGTTTTGTACTCGTACCATCCTTCCGTGGATTTAATCGTACCTTCGATCCTTTCCTGCCCCATCTCTAAGATGTAACGAACGTTTTCCCATCCAGGTCTTGCGGCATAAGTGATGTCAATGTGATACGATCCTGTTGCGTTCATTTGGACATGCCACTCCACAGAGTCCTCTGGTGTCTGCATTTTCGAAATATGAAAATGTCCGGACTCTCCACGCCTGTTGAATCGTTTCTGGGCATTTCCTGTTGTGGAGGCAGACAGGTAGTCCAGGAGCACAGATCCATCTTCGTTCTGCTCCACGATATAAGGGTCAATATCGGGATCTCCATCGATTTCAACAATAAAAACCGAGTTAATGCCATCCGGCGGTTCTGAGGGCAGACCGATTATGATACTACCTGCTTCATCTCGGTCCACGGGGAGTGCCTCTTTTGGATTCAAAAGGGAGTTGGCTTTTTCGATTTTGTTATTCAGTCCATTTAGACTCAGTTGTCCATTCTCGGGCCAGTCGAAAACATGCAGGAAAAGTCGACTGCCCTTTCGCGTGCAGTATCCCCATGGCAGCTCGTAGGGAAACGGAGATGGCGATGTTCCATAGATGCTTTCCGAGTTTTTCTGCATCCAATCTCCCACCCCATTCAGAATTTTGACCGAGGGATCAGGAATAATCCCCTGGCCTGTCGGACCGACGTTCAACAGGTAATTGCCGCCTTTACTCACGATTGTGACCAAACGTCTGATCACTTCGTCGGGGGTTTTCCAGTTTTGATCGAATTGGCTGTAGCCCCATGTCTCATTCAAGGTTTGCGGGGTTTCCCAGTATTCCTCGATTCCCCCGATAGGCATACCGTTATCGGTCATGCTCTGGTAATCTCCCAGGAGCTCCTTGTCATAATGGCCAACCCGGCCGTTGACCAGACATTCAGGCTGCAGGTTGTGAACCAGATCGACGAATTCCCGGCCTTGCTCCTGGGTGTACATCCCCCTATCGAACCAGACGATACCGAGAGGACCGTATCCGGTCAGCAACTCCTTTAACTGCGGAATGGCCTTATCGTCAAGATAGCGGCGGAACAGCTCCGGATGATCCATTGTATCCAGATTGGTTTGCGATGTATCAAAATCCCAGAAATTCCCATAGGCGTAAGGGTGCTCCCAATCCTCGCGGTGGGAATAATAGACACAGAATTTGATACCAGCCTCGGCACAGGCTTCAGACAGCTCTCGCAGAGGATCACGTTTAAAGGGAGTGTAGTCCACGATATCGTAATCGCTGACCCCTGAATCATACATGGCGAAGCCGTCATGATGTTTGGATGTAATGATTATATATTTCATCCCGGTTTTTTTGGCCAGTGACACCCATTTCCGGGCATCGAAACCGGTCGGATTGAATATGGCCGCGATCGTCCGGTATTCCTCAACGGGAATTTGGAACCGATGCATAATCCATTCCGCTATATCCCCCTGTTCGATTCGCTGTCCCTTCCATTCTCCTCCGAGTACGGAATAGGGCCCCCAATGAATAAACATCCCAAACTTGCCGTCCTTAAACCAGGCAGGAATATTCTGCGCTAAATCCTTGCTGCCCATTTTTCCCTGTGGGCCTTGCGTGCACCCTGAAGATGCGAGCAAAAGGATAATAAAGGCCGCGAATAAAAAAGAATTTTTAAGACGGTTTGGATTTTTCAAAGATAGGAATTTCATTTTTTACCTTGTTTCAGCATATCACGACTTTCCCCATTTTCAACCCATGTATTTCCTGAAATAGGGATATCCAACCTAACGTCGAGATCAACGACTTAAAATTCATCGCACTTTCAAAAAATAAAAAGGTGTCGAATTCAAGATAAACTCACAGATCGAATAGACAGAGAACAAAGCAGTCAAGGGCCTCAAAAACAGGTTTTCGGGCAGGACTCATGTATATTTTCCCGGCCTAGTGGTACAATGACGAGCGCAGGACAAATTGATACAAGGCAGTGGGACAAAACAAATCAGGGAGTTCTGAAATGCCTTTCTTAAATCGATCAACTAGGCGGGATTTTTTAAAAAAAATTGGGATTATTTCTTTTTCCGTGAATATATTCAAAAGAGATGAGGTTAAGAAAAAATCCTTTGATAAAGCCTTTGCCGCAAGGCCCAACGTTGTCTTTATTATGGCTGACGATATGGGCTGGGGTGATGTTGAAGCTTACA
>CAYFVQ010000080.1:0-11028 GCA_964346585.1 uncultured Eubacteriales bacterium | reverse complement strand
CTAACCTTCTTTCATCCTGAAGATATCTCTGTTTATATATTGTACGAATAACCGCAGTTGAATGTTTCATTGTCGCTTATAAATTTGATTTCGAGGTATTAGAGGTATTATAGGTAAAGTCTCAGTAATAAATTGTTTTAACTAAGATTTTCTGACTTTTTTTTCTTTAATCCTCTGATGATTTTTTTATACTCGCCGGAATTTTTGATGTTTTTCAAGTCCTCCTGATTTTCTATGGCTTCGATATCGTCAAAGCCGTTCTCAACAGCGCGATCGAGCATTTTTAACGCCTTCTTCTTCTGGTTATTCAAGGCATAAAAACGGGCCAGTGTATAATGGACGTACGAAAGACGGAAAGGCTTATGTTCGCTGGCTTTGGCTGCGATTTCGTAGAAAACAATGGCCATTTCATAATTCCCTTTTTCGTAATACCTCCCTCCTTCTTCGACAGAATGAACAAATAATTCTGTGAGCAGGCGGGATGCGAGGGAGTGTTCGAGGATATTCTTTTTGTTTTTGATTTTATACATTAATTGGCTGATCCCAAGCTCAGAGTATATGTCGGCGAGATTCATAACCGCTTCCGGGTATTTCATTATTCGGGCAAACGTTTGAATAAACCTTTGGCGATGGAGATCTTCTCGTTCATTTATTGCCTTTTCAGCGTTCATGAATTGCCTGTATTCTTCGCTCTGCTTGAGATGGCTTATTCTATCTTCGATTTCTTTGGTATCCTTCCATTCCTGAAAAGTTAAAACGATCGCTTCATACTCAAAGACAGCTCGGTAAACTTGACCTTCCTCTTCCAGTTGTTGTGCTTTTTCCAGTTCCTCTGTGTATATTTTTTCGATCAAGCTGATATCTATAGGTCTCAACTTTTCTTTCATCGCCAAAACTTCCATCCATTCGACGGCCCGGGTGCAGATTTCTTGAGGAGGCCAGTTATGCTCTCCATCATAAACAAGGAACCTGTGCAGAACATTCCACTTATCAAAATCGTTATCGAGTCTCATCATCGGCTGATAATTGAAATCTCCGATACCAATGATTCCAAAATAGGCAGATGGCTGGATTTGTGCGGGTTTCAACTGCTGGGGGAGTCCCGCACCGATGCCTATGACTCCTTCGACAGGATGATTGACGAATTTTGAGAAAACAGCCGCGGCACGTGAACCTCCGGAGAAGCCCGTGGCATACACTCTTTTTTTGTCTATAGAGAATCGTTTATTGGTATCAGCCCAGACTGCCATCGCTGCTTCCATCACAGGCAGCCAGGGGCCGTTCTTTGAATTGTTTGAACCCACAACGATATAACCGTATTTTTGTGCCGCTTCTTTAAAGTGGTCAAGTGGATTCCTGCCTTGCGCTCCTGGATCAAAGGCAACCAGTATTGGCCATGTCTTTTCTGGCGTATAGTCAGGAGGAAGATAGAGGGCATAGCTTTGCTCCGGCTTGTCCTGGCAGATGATCTTATCGATTATTTCACCTTTTTGGATGTCTTGCGAGGAACGAGCGACAATGTACGCTTGGGAGAACAGTACAAGAACGGCCAGAAGCGAGATTCGGATTGATTTTCTTCTCATATTAAAATTTTAACACCTTGAGCGGTAAGGGGTCAAACCAGCAGGAAAAAGGGGACAGGCCCCTTTTTTTTCAAGAAGGGGGACAGTCCCTCTCTTTCTGTAATATAAGGACTGAAAGGGACAGTCCCTGAAAAAGGGGCCTGTCCCCTTTTTCGTTTTTTCAACTTGCATGATGAATAGAGTTTGAGAATCTTGAGGCCGGTTGGTACAATTGGAGTGAAAACCGATGGGAAATAAAGATTTTATAATCGAAGCCTGTGTGAATTCTGTGGTGTCAGCTCTTGAGGCCGAAAAAGGAAGAGCCCACAGGGTGGAACTGTGTGATAACCTGCTGGAGGGGGGAACGACTCCCAGTGCAGCCAGTATTCAACTGGCCAGTCAGTGTCTGTCTGTCGGTTTGAATGTGATCATCCGACCACGAGGAGGGGATTTTTGCTATTCCGATGTGGAGTTTGAGATCATGAAAAGCGATATCTTAGCCGCCAAGGAACTGGGCGCGGATGGTGTGGTGATCGGCATACTGGACGTGGATGGACGAGTCGACAAAAAAAGAACCCAGGAACTGATTGATTTGGCCCAACCTCTGAGTGTCACTTTCCACAGGGCTTTTGATATGACATCCGATCCTTTTCAAGCTCTCCACGACCTCATCGAATTAAAAGTCAACCGAATACTCACATCCGGCCAGAAGAATACCGCCGTGGAAGGCGTCGAGCTTATCTCTGCGTTGGTCAAAGAGGCAGGAGACAGGGTGACTATTATGCCCGGCTGCGGCATCACTCCAGAGAACATAGAAAGATTGGCCGGAGAGACTGGAGCCAAAGAATTCCATGTCTTCGCCATGAAACGCGTTGAAAGCCCGATGAAATTCAGGAATCAGGAGACTTTGATGGGAGCGCCCTTGGAGATTTCAGAGTATGAAACTTCAATCACTGATGCGGAAGTGATTCAGGGGATTGTCTCCAGGTTGATAAAAAAATAAAGCCTTCTTAGGATTTCATTTCTCTCTTTTTCTTCTCCAGTGTGTGCATGACTTTTGTGAGTGAATCCAGATGGGGAGTGGGAATGCCTGTTTTTTTCCCGTAATCGATGATGGGCTGGAAGACGTATTCGATAGGATTTCCCGCTTCCAGGTCCATTGAAGTCGAAGGCTTATGGTCGCCCGCATTGGATAGATAGGATACGCCTTTCTCAAAAAAATCCTCTCCAAAATCGTATCCCACTTGTTTGGCCACTTGGATACATTCCTTAAGGATCTGTTCACAGAGGAACCGAGTCTCTTCTCCGTCCATGGCTTCTTTCATCGTAGTGCCTGTGGTGGCGCAGACGGGCATGAGAGAAGCGTTGAGAATCGTCTTCTTCCATTCAAATTTCTTTATATCCGAGACAAATTGAGTCTCCAGGCCGGATTCGGTGATGAAGTCAGCAATCTCTTTGGCAGGGGGTTCATTTTCTGGGAAAAGAGCACCTATGTAATTGGGGGGATTGAAAAAGGACATTTTAAAAATGCCTGGTTTTTCGGTCATTCCCGCATAGTTGATGACAAACCTGAGAATATCATCTGGACTGAGCTTTTCAGCAGCTCTGTCTTCGTTATCGATTCCATTCTGAATCAGAAGGATTTTTTGACCAACCTTAAATATCGGTTTGATTTCTTCCATGAGAGAGTCAAGATAATTCAGTTTAACAGCGATAAAGATAAGATCCACGTCAATCTGGGTAAGACTGGCTGTGGAATATCCTGTTCCCTTGACTGGAGTAGTGAAGTTATCCCCCACACCTGTGATCGTGATTCCGTTCTTCTCTATGGCTGATATCAGCTCTTC
Organism: uncultured Eubacteriales bacterium; assembly: GCA_964346585.1. Classification (GTDB taxonomy): domain Bacteria; phylum Acidobacteriota; class Aminicenantia; order Aminicenantales; family Aminicenantaceae; genus SOIA01. The sequence goes on along the minus strand of CAYFVQ010000080.1, from coordinate 7,619 downwards.
ATTTATATCAATAAGAAAAACATTCTCTTTATTCCTTGAAAGATAGGCAGCCATTATGCTTCCTATCGGACCAGCTCCGATGATTGCGATATTATGGTTTGCCATGAATCCTCTCTTTCCGCCCTTCGCTTTGCATTTTTGTTCGGCTATTATAGCAAATTTACGGATTGAAAATAAAGGGATACGCCTTGACTTAAAAAAGAGTGAGAATTAGGCTAAAAGAGAGATTACACTCCCTGATTTCTGTGAAGGGATTGAAAAGGAGAGTTTAGAATGAAGAGGGGGAACAAAATTTTAAAAAAATGGATAATCATCTTTTCGATTAGCTCTGTCATTGTCACATTTTTCTCTGCGTGTCAGTCCGAAGGAAAGCTGCTGGATATGACGTATCCCTATGGTGAAAACACGATTTATTGGCCGACTGCCGAGCCTTTTAAGCTTGAAAAAATCTCTTGGGGAATGACTGAAGGAGGATGGTGGTACGCGTCCAATAATTTCAGTGCATCGGAACATGGCGGTACTCACGCGGATGCGCCCATTCATTTTGCAGAAAACGGCCGCACCATGGATCAGATTCCACTTGAAGAATGGATCGGAGCAGCCGCTAAAATAGACGTGACAGAGAAGTGCGAGGAGAATCGGGACTACCTCCTTGCTGTGGAGGATATCCAAAATTGGGAGAAGCAGCACGGAAGAATTCCTGATGGGGCTTGGGTCATCATGTACACCGGAATCGATACCCAATATTACCCGGATAAGAAAAAAGTTCTCGGGACGGATAAAGAAGGGAATGAAGCTCTTCCTGAATTGAGCTTTCCGGGCTTTTCTCCGGAGTCCGTTGAATATTTAATCAAGGAGAGAGATATCACAGGGATTGCCATCGATACTCCCAGTGTAGATACAGGAAAGTCAAAAGATTTCAAAGCCCATCAGATTCTTTGTTCAGCGGATAAACTGGCTTTAGAGAATATCGCCAATTTGGACAAGCTGCCTGCTTCCGGGGCAATACTTTATGTCATCCCTATGATGATAAAAAATGGCACAGGCGCACCAGCTCGAGTTTTCGCCATTCTGCCTTAGTTCAAGATCCCTGACGCATATTTTTTGACAATAGCGATTTGCTGTGCTATAAGCTTTTTTTAGCAGAAAGAATGAGTGTTCCGCTTAAGCACGAAGCACAACTGAGGAATTTTCAGTCTGCGTCACTTTCGCTGATAAGAAGATAATCATCGGGAGGGTGTTTGACTTATAAAATTATTCTTGAATGTGAGAAGATGTGTAAGAGATTAATGAATTCATTTTCAATAAAAAAATTTTTTCCTCTTGTTTTGATCTTCGCTTTTGCGTGGAGTGCAGCTTGTCAGTCGTCATCAGAGAAAATAGCGTCATCAGAAAAAATAGTTCTGATTCACTCCAACGATACTCACGGTATTTTTAAGCCTTATGAATTTAACATAAACGGCGAAGACAGATTAGTGGGAGGAATGGAGGCAGCCAGTCACTACCTAAACAAGATCAAAACCGAAGAGAAAAATGTTCTCCTCATCGAAAAGGGAGACCTGTTGACAGGAACTCTAGCCGCAGAAGTGGAGTATAAAGGTGCAGTCGGCGGAATGATGATGGAGTTTTTGAACAGATTGGATTACGATATATGGAGTTTTGGGAATCACGATTTTGATAAAGGGCAGAAGAATGCTCTATCCCTTTCTCAAATGGCCAATTTTCCCACAGTTATGGCCAATATTGTTTATAAAGAAAGCGGTGAGCCTTTTCCGGTCAAGCCTTATCACATCTTTAGAAGAGGGAGATTAAGCATTGGTGTCATAGCTGTTATGGAGGAGAATTTTTTAACAGAAGTTGAAAAAGATAGAGTTAAAGAGCTGGATGTGCTGCCAATTGTTTCGACTCTCAACTCTTATATCCCCGAATTGGACAAACAAACCGATTTAATTGTCGTTATATCTCACGGCTGGTTTGAAGAAGGAGTGAGAATAGCCAGAAATGTTCCGGGCATCGACATCGTTTTAGTGGCCGCGGAAGATGGAAAATTTGAGGATGTCAATGGAGTCTTGGTCCAGTCGATTAAGGGACATCTGAAAACACTTGGGTATATCAAAGCGGAGGTGAAAAACGATAGAATCGTGAGCTACGAACAGAAATTGATTAGGCTGTTGGCAGATGTGGACTTGAAGCCATCCGCTCAGGTTTCGGCTTTGGTCAGAGAAGTCGAAGCATCAATCGGAAAAGAATACGAAAAAGTGATAGGAGAAGCCAAAGTCGATTTGAGCTTTAGGTATTATCCAAGAGAAAACTCACAACCAGAAAGCGCTCTGGGAAACTGGATCACTGATGTCATGAGATGGAGGACCGGGGCTCAGGTCGGACTGCACAACAGCGGTGCAATCAGAGCAGATATAAAAGCTGGACATGTCACCAAGGGGGACATCTTTGATGTGTCTCCTTTTCGGAATACTCTTGTCGTGTTCAAGCTCACGGCTCAACAGATTAAAGATGCACTCGAGTATGATGTGGAGCGAGGATGGGATAGACTTCAAGTTTCGGGAATAAAGTATAAATATTATCCAAAAGATGTCCGGCCTTTTGGAGAGAGAGTTGTCTACTTAGAAATCGACGGAGAAGCTATACAGAAAGACGGTAAAGTCCATGAGCCGGAAAAAGTTTATTCCGTTGTCAGCAACGATTATCTGGTTGGACACGCGAAGGACAAATACTTCGGTTTCGCCGTGAATGGCTCACACAATACAGGGCAGCCTTTGGATAAAGCCATGATGGAATGGCTCGAAAAACACAAACTCCTCGATTACAAAATCGAAGGAAGGATCATCGAAATCAACTCATCCCATTAGAGCGTTTGTGATTCCATCCTTTTTTCACTATTCTTGATATTTTCCGGACAAAGAAATTGAAAATGATGATCTGTCTTGAGAAGATGAGCGTTCATCGTCGTTTCTTCAGCTTGTCGTCCCCGAAGAATTTCTTTGATTTCTTATTTTCGTGAATTTCCCTCAAAGGCAGATATATCCAGAAAGCCATGGCCCGAGAGATTGAACAGTATCACTTTTTCTTTTTTTTCTTCTTTGGCCTTCACTGCCTCATCAATGACTGCAGCGATGGCGTGTGCAGATTCAGGAGCAGCGAGGATTCCTTCTGTTCTGAGGAAGAGCTTTGCCGCATCGAAAATGATATCTTGAGAGTAAGCCCTGGGTTCAATTATTCCTGTGTTCACAAGATGGCTGACGAGTGGAGCCATCCCATGATACCTGAGTCCACCGGCATGGATTGGAGGGGGGATAAAGTCCATTCCAAGGGTGTGCATGAATAAGAGAGGAGTCATCCCCACGCTATCGCCATGATCGTATTTGAGTTTTCCGTTGGTGAGAGTCGGGCAGGCTTTAGGTTCGACAGCAATAAAGCGGATATTTTGGTTTTCTGTTAAGTTTTTCTTTAAAAATGGAAAAGCCAATCCAGCAAAATTGGAACCTCCTCCAACACACCCGATGACTATATCCGGCTCAGCTCCCAATTCCTGAGCTTGTTTGTCCGCCTCGAGCCCGATAACAGTTTGATGCATCAAAACGCTGTCCAGTACTGAACCTAAAGAGTATTTGGACGTGCCATTTTGCACGGCCATTTCCACTGCTTCGGAAATAGCTATCCCGAGGCTGCCCGGATGGTCGGGATTTTGCGAATAGAATTTTTTTCCGGCCTCAGTCAAATGGCTGGGGCTTTCTTCCACAGAGGCTCCGAAAAGCTCCATCATTATCTTTCGTCCCGGTTTTTGCCTGTAACTGATCCTGACCATGAAAACTTTAACATCCACACCAAAAGCTTGCCCGGCGTGGGCGAGTGCTGAACCCCATTGGCCGGCTCCGGTTTCAGTGACCAGGGTCCGGATACCTTCTTTGGCTGCCAAGTAAGCCTGGACGAGAGCTGTGTTGCTTTTATGACTTCCAGTTGGTCCGACACCTTCATATTTGTAGAAGATGTGTGCAGGAGTCTGGAGGTTTTCTCTGAGAGCCGAAGCATAGATGAGCGGAGTCGGTCTGTAAACAGAAAAGGCATCCAGGATTTCCTCCGGGATAGGGATAGTGCTGTCAACGATTCCTTCCTGTTTGATCAAGCCCTGAGGAAAAATGGGGGCAAGCTCTTCTGGCTTGAGAGGCTCTTGAGTTCCTGGGTTCAACGGAGGTTTAGGAAGCTCCTTTAGGTCAGCCTTAATGTTGTAGAAACTCGAAGGTAAAAAATTTGAATTTCGAGATGCATATCTTTTCATTGGGATATCTCCTTATAAAGATCTTTAATTAGGATTAGAGGATAGAAAATAGAAATGTAGATAGATTACTGGGCGGAAGGGCCCGCCCACCAGAGAAGGAGGGATAAGGAAGCCGAAAGGCTGATTATTCTTTTCTCTGTTTCAAACATTGGAGGGATTATAATCATGAAACCGTTGTGTTGTCAACGAAAATATAAAAATAATTAATCGATACTTATTCTAAAGGTATATGACCCATTTTTTTTATAATTTTTGCTCTCCCTCGCCATAAAAGGACAGAGTTGTATCTTTGGACTCACAAAACAGTATAATAATCTGTAATGCGCCTATGTGTGAATTGTCATAATTAATTTTGAATAAATTTGAAAAGGAGGAAGTATAGATTGATGGAGCATGTTAAACACTTAATACTGGAGGATAAAGTGTGTAAAAAAATCATCCTGATTCTCGTTGTTTTTTTTCTCCTCTTCACTTTCCTTCTCTGTCAAGAACCAGATAATCAGTCTCAAACAGAAAGTGCAAAAAAATTGCACCTCTATTTCATGGGAGAAGAAGCCGGCTATGAAGAATATGAATGGATCGAGTATGAAGATAAATATGTCCTTCGTGCGAAAGGTGAAATGACCAAGCCGGTTTCACTCATTACTGAACTGATGATGATCGAAGTCGACAAAGAATTCAGGCCTCTGCGTTTTGTTTTTAAGGGAAATGTGCAGGGCATGGTTCAAGAAATTGAGAGCACAGTGAGTGAGGGGATGGTGAAGAACACAGGTCGAGCCGGGGAACAGACGCTGGAAACGACATCCAAGATTTCTTCCGATGCCCTTATCCTGCCGAACAGCTTTTTTTCTCCGTACATGGTTTTAGCGAAAAAAATAAGGGGATTGAAAGAAAAAAAGACATTTAAGGCCTATGTTGTGCCTCAAATGGAATTGAATATAAACGTCGAGCCGGACAGCGAGAACGCTAATCTTTTCCACATCAACTTTGTCGGAGTCAAGATGGAGTTGATGACTGATGATGAAGGATATGTCACTTTGCTTTCCATCCCTTCGCGGATGATGGAGGCTCGTGTGGATAAGATTAAAGAGGAAGAGCCAGCCGAGGAAGAAGAAGGGATAAAACAAGAGTGGTACGTTCAAGGAAGAAAATCGGGAAAAGGCTTTTACACTATCGTCCAGGATGGAAAAGCTATATTGATTCAGGGGGAAACGCAGCAGACTTTAGGTCAGACAAGCCTCCAATTCCAATTCGAGGAGAAGTTATCACAGGATTGGGATTTAGAAGAAGCTGCCTTGAAAGGAAAAGTGAACAACGAGGAAGTCGAATTGAAGGCAAAAGTGGCGGGCAAGATGATAGATGTTTATCTCAGAGACGGAGATAAGATATCAGAAACACAGTTTCCTTTCAGCTCTGATATTGTTTTTGCCACTGAAAATCCGTTCGTGGATAATCTCCTTTTGATCAAAAAAGGACACAATCAGCCCAGAAGAAAGATTTATACTCTTGCGATGGCCTGGGGAGCGTATTATTTTGAGGAGCCTCTTTTAATGCCTGCGCACCTGTATAATGATGGAGAAGAAATTCTCGAGTGGGAGGGAAAAGAATTAAAAACCGAAAAATACTTTGTCAATTTGGCTGGCACGAATGGAGGATATATCTGGGCGGATAAGGACAAAATCATAAAAATTTCTTTACCGTTTAATGCGACGGATATCTATCACCAGGATTTTGTCAATCTGGAAACAAAAACAATCGCATCACCTGTTATCACTTCTGACAAGTACATCTCCGAGGATGTGACGTATGCTTCTGGAGATATCCAGATGGCGGGAACTCTGACGATTCCTGACAATGGTCAGGACAAGCATCCCGCTGCCGTCCTGATTTCTGGCTCGGGTCCCCAGGACAGGAATGAGGACACAGTCGGACCTGGCGGACTTAAGCTGGGAATTTTCAAGCAGGTCGCGCATGTTTTGAGCGAAAACGGAATAGCGGTCTTAAGGTATGACGACCGAGGAACTGGAGAAAGCCAGGGAAGCTTTGTCGAGGCCTCTCAAGAAGACCTTATCCAGGATGCCGCAGCTGCGGTTTCCTATTTACGGACACGGGATGATATTTTGTCCGACAGGATTGCTCTTGTCGGTCATTCCGAGGGAGCGATCATCGCTCCTCGAATAGCCGCCCAAGACCCAACCATAAGAGCCATAGTGCTTCTGGCTGGGACAGCCAAGACCGGGGATGAAGTCCTCAGAGAGCAGTTTAATTTTGTCCTGGATTCTATGGAATTCCCTGAAGAAAAGAGAGAGAAAGCTCTGGCACGGTACGAAAACATGATGAAAATCATCAAGGAGGAACCTGTGGACAAAGAGGCTGAAGAGAAGCTCAAGCCTCAAATCGAACCGCAGTTGAAATGGCTGCAGTCTTTTGTCAAGCATGACCCTCTTTCTGTTCTCGATAAGATAGAAGCGGCTGTTTTAATCATCAATGGAGGCAAAGACAAACAGGTGTTTCCTGAGCATGCCAAAATGCTCCACAAGAGACTGAAGAAACTCAAAAAGACGACCACCCTCAAAATATTTTCGGATTTGAATCACTTGCTCATTCCTGCTGAGACAGGCGCTTATGCCGAATATGCCAGGATCTCCATGGAAGAGCAGAGAGTCAGCCAGGAATTACTGGATTATCTTTCTGGTTGGCTATCCGGTGTGTTGACTTCAGATAATTAGAGAAGCGCGTTCAATTGGAGTAAAATTATATATGTTGATTTTAAAAGTGTTGACTGATGTAACAAATTTAGCTGATTCGAGTATTATTTAAATGATGGGGACTGATAGGTGGCTGAATAGGTATTTATTGAGAGAAAACAATAAATTGAAAGTTTTATCCAGGTAAAATAGAGGAGAATACAGATGAAAAAACAATTTTCAGTCTTTCTGGCATTCCTGCTGGTTTTCTGCCTATCCATCCAGGTCAAGGCTGATCAGGCAAAAATTAAAACCGTCAGTGGAGTCCAAGTCATAGAAAATCCAAAAAAACTTACCCCTCCTGAAGGCACGCTGAGCAAGATGACCCTCAAGGAGGAATTCTCTATCGGAGAAGGTGAATTTGATGAGGATATGTTTGCGGAGTTGACTTCCTTGGATGTGGATAGCGATGGGAACATATATATCCTGGACCGCAAGGACAAAAAGGTAAAGATTTTTGACAGCACCGGGAAATTCGTGAAGAAATTCGGTCAGGAAGGCCAGGGGCCAGGAGAATTTTACTTGCCTTTATCCCTTCAGGTAACTTACAGCAATGAGTTAGTCATCGGGGATGCGGC
>CAYFVQ010000079.1:0-13326 GCA_964346585.1 uncultured Eubacteriales bacterium | reverse complement strand
GCTCTGGCCTCCGCTGGGCGATATGTCCAGTCCTTACCTTTATAATCCTTATGCTGGGGATCAATTTGGGGACGTCTATATATCATAATGATTATTATATGGACTGAAATCCAATCCTTTTCCTCCCTTTGCTTCAATTCCTTCAGTGTTTCAATAATTTGCTTTTGGACTGGAATTCTTTTTCCCATTTTTCGTCCTTCCTATTTTTCTCCTCCCAGTTTTTTAACTCTTAAAATCCTCCTGCCGAAGGCATCATCCTCTGAGCGAAGCGAAGAGGATGATTAAAAGTCAAAGCTTTTAAAAGTGTTACTCTAAGAATAACAGTTAAATCCTTCATGATTTTTATTTTTAAGCTTATTTTCTATTAATTACTAAAGTTAATTAATACTATAGTTAAGAACCAAAAATATAAGGCGATTACTAATTTCTGCCCCCAGTAAAATGTCGTTTTTGTATTTTCTCATTTTTTGGCGAATACTAATTATCGTTTTGGCGATTACTAATTAATTTCTTTTTTCTGACATAGAAAACCCATGCCTTTTTTTCTATCTTTTTACCACGCTCAGTTGGTTTATTTATAAAACCATTCTCATGTAAACTCTTTAGCATCTTGCGGATTCGATATACTCTGTCATAGAAATTCTTTGGTGGCCATACCCATCCTACACTTTTACTTATCTGCTTAGTGTTGAGAGCTATAAGATCATTCTTCCATCGAACGGCTTGAAAAAGTTCTTGAGCCTCAGGTCTTAACTTATAAATTGTGCGGTCTTGGAGCTGAGTGCCCATACGATGCATAGCATTACGAAAGAAGGCCAAACCGTAAGGACTGGAAAAGAGAAGGATGAATACAGGCTCCTCCTTTCCAGCACCTTTGCCCCTTAATTTTCTTTCAGAACGATACTGTTCAAACTCCTTATCTTCATTAGCAATAGCTAATCCGCAAATATTATCTATATATTGTTTTATCCTCAGCCAGCGCCCTTCAGCCAAGCAGTAGGGAATATCCACTTCGCCTTCCAATATGACTTCAGGAACGGCCTTAAAGATTTTGATGACATCCTCGGTATCTAGATTATGTTTATCGCCTATGAAATTCAGAAATTGTCTATATGATATTGGTACAAGAAATCGCTCTGGCTCTTCGGTATTTGGTTCGCTCCAAGAGCCTATCACCGTGCCGAACCAGTGCTCTTGAGCAATCAGGTCAGCGGCGCAATCCAGAACCTGATGCGCTCTGTAGTCCAGCTTTCCCGAAGTGACTTTTATCTTATCATGGCCTCTGTCCCAGGCGATTTTGGATGAGCTAATCTCAACCATCCCTGCTCCAGCCTCTAGTGCACGTCGGAGCTTTTGTTTCTGCCTTTCTTCTTTTGAAGGTCGGCCTCGTTTTTTATCAATCATTTTTTCTCCTTATTTACAAATTTACTTCCTCAGGAATTACCTGTAAATTCTTTTTCTCCTAAAATAAAAAGGAGCACTCGTCGGGCAATCCCTTTTCCTGCCTTTTAGGCTTGCCCTTAGTGCTCCACTTTTTCGGGTCGTCCAGCGATTTACTTATCGCCAGAATTAGGAGTAATTACTCCTTTTGGGTTGGCAGAAGCTATCATAGGCTTTGCTTTTTCATTGTTTTCTTGGGTAATGGGGGAATTCACCCAAGGCGACGCAATTTTAATTATTTCGCGACCTTGGGTTTAAGTCCTACCTATAGATTGTGCTTTCAATAGATTATAAAGAGGCTTTTCCCTTTGCCTCCTTTTTACTGCTTTTTATCCTCATCCTCGGTACTTGGCGGTTTTTCGAATTCAAAGTCCCGGCCCATGATGTATTTTTCCAGCCACTGGAACTCTTTGTTCCACCTGTAGAGCCTATGCCTTAATTCCCTCGGCCCGTGTCCTGAACGCGGGAAAATGACAAGTTCTGTGGGTACCCCGTTGGCTTTGAGACCGCGGTACATTTCAACACTCTGGGGGAGCGGCACTCTCGGGTCGTTCTGCCCGCACAGGATTAGCGTCGGCGTTTTGGCCTGATGGACATAAAAGATCGGGGAATGCTCGCGGAAGGTGTCGAGAGGCGAATCCTTATGCCAGGGATTGCCTAAAAACCAGGGCGTGCGGTATATCCGGACATCGCTCTGAGCGTACATGGATATCCAGTTCGAGGCACCCGCACCGGAGGAGGCGGCTTTAAACTTGTCTGTCTGGGTGACAAGCCAGTTCGTCATGTGTCCGCCGGCGCTCCACCCCAGGGTGCCCAGCTTTTTCGGGTCAGCGATTCCTTTTTCGACCAGATAATCCACTCCTGTAATAACATCATCGTCAGCATGGAGGAAGTAATGCCCGACCATATCGCGCATTAGCTCATTGCCGTATCCTGTGCTTCCCCTGTAATTGGGCTTTAATATGGCGTAGCCCCTTCCAGCCCGGGCATGGGCATAGCCATCAAAGGTGAGCTTATCCGAGGCCATAGGCCCGCCGTGGGTGTGAGCCAGAAGCGGGTAGCGTTTTCCTTTTTCATAATCCACGGGATAGATGAGGACACCTTCCACCTCTTTTCCGTCTGTGCTCTTCCAGCGGACCGTTTCGTATTTGGCCAGCTTGAACTGCTTCAGTTCCGGATAAGGATCATGGATCATTCGGGTAGATAGCTTCTTCATGTCCATCATCCAGATTGTGGTTGGATTATGCGGTGAGCTCACACTATAGAGGATGGTATTTGTTTTTGGGTTGAAATCGAAGCCGCGGATGGCGTGCTCGCCGTCTGTAATCTGCTTGAGCTTCAGGTCCTTGAGGCTTAACGAAAATATCTCGCTGTGAACGCCCATGTTCGCCGTAAAATAGACAGCCTTCCCGTCTGCCGACCATTCTGTATCATACACTTCGTAAACAAAATCGGGGAGGGGAGCTTTCGGAGTTCCTCCCTTGGCAGGGACCGTGAAGAAATTAGGCTGGTAATAATAGTCCTTCATTTCCGGATCAGAATCAGCCACGAAGAGAATCTGGCTGTTGTCCGGCGACAGGGATATATTGGTCTCAAAAATCCCGTTCTTGGTGATCTGGAGCTTGGTGCCGTCCTTGACATCCACGATCCAGATCTCAGAATTGAGAATGTCATCGTAAAGCGGTGTTGGCGCTGCGGTGTACAGAATCTTTGTTCCGTCTCTGGAGACTGAAAAGCTGCGGATTGTGAAATCGCCCTCGGTCAGGCGTTTCTCTTCCTTGGTTTTCATGTTGAATACCCAAAGATGAACGGGCTTATAATCTTGTTCAAAAATAAAGGCATCATCCTTGTCTTCTTTCTTTTCTTCTTCTTCTTCGGTTAAAGGATCCTCGGCAAGAAAATAAATCTTTTGACCATCGGGCGACCAGCGGTGGCTCCTGACTCTGGTTTTATGCTTTGTAAGCTGGATGGCCTCCCCGCCGCTGCTTAAAAGAAGATGAATCTGAGCTTCATCACTCTCTCGCTTGGCGATAAAAGAAATATATTTTCCATCCGGAGACCAGATTCCGCCTGATTCTCCGTCCTTGCCGTTTGTCATCTGAACCACATCCGCTCCGTCAGCGTTCATCCGCCAGATGTGAGAGATGGTGCGGTTCCTTTTCCAGTTGGCTTCGCTCTGGGAGAAAAGAAGCTGACTGCCATCTGGCGAAAGCCGCAAACTGGATATTCTCTTGACGTTGATTGCATCCACAAAAGTCATGAGTTTCTTCTCTGCGGCAGTAAGGGAGATACTCGAAACCAACAGAACGATTAAAAAAGCAAACAGTGCCCAAGACGCTATATTTTTTTTCATTTTAACCTCCTTTCCCTCGAATATATCCAAAAAGCCTGTTTGGTTCAATACTAAGGTTCTTTGGACTCATACAGTTTATCGGTTCCGGCCTGATTCGGATGCCAGCTGCAATCATCCTGGCCGCCGGCGGAGAAGAATAGGCAACTTTTTTATCGGAGAAAACGTATATTTTAGTAATTAGTAAAAAAAGTAAGACAAACAGGAGCTTTTACAGCAATGGGCTAAGAAATGAAGCTTCTTACAAGGAGGGTGAAACATATTTAAAAACTATCTGACAATTGCTTTACGGAACCTCCGCAGGCACAAAATCATATCCTTTATTAATATTGCAGGCTTGGCCATCGGATTGGCCATGTTTATGCTGATAGCTCTCTACATCCAGCATGAATTAAGTTTTGACAAATTTCATGAAAACAGCGACCGGATCTGCAGGGTGGAACAGATTCTGGATCACAAAACCTACAAGGAGGCTTCGGCAGGTTGCCCTGCCGCTTTGTCCAAGGCTTTGATAGCAGACTTTCCTGAGTTTGAAGCTGTCTCTCGTGTTATTCTCGGCGGCGATTTCCTTCTCACCCTAGAAGATAACCAGAAGATAAGTCAGCGTGCGTTTTATGCTGATAGCGCTTTTTTTAAGATTTTTTCCTTTCCCGGGATTAAAGGTGATTTGACTACAGCGCTGGATGCGCCCTATTCCGTTGTTCTGACCCAGACTGTGGCCGAGAAAATATTCGGAGAAAAAAATCCACTGGGGAAAACCATTCGTTTTTTTAATGATGACCAGGACCATAAAATCACGGGAGTTATCCAGGATGTTCCCCAGAATTCCCATTTCACCTTTGATCTTTTGGTCTCTTCTGTTTCAATATCCGCGGGCAGGGAGAGAGATCTTTTTGAGGCCTGGCATGACAACTGGGTACCGCTTTATGTCCTGCTTCACCCTGAGCAGCCGTGGCAGAATGTCAGTGAAAAAATCCAGTTCGCTCTCAAGAAATATCAAGGAGAGCAGAGTCTTCATGAGCTCTATCTCAGGCCTCTGTCACGGATTCATCTGTATGCAAATGTCAAACACGAATTCGCCCTGATCGGGAGCATAAAAAATATCTATATATTTTCTGCCATCGCCATATTTGTTCTGGTAATTGCCGGGATCAATTTTATGAACCTGACCACTGCCCGTTCTGCGGACAGGGCACGGGAAGTAGGGCTGCGGAAGGTCTCTGGCGCCCAAAGGACATCTCTCATTCGGCAGTTCTTGGGTGAATCTATTTTTATGGCGTTTATGGCCATGCTTTTTGCTGTAATCCTCATGAAGGCGTTGCTTCCTGAGTTCAACAGGATAGTGAGTCGCAATCTGTCCTTGTCCTTTTTGGAAAATTGGCCGTTTGTTCTCGCGGTCCTGTTTATTACCCTTTTGACCGGTTTGCTTTCAGGGATCTATCCTGCGTTTGTCCTCTCCTCTTTTTTGCCGTCCAACGTGCTTAAAGGTTCATTCTCTTCTGGGTCGAGAAATGTCTTTTTGCGCAAGGCGTTGGTGGTGCTTCAATTTTTTATCTCGGTGGCTTTAATCAGCGGGACCATTATCATTCTGCAGCAGGTGAATTTTCTCTTGAATAAGGATTTGGGGTACAATACCGACCAAATTCTGATCATTCATGCTGGCAGTACCGACGCGGGCACTTACCGGGTATTTAGGAATCAGATTTCACAGAATCCAAACGTGATTCAGGTCGCCACAGCAGATTACATGATGCATTCGTCTGTGAACTGGACACGTATTTCGTGGGAAGGGGCTGCAGAAGGAGAATGGATAAAAATGAACGTGAATTACATTGATGAGGATATTATAGAGACCTATGGAATGGCCATGGCGAAGGGACGAGCTTTTTCCAGAGAATATGGTTCTGATCAAGGCAATGTTGTGATCTTGAACGAGGCGGCTGTCAGAGAGATCGGTTGGGAAGAGCCCGTAGGGAAAAATATCAGGTATTGGGGTGATTATAAGCTGACCAACATTGGCCCCGCAGAAGTTGTGGGTGTTGTCAAGGATTACCATTTCCTCTCTTTACATAATCCTGTCTCGCCGTTGATGCTGAGGCTTTTTCCTGAGGGTATGACCGGCTGGAATATTTCGGTTAAAATTTCTGGGCAGGATATCCCACAAACAATAGCCTTTATCGAAAACAAGTTCAATGGATTATTCCCAGAGTCTGTGTTCAACTATCGTTTTCTGGACGAGGACTTTAATCGCATTTACTCTGAGGAGAGAGAGTTTGGCAAGGTGATTCTCTACCTGACTTTGCTGGCTATATTTATCGCTTGTCTCGGTCTTTTTGGCCTGGCAAGTTTTGCCACCAAACAGCGCACCAAGGAGATCGGAATCCGTAAAGTCATCGGAGCTACCGTCGCCCATATTATGTGGCTTCTAAATTCAGAATTCCTCAAACTCACGGTGATGGGGTGTATCCTGGCTTGGCCGGTGGCTTATATTGTGATGGGCGCGTGGCTGCAGAATTTCCCTTATAGAGTATCCATCCAATGGTGGGTATTTCTGCTGTCGAGCCTGGCCGCCTGTTTAGTGGCTTTGCTCACCATAAGCTATCAGTCTGTTAAAGCTTCAACCGCCAATCCTGTCGACTCCCTCCGCTATGAATAAATCTTTCTGAGAGGGATGCTTCTATAAGGGCATTTTTATTCTATCCATTATTATCTATAGAGCAGGGCAGAAGGTGGGAATTGAATAAAACCCGTATCTCCCATATTAAACGCAAAAATTACTTAACAAGACCACCCTAAGTTGTTATTATATAACAAGATAGAGGGTAATAATGACGCAAAAAATGAAGCACACAATGGGTGAAAGATTAAACATTCGTTTTAACAGTAAAATTAAGCTTGAATTTCATGGCGCAAGATTGACATCCGATGGTGGCCTGCTTGCCTACCGGGAGCTTGATGAGGCATTGGAATTATTTAATCCAGCTTCTACTGTAATGAACGATAAACGAACAGGGCGCAATATTCAGCATGACATGACCAACCTGCTGCGCCAGTCTGTGTACAGCCGTCTGGCAGGATATGAAGATGTCAATGATGCTAAGCGTTTGGCAATTGATCCTGTCATGAGGGCAATCACAGGAAAGAAGAAGAATGCGGCCAGTATCAATACAATCGGGCGTTTTGAGACAGAGATTCTGACACTTCGGGAAAACCTTAAAAGCTTATCTGAAATTAATGGAAGATGGGTTGAGAAAGCAATAGAGAGAATACCTCACAGTCGAATCATTTTAGATATGGACAGTTCAGAGAGCCCTGTACATGGAGAGCAGGAAGGTTCTGCATACAACGGCCATTTCAAATGCAATTGTTATCATCCTCTGTTTTGCTTCAACCAGTATGGCGACTGTGAGGGAGCGATGCTTCGTCCAGGTAATGTGCACAGCGCTGATCGCTGGAAAGAGCTTCTGGAACCGATTGTACAAAGGTTTGAAAACAAAAATGTCAGGATGTATTTTCGTGCTGATGCTGCGTTTGCGAAACCTGAGATTTATGAATACCTTGAAGAAAAAGGTCTCTTTTATGCTATCCGGCTTCGGGCAAATGATCTCTTGTATGATGAGATTAAACATCTGCTAACTCGTCCGGTTGGTCGTCCTTCGAGAAAACCGGTTGTGCGGTTTCATGATTTCAAATACAAGGCAGCAAGCTGGAAAAAGAAACGCCGTGTGGTGGTGAAAGTGGAATGGCACAGTGGAGATTTATTCCCGAGAATAGGTTTTATCATAACCAATATGAGTGCTGGAGCAGAGGGTGTGATTCGATTCTACAATGGACGTGGGATTGCTGAGCAGTGGATTAAAGAAGGTAAGTATGCTCTGAATTGGACGCGGCTCTCATGCAAACATTTCCTCTCGAATCAGGTTAGACTTGGCTTGTTTATTCTGGCTTATAATCTGGGCAACTTTCTGCGGCGCCTGGTTCTTCCAGGTAGAATAAAGCATTGGTCGCTTCGTACGCTGCTTGTGAAACTCATAAAGATCGGGGCCAAGGTTCTGAGACACAGCCGTTATGTTATTTTCCAGATGGCAGAGGTCGCTATAAGAAAGGAGATATTTGCCGAGATACTATCCAGGATCAGTCGATTACGATGTTATTCATTGCAATGACTTGCTTTCCAATTCCATCAGATGGATAGGTATCTCTAGTCCTTGGGTTTTCAATGAAAAACAATGAATATCAAAGAGAATGGTGACATATTGATTCCAAAATTGTTTAAGAACTGCTTTATTTCGCAAAACAGAAGGTTAAGACTAGATTACGAAGCAAGAGAATCTGGGCTGTTCTTTGACACAAAGGTGATATGGTGAATATTTAAAATCGTACCCTATGATCATTATTAGTGCGTTTAAAGTATTATTTAATGCTATTAATGCATTACACTCCTGACATGCTTTCTTTTATAATCTCAATACTAATAATTTATTTTACTGTTGGTATGTTTTCTTTTAGAATGATAAAAATGGTCTAATAGATAGCGGAGAATTAATTATGGCTAAACAAAAAACTATTCACAATTTCCTAGTGATAGTATCTATTCTTTCCATACTCTTTCTTGCCTGTCTTGATAATTCATCCTCGATGAGTAAAAGTTCTGGCTCCAATGTAAATTCTACATCAAATCAGAGTGGAGAAACTACCAACTCTATAGGAATGAAACTGAGATTAATCAAAGCCGGATCTTTTACAAGGGGAACCAATATTTCAGAAGCCTGGCCAGATGAGAAACCGGCTCACAAAGTAACTCTCACCAAAGATTATTACATTGGAATCTATGAAGTAACCCAAGCAGAATACAAAGCTGTGATGGATAAAAATCCGTCAAAAGTCAAAGGTGATAATTTACCCGTTAACACTGTGACCTGGTATGACGCTGTTGAGTTTTGTAAAAAGTTAAGTGAAAAAACAGGAGAAGTCTATCGCCTGCCCACTGATGCTGAATGGGAATATGCCTGCCGTGCAGGCACAACCACAAAATATTATTGGGGTGATAATCCAGATGGCGGATATGCCTGGCATCGGGGAAATAGTGAGGGAAATATCCATCCTGTTGGCCAAAAGAAGCCAAATGCTTGGAAACTCTACGACATGGTTGGCAATGTTGAGGAGTGGGTTCAAGATCTACAAGGCGGTCACCCTTCCGAGCCTCAGATAGATCCAACCGGACCGCTACCATCAAAAAATAAAAAGGAAATCTTTCATATGCTTCGAGGTATGAGTGCAAAAGACGATTTGGAGTTCATGCGTGTTACGTTACGCCATTTTCATTCAGGTGGCTATCCTAGTCGAGGTTTCCGAATAGTAAAAGAGATTCATTAGCTCCCATTATTTAGAAAAGCCGCTTGCCTAAAATCGATGCATTATCACCCCATAAATGAAGGAAAGCTGGATAAAAATGAGCAGAACTCAATGCAGTCCCAAAAACCAATTTCCTATGTTTTATAAACATATTTGATCCCTAGTACGTTTAATTCTATAGAGATCAATGGCGGCCTGAAAAAAGGAGATAAAATGAGAGAGAAGATATGCCTTCTATGTTTATTATTGGCCATGAGCTTCTGTGTTCGGACACCCACAGATGCAGAAAAGACCATAGAGGGTGGAATAGAAGTTGTCACCAATCCCTATAATCTGGATCCAAAAGAACCTCTCTTCTTGCTTGAAGAAGAATTTGTCATTGATCTGGAAGAAGAAGAAATGGCGGCACTGGGATTGACCGATGTCTGGGGATTCGATGTGGATTCTGAAGAAAGTATTTATATTTACAAGCCTCCAATGTCGGACGGAGATAGGATTTTAAAATTTGACCGAAATGGTGATTTTCTCTTTTCTTTTGCGCCTCCCGGACAAGGTCCAGGTGAAATCCAGAGGCCTTCCTATCAAAAAATGAACAGCCGTGATTTACTCCCTGTTCCCGACCTGGGGCAGTCAAAAATTGTGATATTTGATAAAGAAGGCAAGACCATTGATGAAATCCGAGTGGGAGGATTTCAAGGTTCATTGGGAAGTTTGGCTTACCAATTGGAAAATGGCAATCATTTGATAAGACGTTCATTGACAGATCCTACTAGCGGTATCCTCTATCTAGCCTTGAGTCTTTATAGCTCCGGTTTTGAAAAAATCAAGGAGCTGGATAGATTTAAAATCGTCCAGCCCATTCAAGCAGATAAGGTCAGGATTCCAATGCACGTCTCTGTTTGGTGTGCATCCTATGACAGGATTTATATCGGGAACGAAGACAACGGTTATGAGATTCACGTTTATGATTTAGATGGCAATCTTTTAAGGAAAATAAGAAAGAAATACGAACCGGTCAAAGTGGATGAGGATTATAAAAAAG
Organism: uncultured Eubacteriales bacterium; assembly: GCA_964346585.1. Taxonomy (GTDB): domain Bacteria; phylum Acidobacteriota; class Aminicenantia; order Aminicenantales; family Aminicenantaceae; genus SOIA01. Next base: position 3,139 of record CAYFVQ010000079.1, on the reverse strand, counting down.
AAATAGGGGACAAACTGGAAAACACTCCTGACGCTTTGAAGAATAAAATGTATCTCCCCAATTATTATCCTCCTTTTAACTATCTCTTCACTGACGATAAAAACAACCTCTATGTCAAAACATTTGCGAAAGGTGACAGTCCCAAGGATCGTATCTTCGATGTCTTCAATCCAGAAGGGATTTTTCAGGGGACTGTCAGCATTGAGGCGCATGTCAACGATCCCTTTTTTACACCGGGAGCACCCTTTGATTCTTGGGTGGTGGCAAAAAAGAAAAATCGACTGTATTGCCTGAGAGAGAAAAGCAGTGGCTACAAGGAATTTGTCGTGTATCGCCTGGACTGATACCTATCAGACCTTACCCCTTATTTTTCATTCATACCGCAACAACTCCACTGGATTGGACCTCGCAGCCTTGACTGTCTGGTAGCTCACTGTTAGCAAGGCAAAGAAAAGAACAACAATAAAAGCAAACAGGAAAGACCAGACCGATATGCTCGCTTGATAAGCAAATCTTTGAAGCCATTTCGTCATGAAATAATAGGCAATGGGCCAGGCGAAGAGATTACTCAAGACGACCCATTTAGTGAATTGCTTTGACAAGAAAAAGACTATCCCCATCTCGGTAGCGCCCAGAACTTTACGTATGCCAATCTCCTTTGTGCGCTGTTTAGCGACAAAGGCTGCCAATCCAAACAATCCTAAACTTGCTACAATGATTGCCAGGAGAGAAAAGGCGAAAAATATCTGTCCTGTTCTCTCCTCGGCTTGATAGATTCTGGCAAAATGATCATCGAAAAATTCATACTCAAAGGCCTGATTTGACGCGAATTTTCGCCAGTTGTTCTCCAGAAAAGTCACCGTTTCTCTGATATTTTCAGAACGAATGCGCACGGAAACATAACGGCCTCTTCCCTCAGGTCCATAAAGATGAACTATCAAGGGACCAATTTGATGGTGCAGGCTTTTAAAGTGGAAGTTTTTCATGACACCGATAATCGTGAAAGTTAAAGATCGATCGGGAGTGGGAGCGATAGCCACAATTTGCTTGCCAACCGGGTCTGTTAAGCCGAGATCTTTCACAGCCGCTTCATTGATGACAGCACTCTGCTGGTCTGCTTGTCTTTCTTCCTTATAATACCGCCCGGCCGCCATTTCGATCTGATAGGTTTCGACAAAATACGGATCAGTAAAGTCTGTCCAGAGAAGATGTGTTTCCTCACCTGTGGCGCCGGCTAATTTGTAAGCTGAATTCCCGAATTCATTCCCGATCAGATTATGGGTGTTGGTGGCGTTGATAACCTTTGGGTTTTTCAATAGTTCTTGTCTGAATGCTGGGACCTGGTTTCCGATATCATCGGTTTTCTTGACGATCACAACTTGTTCTTTGTTGAACCCCAAATTCCTGTTCTGAATGTAATTTAACTGTCGAGACACAATGATGGTTCCAACGATGAGAACAATGGAAACAGTAAACTGGAATACAACCAGCACGTTACGCATGTTGGATTTTTTGCTCCTTCCTGATATCTCCGTTTTTAGAACGACCACAGGGTCGAAAGAAGCAAGGAAGAAAGCTGGATACGTGCCGGCTAAAATGCCGATGAATAAGACCAATCCCAGCAGAAGAGGAATAGTAAGCACATTCTGGATGTAGGGTATGGCCAGTTCTTTTCCTGTTATGTTGTTAAATAAGGGGAGGAGCAATTGGACGGCCAATAAGGCGAGAAGAACAGCAAAGAAGCTCATTATAATGGTTTCTGATAGGAACTGCCGGATTAATTGGCCTCTGTTGGAGCCCACAGTTTTTCTTATACCAACTTCTCTGGCCCGGTTTGCGGCTCGAGCAGTGGCCAAGTTCACAAAATTGATGCAGGCAACAAGAAGTATTCCTATGGCGATGATGGAAAAAATATAAACATAGGCGATATCTCCATTGGGCTCCAGCTCATAGTCAAGATGTGAATGTAGGTGTATATCAGTCAGAGGCTGAATGAAATAACCCCATTCACCTCCGGATGCAAAAAACTGTTCCAGGGTAATGCCCACGGCTGCCTCTATTTGTGGCCCCACATACTTCTTGACCAGCTCGGGCAGTTTGGCTTCAAAAGCCTCTGGAGAGGCCCCTTCTTGCAAAACCAAATATGTGTAATAATTATTACTCACCCAGATTGGGCTCCGGCTGTCGTCAAGGGTAACGAGGGAAGCCAAAAAATCGTAGTGAAAATGGGAATTATGGGGAACATCTTCTACAACGCCAGTGACTAAATAATCCCTTCGTTTGTCTGAGTTAAGGCTTTTCCCTAGGGGATCTTCATCCCCAAAATATTTCAGGGCCATGGAACGAGTAAGAACAATTGTGTTGGGTTGAGCAAGGGCTGTTTTAGGATCGCCCTTGATAAAAGGAACGGTGAATACGTCAAGAAAAGCTTGGTCGACCCAGAAAACCATTTCTTCACTAAAAACCTTGTCCTTGTATCGAAAAACCGGAAAACCAGGATTCCGTAACCGGGTGGCTGCTGTGACTTCAGGGAATTCATTGACCAGAGTTTGAGCCATGGGTGCGCAGGAGACAACCCCATGAAACAGGTTGTTGTTGACGAAGCCTCGAATCCCGACTCGATAGATCTTATCTGCTTTTTCGTGATATTGGTCATAGCTTATTTCATCCAGAACATAAAGGACGATCAATAAGCAACAGGCCACCCCGATCGCCAGGCCGAAGATGTTGATGAAGGAAAACCCCTTGTGTTTCAGAAAATTTCTTAAGGCAATCTTGACGTAGTTTTTAAACATGATGGCCTCCTCGGCTGGAGAAGCAGGGCTTGTGTCGAAACGAATGAATCATAGCTCTTTTATGTTTATTACGAATTTGACAGGCAGTAGGTTCACTTTTCAAGCTTGTTTTGCCCTCCATGGTTTGTTCAATATTCAATCCCCCAAAAAAATTATCATTTTTTGTAAACATTTCTACGGTTTTTCCGTATATATATTATAAAGGAGAAACGAATGAAGGAATTAACTCTTTCCGAGATTATCTTTCTGCTGGCCATCTGGCGCCTCGAGGATAACGCCTACGGCGTGACAATCCGGAAGCAGATAGCGAAAGTGACACGGAAGACCTATACATACGGAACCTT
>CAYFVQ010000078.1:0-41721 GCA_964346585.1 uncultured Eubacteriales bacterium | reverse complement strand
CTGAGCTTGGGATGGGCTTCCGCCAAAAAGCCGTCCTTATCTAGAGCGATTTTCAATTTTTTAGCCAGCTCTTCGGCTCCCTTGGAAGGCCTCATGGCTGTGGCCAGGACGACCATATCGGCATCGATCTCGATATCTTTCCCTGTGAGTGTATCCACACCCCAGACTTTGATTTTTCCTTTATCTTCGAATATTTTCGAAACTTTTCCTCTGAGGTAGAGAACGCCGTCTTCTTCCACAGCTCGCTGGACGAACTCCTCGTAACCTTTGCCGCCAGACCGGATATCGATGTAGAAGATATAGGCCTGACCGTCAGGGACATGATGCTTGTAGAGCATGGCGTGTTTGGCCGTGTACATACAGCAGATTTTCGAGCAGTACGCGCAGTGAAGCTCTGGGTCTCGAGAACCGGCGCATTGGATGAAAACAACCTCTTTGGGTTCTTTGTGGTCTGAAGGTCGAAGGACCTTTCCCATCGTTGGACCAGAGGCCGAACAGAGCCTTTCAAACTGAAGTCCATCCAGGACGTCAGGATATTTTCCATAACCGTATTCGGCCAGATTTTCCTTATCATAAAGGTCGTATCCAGTCGCGACAATGATCGCCCCAACTTCTTCTTCAATAATTTCCGGTTTCATATCGTAATCAATGGCTTCCGGCTCACAGACATCCGCGCATTTACCGCAGGCGATGGGCAGAAGGCCCGGGCAGTTCTTTATGTCCAGAGTGTAGGTGGCCGGTATGGCTTGGGGAAAAGGAATGTAGATCGCTCGCCTTCCGGTCAAACCGATGTCAAATTCATTGGGAACGACGACCGGGCAAACCTTGGTGCACTCATCACAGAGAGTGCATTTGTCCAGGTCCACGTAAGTGGGTTTTTTAAGGATTTTGACTTTGAAGTTTCCCACATAACCGGAGATGTCCTGTACCTCGCTGTATGTCATGAGCTTAATATTCGGATGCTTGGAGACTTCGACCATTTTGGGGGTGAGAATGCACTGGGAGCAATCGAGAGTGGGGAAAGTCTCAGAGAGCTGGATCATATGCCCCCCGATGGATGGAGATCGTTCGACCAGGATGACCTCAAAACCGCTGTTGGCCATGTCCAAAGCAGACTGGATGCCGGAGATCCCTCCGCCGATCACCAGTGCTCTCCGGGTGACGGGGATGCTTATCGGCTCCAGTGATTCGTTCCTGCGGACTCTTTCCACTGCACTTTTCGTGAGCTTTATGGCTTTATCAGTCGCCTTGTCCATATCTTTATGAACCCAGCTGCACTGTTCACGAATGTTGGCGATCTCACACTGAAATGTGTTCATTCCGGCTGCTTTGGCAGTGTTTCGGAATGTTGTCTCGTGGAGAGTGGGAGAACAACAGGCCACAACCACATTATCCAGCTTTTTTTCCTTTATGGCATCTATGATCAGGTTCTGACCCGGGTCAGAACACATGTAAACGTATTCTTCGGAATGGACAACTCCTGGATGCTTGGAGAGGTCATTCGCCGTTTTTTTGACATCCACTGTTCCTGCGATGTTTATGCCGCAGTGGCAGATAAAAACGCCAGTTCGTTTCATTTTTTTCCCTTTTGAGTTGGAGTTTTGGATTTTTTCTCTTTAGCCAAGACTTCCTTTCCGTAATCGAAACCTTTATCAAAAGCTTTTATATTCAGGTCGAGAAACCGGCCTGGAACCAGGCCGGGAAGGGCTTTTTTCATCGCTTCCGGGGAAACGACTCCCGTTATAGCCGAGAAGAATCCCAGCATGACTAGGTTGGCGATGATCCGGTTCCCAAGCTCTTCGGCGAATCTGGTTGAGGGAATGGAGTAGGTCTTTATCTTTCCCCGCACAGGCTTCATTTTGACCAGGTCCTTATCGATGATCAGTATCCCATCTTCCTTTAATTCAGGTTCGTATTTTTCATAGGCTTCCTGGGACATGGAGATGAGGACTTCTGGGATGGAAATGTAAGGATACAAAACTCTATCGTCTGAAACGACGAGTTGAGAGCTGCAGGCGCTTCCGCGCGCTTCGGGACCGAAGCTTTGGGTCATAGTGGCATGCTTGTTGTCATACAGAGCGAGGGCTTTTCCCGTGATCAGACCGCAGCGTATGATTCCCTGACCTCCAAATCCTGAAAATCGAATTTCAGTCATTGTTCTCTCCATAAGGTTGGTATTTATCGCCCAAGACTTTAGCGAGATGCTCGTTCATGCAATCCAAAAAAGTTGGTTTCTCTTTGTCGACGAATTTTCCGACGATGAGCTTTCCCTGATAACTGATATCCAGGGTTCGTGTATCTGCTCCATGCTGGATCTCTGATTTCTCGTAGTAATATTTCAGGAGATTCAGCCCGTCGCCAAGACGGTTTCTCCGGGCGTAGAGAGTCACACACGGAGTGATGACCTCGATGAAAGAGAAGCCTCTTTTTCCGAGGGCTTCCTGTATTGACTTTGTCACTCTTCTCAAGTGCAGGGCGGTCCAGCGGGCGACATAGGTGGCTCCACTGGCTTCAGCGAGATAGGGAAGGCTGAAGGGATATTCAAAGTTGCCATAGGGAGCTGTGGACGCATTCGCATCTATCGGTGTGGTGGCGGCCACCTGGCCTCCTGTCATGGCGTAATTGAAATTGTTCACACAGATGATGAGGAGGTCCATGTTGCGTCTGGCGGCGTGGATGAAGTGGTTTCCGCCGATTCCTGCGATATCTCCATCCCCGCTGAAGACGACGACCTTCAATTCCGGATTAGAAAGCTTCAGTCCTGTGGCCACGGGAACAGCCCGGCCATGAGTGGTGTGGATGGAATCCAGCTTGACATAGCCAGCCACTCTTCCCGTGCATCCGATACCCGAGAGAATAGCCACCTTATCCAGGTCGAGTTCAGTCTTGCGCAGGGCTTCGGCAAAAGAAGTGACCACAGTCCCGATTCCGCACCCGGGACACCAGATGTGAGGTATCCGGTCCATTCTCAGTAAATCTTTGATGGGATTTTTTTCTTCGCGCTGATCTTCTTTCTTCATTTGACCGCCTCCTTGATGGCTTTGAATATATCGTCTGGATCGTGGACCCACCCTCCGCAGTGGGGGACATGAATGGCCGGAGCCTGCCCCTCAGTGCATCGTTCAACTTCAACGACCATCTGGCCGTAATTGATCTCGGGGACGACGAAGGCCTTCACTTTCTTGGCCAGTTCTTTGATTCGTTTCTCGGGAAATGGCCAGACTGTGATTAGCCTGATCGTTCCAACTTTTATGCCGGCTTTCCGCGCCTGCCGGACAGCTCTAGTCGTTACTCTTGAGGTGATCCCGTAAGAGATGACTATGACTTCTGCATTATCCGTCTCATCTTCTTCGAATTTTATGATTTTATCCGCATTGTCCGTGATCTTGTCATTCAGATGGCGAACACAGACATCCTGGCATTCCGCATTGATAACCGGATAGCCGCGTTCATCATGTGTCAGTCCTGTCGTGTGAAAGCGGTAGCCGTCACCGACTTTGATCATGAAGGGGATCATGTCTTTATCGTTTTTGTAAGGGAGGTATTGGTCCTTCGGACCTGTGTACCATTTTCTCTCTATCAGTTCGATCTCTTCAGCCGGAGGGATAACGACTTTTTCATGCATGTGCCCCACGCATTCATCTGTCATGACAAAAGTGGGCACCCGGTAGGTCTCAGAAAGGTTGAATGCTTCAATGGTGAGGTCGAAACATTCCTGAGGAGAATCAGGCGAGAGAGCGATGATTTTGTAATCCCCATGAGATCCCCATTTGACCTGCATCATGTCTTGTTGGCCAGTGAGAGTAGGGAGTCCTGTAGAGGGGCCACCTCTTTGGACATTCGCTATGACAAGCGGAACTTCCATCATGCAAGCCAATCCGATATTCTCCATCATCAGAGAGAATCCTGGGCCAGAGGTCACGGACATGACTTTCCTCCCGCCCCAGGCCGCGCCGATCAATGCGCCAATCGAAGCGATTTCATCTTCCATCTGGATAAAGACTCCGCCCACAGAGGGGATTCTTTCTGCGAATCTTTCAGCGGTTTCTGTGGAAGGTGTAATGGGATAGCCTGCAAAGAACCGGCATCCGGCCGCCAGGCCCCCTTCAGCAATCGCATAGTCTCCGTCTAAATAGTGAGAACCGGTTAATACTCCCTTAGGGTCTGCTTTCACCTTTTTCACCTTCTTCCTCCTCTTTCTTGAGAGTGACAAATATGGCAAATTCAGGGCATATTGTCTCACAGAGTTGGCAGTAAAGGCAGTCATCCTCGTTCTTGACAAGCGGAGGATGATAGCCTTTCACGTTGAATTCTTCTGATAATTCAAGGACATCCTTAGGGCAGTATTCCACGCAGAATGCGCATCCTTTACACATGTCTTTTTCGATATGAATCTTGCCCTTTTTGGGTTTTAAATCGCCAAAATGTACCATTTGTCCCTCAAATCAATCCTTTATCTTTTAAAACAGGCTTTGGGTCAACGTAATGCAGGTCAAAACTTAATGTATCCTCGGGACAGCCCAAAGCGATTGCCAATAGCTGTGTAAAGTAGAGAACCGGGATATTCTTGAATTCAGGGAATTGCTTGATTGTTTCTTCTTGACGGTGGTCAAGATTAAAAGCGCAGAGAGGACAGCTTACTGTGACGACGTCTGCGCCCTGTGACTGAGCTGATGTGAGAATATGGTATGTCCGATCGGCCACGATATCTGGTTTATCGACTGTCTGGTAGGCCGCACAGCACTCTGTCTTGTAGGGGAAGTCTATGGGGTCGGCTCCTAAAACAGTAGTGAGAGTTTCCAATATTGTCGGGTTTTCAACATCGTCTATTCCAATCTCTTTGGGACGGACCAGCAGACATCCATAATAATTGGCCACTTTTAATCCTTTTAAAGGCTTGGTTACCTGTTGAGCGATGGCTTCGAATTTTATCTCGTCCTTCAGCAGTTCCAGAAGATGGAGGACTTTCACATCTCCTTCGTACTCGATTTTCTCTTTGTACATGAAATCATTTATTTTTTCGAGGCTCTCCGGGTCAGATTTGACACGCTCGTTGGCTCTTTTCAGGGTGTTGAAACACATCGCACAAAGAGTCATGAGATTGTTCGAATTGGACTCCTTTGTTCGGATAAGGTTGCGGATGGGGGCCACGTGATGGATCAGATCATCGGTGGCTAAGGAGAAAACTGTTCCACAGCAGTTCCACCGTGGAAGCTCTTCGACTTGTATTCCAAGCTTATTCAAAGAGCATATGGTTGAGTCTTCAAAATTTTTCGCATTGTTTTTCAGAGTACAACCAGGGTAATAGCTTATTTTCATTATGATTCCTTATGGCATGAATATTAAAATTATTAAATATCATAATCCATAAACTAAGATGTGAATTTCCTCAAATTACTGATGATCGCGATCGGAGGAACATCACCTTTCTCCGAATCAGTGAGTTTTTCGACTTTGATGTGGTCTTGTCTCTTGCGCAGCAAGATTTGCCTGAGGACTTCGATGACTTCAGCGATATTAATGCCCTTTGGACAGCGGGCGTTGCATGTGAAACAGGAGGCGCAGATCCAGATGGATTTGGATTTCAAAAGCTCGTCCTCGAAACCGAGTTGAGCGTAGCGGATGATTTGATTGGGGAGGATGTCCATTTGGGAGACGGCCGGACAGCCGGCAGAGCATTTGCCGCACTGATAACAGGCTAGGAGATTCTGGCCGCTTAATTCTTCAACCTTGGCGATAAAAGGATTCTTGATTTTTTTCTTAGATATGTTGATTCTCATGAGAATCCATTCTTTCAAAAAAAGGGGCGAATCCCTATAGTTAATATAGGATTTATAGAGAAAAAGATTACTTTACAGTAGAACATAATTCCTAAAATCTGTCAAGAAAATTTCAAAATATTTTAATTTTTTCTCCATCCTCCGAACAAAAAAAGAAGGCAGAATGAATTCAGAAGGAAGAGATAAGTGAGAAGATGAGGAAGCCCGACAAGAGGAATTAAAAGAGATGAGGCGGCCAGCGCACCACCAAAAGAACCCAAGAGGTCCAGGCCATAGCCTAATCCATAATTTTTCTTCTCTTTCAGGAAGAGATGGTTAGAGACGACGAACAAATCTCCTCCCAGAAAACCAAGGGCAAGGAGAAAAAGAAAAAAGAAGATTTCAGGAGGTTTCAGTTTTAAAGTCGTTTGAAAAAGAAGGATTAAAAGAAGAAAGCCTGCCTGGATGACGAGCATTTGACTGAGGTCAAACCGTTTTCTTTTCTTCCCACGAAAAGACCCCAGAAAGAGGCCCACCATAAAGGAAGTGAGCAAGAGGGCAATCCTTTGATAGAGGTATCCGTACAGAGTCTGGAAGGATATGATGACGATAATCTCTGCAACGATGGTTGTGAAGCCCATAACAGCCAAAGGAACGAGGAAGAATGATGATTTTTTCCCTTTTAACCAGAGAATGATCAGCAAGAAGATAAAAAGTATCAAAGGAAAATCCAATAACCAGAATGAACGGAGAGACGAGAAAAAAGTGAATGTTGCCTTTTCTATTCCTTTAAACTGAGTGCTCCAGAGGACGGAATTGTAGAAATAGCTAATAGGGGAGAGGTCCAGGTTGATGGTCTTTTTTCCGGCGGCCACTTTTTCTCTGAGCATATCCACCCTGAGCGGATTCAGTCGGGAAAAAAGAAGCTGAGGACTGACATAGGTGTTCTGAAGGCCTAACTCTTCGATTTTCTTGTTGAGTGTCTCGAATTCTATGTTTAAAGGATGCGAAGAGGCCAGGAAAATGTTCGTGTCTCCGGGCACGATTTCAACAAAGGCGAAGGCTTGTTGGAGAGTATGATAAAGAGAGGAAAGAAAATCCTGGAGTTCAGGGCTGATGTAGTTTTCTGCAGAGGGCACTCGAAAAGAAAAAACGCCTTTTTCAGTCAGTTTTTCTTTAGAAGCAAGGAAAAATTCTTTTGTGTAGAAACGGTTGATCTGGGCTGTGGCGGGTTCTGGCAGATTGAGGATAATCATATCGTACGACTTTTGGGTTTTGGTGAGGAAGGCTCTTCCATCTTGGTAGAATATATTTACCCGTTTATGTCTCAAAATTTCCTTCTCTGTTTCCGGCAGAAATCGGAATGATATGCGAATGATTTCCGGGTCGAGCTCGACATAATCCACCTGTGTCCTGGGATATTTCAGGATTTGCCGAAGACTCCCGGCCGCACCTCCGCCGATGAGCAGGACATTTCCCGCCTCGGGCCTCTGGAGGAGGGCAAAATGGACAGATTCCTCGGAAGAAGCCAGGTTAGGGTAGGAAAAATCATGGAGGTTGTTGTTATACAAAGAAATCTGCTCCTCTGTTTGAAGAACCTGAAGCTTTCCGTAAGGCGTATCCTTGCTTTGAATGAGTTGAAATGGCTTCCAATAGATTTTTTGGCTGGGATAATCAAAGAGGCAGAAAACAAGAAGAAGGATGAGGATAGCCAATGGGAAGATTTTTTGCCTCCGTCTTCCAAGAGTGAAGTAGCTTAAAAAAGCGACGATTCCCCCTGCGAGTGCGGCTCCCTGCCAGTTTGAGAAAAGAGGGATGAGGAAAAAATAGACGAGTAAGCCTGCGAATGAGGAGCCGAGAGACTCCATGAGATAAACCTGGTAGAGATTTCCTTTCAGGAAATGAGTGTTGAAAACAAAGAGAATCCCTAAAGGAAAACTGAGGCACAAGGAGAGAATGAGTGAGGAGATCAACATTGGGATAATCCCCGTAATCTCTCCGGGGAGGATGTTCAGAAGAAAGCGAGAGAACCTGAGACCGACTAGGCAGACAGGAAGAAGAATAATCACCAGATAATAGGCGTGAGTGAGCCGTGCTGAAGAGAAAGTGATTTTGGATGCCGTTATACTTCCTACGCCTCCCCACAAAAGCCAAGCGGCGAGGATGAAGCCAAAAGTGATTTCATTGCCGTAGAAATGAACGGAAAATTCTCTCAATAAAAAGATTTGGAAAGAAAGAGCGAGGAATCCCAGCAGAAATGGCGGGAAAGAGTCTTTCAACTCCAGATTCCAGGAATGGGAGTCGAGCAATTTTTGCATCTTCCTGCAATGAGATCTACTTTTTGGATTTGATACCCTCTCCTCTGAACAACGATATTTTGACATTTTGGGCAGTAGGTGCTCTCGGTTCGATGACCCGGTACGTTCCCAACGTACACGTAATGAAGCCCTTCTTGCCGTGCGATGGTGTGCGCTTTTTCCAGGGTGGATACAGGGGTCGGGGGGAGGTTTTTGACGAGGTACATGGGGTGAAACTGGGAGAAGTGGATGGGAATGTCAGGACCGATTTCTTTCATGATCCACTGGCAGACACCCCTTAGCTCTTTCGTGCTGTCATTTAGTGTGGGGATGACAAGGTAGACGATTTCCAGCCAGATATTGCTTTGGGCGATGATTTTAATGGCTTCAAGCACTGGTTCCAGTTTCCCTCTCACATAATCAGAGTAGAAATCCTGGGAGAAAGATTTGAGGTCGACCTTTATGGCATCCACGACCTTCGTTAGTTCAACCAGAGGCTCGGGATTGATATATCCACCGGTTATGACGACATTCCGGATTCCTTTCTTGCGGCCTTCTAAAGACGTATCATACATGTATTCATAGAAAACAATCGGTTCTGTGTATGTGTAAGCGATGACAGGACAGTTGTACTTCAGGGCGATCTCTACTAAATCTTCGGGAGGGATATCATAATTTCGGACTTGTTCTGGCCTGACTTGGGATATCTCCCAGTTCTGGCAGAACTTGCAGTTCACGTTGCATCCGGCTGTCGCGACAGAAAGTGCCCGGCCACCCGGAAGATAGTGAAAGAGCGGTTTTTTTTCTATCGGATCATCGTGAATAGAACAGATCTTCCCGTACACTAACGTGTAGTATGTGCCCCCTTGATTCTCCCTCACTCCACAATATCCTCTCTCTTTGTCTCCCAGGAGACAGAAACGGGGGCAAAGCTCGCATTCGATTTCTCTGTCCGGGTGTTTTTTGTAATACTTCGCTTCCACGTGGGATAGATTTTCTTCTCCGCTGAACGCATGGAGGTCCGTCAGAAAAGAGGGCATGCCTGAACTTGCCAGGAGAGCGGCCCCTCCGGCAGTTTTGAAAAATTGTCTTCTTTTCATAGCTCTTCTTCTATCACCTTTATATCATTAGAGTTGGCTTTCCCTAAACCCATTTTTTCAGCGCTCTTCAGGTATTTCGGCTCTCTGTTTTCTTCTTTCAACGAAGGAAGTCCATTCTCAGCCCTGAGTTTTTCGATGACCTGCCAGCCAATGAAATCTGTGGCTACGGGATCCAAGCCAAAAATGAGTGCTTCGTATTTTTTTGCCCACCGGGCATGATAGGAAGGCCCTCTGTGATACTGGACAACAAGGCAGTCCAGGATACTGAGCTTGTGTTTCCTTTGTATAGGCTCAGTCTCAAAAAGTTCAGCCACAAAAGGATCGCAGTTGGCATCGTGATATTTATTCGGATTGTGGATGGCTCCAAAGTAATTCTTCATTCCTGCCGTAACTCCAGCCATCCCGTGATCCTTGAGGATGGCGAGGCTAATAGAGGCTGTCGCAAAATTTGATTGGATCTTTGTGAAACGGCTTCCAATATTCAGGTGTGATACCAGATCATAATTGTATCCTGCCCAGTTGACTTGAGTATCTGTGCCATGGACTTTCAGGCTTTTTCGGTTTGCGTTCAGCCGATACCCAGCCTCTCTCAGTTCCCTGTTCGTACGGTCCCAAATGATCAGGTTGTTTTCAGGGATTCCGGATCCAGCCAGAAGGTTGGCTAATGAATGTGAGACTTCCGGGCGAGTGGAGATTTTTTTCCCGCCGATGGTGTTAATTTTTATTCCAATGTTATCGCTGTGGCTAAAAAGATTTTGTAGGCTTTCTTGGGGATTTTTCGAATTGAATAAGAGCCCGAGTCCTTTTGAGTACATCAGCGAGAGTATTTTTTGGTCGATAGTGTTATTCTGGCTCAGTACTCCTTTCCCCTTTACAAGGACCACTTTTGAGAGCGCCATTCTGAAAAGACTCCTTTCCTAATGATAGCAACAAACCCAGATGGGTTGCAATAAAGAGTTGCCCATTAAGGAGTTGCCCCACATTCCTTTATCCGTAATTTTGACAATATTTCACGAGTCAGCCTTTGAAGAAATATAAGGGGTCGCATCTCAACATTCGACATTTCTTGATTTATTTTAATATTATTTCCAAATTTTTCCGAAAATAAAATTTGTCTGATTGATATCCATTCTTGAAATGTCGAATGTTGAGATGCGACCCCAATTCATTAAAAGTAAAACTTGTCAAACTGGAAAATAGAGCTTATAGTGAAAAAAAGAACCTGATGGATGGAGTAGGAAAAATGAAGAATCACAAGATCAATAAATATTTTAAAATTTTGCTTATCCTCTTTATCTTGGTTTCAATATTGAATGGTAAAGCCATTCCGCTGGATAAAGGAGATGTGACTTCTCTTATTAGCCTTTTACCCAAGGTTGAAAACTGGAAGTATTCAGAGGAACCGCAGAATTTCATTCCTGGAAACCTGTATGAGTACATCAATGGAGCCGCAGAGATCTATCTGGCATATGACTTTAAGGAATTGATGGTTGGGCAGTACGAGAAAGACAAGGAAGTTGAAGAAGCGTCATTGAGCGTGGAAATCTATGATATGGGAAATGAAAAGAATTCTTTTGGTATATACAGCGCTGAACGCTTTTCAGAGAGCCAGTTTATTCCCATAGGAAACCAGGGATATTTGGAAGAGGGAACTCTGAATTTTGTCGTTGGGAGATATTACATCAAGCTTCTCTGTTTTGATTGTGGGGAAAAATCTGATGAGATTCTGAAATCCTTTTCCAGCAAGATTGTTAACAGAGTTGAGGATAAAGGGCAATTCCCGCCCGCCCTCAGCCATTTTCCCCGGGAGGGACTCATCCAGAACACAGAGAAGTACATACTCCGCAACTTTATGGGATATAGTTTCCTTCACGATGGTTATGTTGCAAGTTACAATGTCAATGATCAGGAGTTTGACTGTTTTATCATTGAGGGCAAGGATGAGGAAGACGCGCAAAAGATGCTCAAACAATACCTGGAGAAAAAGAGCAATGCGGAAATCAAAGAAACTGCAACGGGGTTTCTTCTTAAAGACCGTTACTACCACAACATCTTCCTGGCAAGGGTTAAGAATCACATCTGTGGAGTCATGAAGATCAAAGATGAATTTCAGGGGTTGGGAATCAAATATTTAAGGATGTTACTCGAGTCCTTAGAAAAATAACTAAATCATTGCGTTTAAGAACGTGGATTGTTTCTTTTTGTTATCCGAGAGCACAAAATTCTGGAATCAATGTATAAATAGGGAAGAAGCAAAAAGGAGCATTTTTGTTTCATTCTTGATTGGATTATAATGAATGTGGCCTAAAAAGAAAGAAATGAAAGAGAATAAGGTTGTTGTTGTCTGCCTCGTCATCATTGTCATCTTCATCGCTGGAGTGGTATTGCGGCTGGCCAAACCAGTTCTTTTTCCGTTTGTCTTGTCCATTTTTCTATCTTTTGTTCTTTCACCCACACTAGATTTCATGAACCGCTTGAAGATTCCCAAGTTTCTCTCCCTCCTATTTATCGTCATATTCGCCTTTTTTGTTATTTATCTCTTGGGCCTTCTTTTTTACTCGAGTGGTAAGGCTTTCGCATCAGAGCTTCCGAATTACAATCAAAAAATCAATTCGATTTTATCTCCAATTCAAGAACAAATAAAGCGTATCGTCCCCGAGTGGGAACCAGTGGATTGGGTCGGGCAGCTGGATGTCAGTAAAATAGGCGGCTTTTTCATCTCCTCACTCGGTCCGTTTTTTGCTTTCATGTCCAATCTGTTTATAGTGTTTATTTTTCTCGTTTTTATCCTTGCCGGACGAGGAAACCTGAAAGTTAAAATCAAAAATTCTTTTGATGACGCGAGGTCTTCACAGATTTCTGACGTCATTCAGAAAATCGATACTCAAATCCAGAAGTACCTGTTCATTAAAACAGTCATCAGCTTTGCCACCGGAGTTTTTGCCACAATGGTCCTGCTGATTTTTGGCGTCGATTTTGCCATAGTTTTCGGCTTTTTCACGTTTATCCTGAATTATATCCCCAACATCGGATCCATAATTGCCACAGCTCTGCCAGTGGCTTTCGCCGCATTCCAGTTTGATACACTCTGGCCGGCATTCTTGATCTTTCTCATTCTGGGTTCAATTCAAATGACTCTGGGAAATTTTGTGGAGCCAAGGGTGATGGGGAAGGGACTGGGTTTAAGCACGCTTGTGGTCCTCTTTTTTCTTTTTTTCTGGGGTTGGCTGTGGGGGATCGGCGGTATGATACTGGCAGTCCCGACCGCAGCAATCGTCAAGATCGTCTGCCGCAATATCCCCCCTTTGAATTTTGTCGCTGAATTGATGAGCAAGGGCTAACAACGGCGAAATTCGATTTCAAGTCAACCAGAAAGTTCCTATTTAATTTATTTCTTACAATACTATTCGTACAGAGAAGGATCTCTTTATTTGTCTAGCTCACAGCAATTACTGTCGACTCCCCGAATGAAGAGCTTGACCTCAATGATGGTCTTAATTATTGTATATGAGAAATGAGTAAGATAAATTCCTGGGAAAAAGACAATCTTCTCGAGAAATTCTGAAAGAGGATGAGTCGGATGAAAATATACTGGCGGACATTAATATTATTCATGAGTTGTGTGGGGCTTTTCTTCGGAAGTGAGGAGAAGAATCCTCAAGTAATGATCAAGACAGAACTAGGGGATATAACGGTTGAGATATTCGAGAAAAAAGCGCCTGTCACTGCCTCCAATTTTTTAAAATACGTGGATGAAGGCCGTTTCAAAGGAGCCTGCTTTTATAGAGTTGTCAGGATGGATAACCAGCCCCGAAATAAGATTAAGATTGAAGTCATTCAGGGAGGATTAGCCTATACTCGTCGAGAACAGATTTTGCCTCCAATCGAGCACGAAACAACAGAAAAAACAGGCATCCTTCATCTGGACGGCTCAATATCCATGGCAAGGAACCAGCCAGGGACTGCTGCCTCAGAGTTTTTTATCTGCGTGGGAGATCAACCTGAGCTGGATTTTGGCGGCAAGAGAAATCCGGATGGACAGGGCTTTGCCGCTTTTGGAAAAGTCGTTGCAGGAATGGATGTCGTCAAGGAAATACATCAGTTGCCGACTGATGGACAGATGCTCACTTCAAGAGTAGCGATTCATGATACTGCCAGATTGAGATGACCGCGAAATATCGAATCAATAATTTCCCTGAATTATTCATAAAATCTGCCGATAACATATCTTTTTTCGATGATATTTAGATTTTTGGATTAGAAATCTCTCAATCCAGATATTAACTTTCTTTTATTGCTATTTTTATATCTTATGTCGGCATCTTTTCCCCTTCGGGCGAGCCGATCTCACCGCATATACTTTGTTACAGCGCAAGCGCGGTGGACGACCACAGCATCTTGCGCTGTGCCTCGTATCTACGGCAACCTCGACTCGTGAATAATCCACGTACTCTGAATTATTCATAAAAAAAAACCACTTTGACATTCATTCATCTATTTCGTCGTAATGGAAAATTTCAGCAGAAATCAGTTGAGAGAGTAGATATGTAAGTGAGCCTAGGTTTCTGGCTATTGAAAAAAATGGGCCGAAGGCTCCAAAACCTTCGGCCCTTTTTATTCCCTGTTTAGGCTTTTCCCTTAAAGCTTGAATCCAATGCTGAAACCTGCATTGAGGTCTGGGATAGAAGCGTTTCCGGTCAAGATCCAGGGACCTTCGCGGAAAATTCTGTCGTACATGTAGGCATCGATGTAAAATCCGTTCTTCATGTTGACTGAAAAGCCAAAGGCCGTAGTGAGAGAGGAGGTGGGTTCTGCGGTGACCGATTCCCAGTCTTCTGTGAGAGGGTCGGTAGTAAAGTTTATCAGCGACTCCTCCTTGTAAGACTCGAAGGTGATAGATGCCCGCATAGTGAACCACGAGAGCAGGCGCTTTTCAGCAAAAACTCTAAAGATGGGGAAAGAAGAGATTTTCGGATTATTCTTTTCCGTATCCGTGCCAGCCGTCTGTATAGTTTCTTCAACTGTGGTTTTGCCTGAGGCAAAGCCCGCCTGAATGCCAAAATTATAGCCGTCTCCATGGAAAAGGGGCCCCACGAGAAAAATGAGCCCATCCTGAGACCGCTTGTAGGTTGTTCCATCATCCGCAGTGGCTGTATCCGGGTCGATTTCCAGAGAGCCTCCGTAGGAAAGAGAGAAAAGATTGGCCACCAAGGCAGTGTTGTCCCCCAGCGCATAGCTGGCTCTAATGTTGGTATCCATATCGGTACCTGAGAATGAGGCAGTCTCACTGTCAGCAGTTGAGGCAGCGGCAATCGTGTACTCATAGTTATATCTCGGCTTGCCGAAACCAATATCCATGCTCAAATTCAATTTGTCATTCAGCATCGTGTAACTGGCTCCTATACGGAACATCATCGTTGAGATTTTTTTCTCGAATGCATCGTCTCTTTCTGTGGATAGATCCTGGGGATTATTAATCCGATTTCCTGAAACTCCGCGCCCGACATAGTTGAGACCGAATCCAGCCCTTAACTTATCACCAATGGGGAGAGCGTAGTAGAGGCCGAAAGATCTCACACCATACAGGTCTGTCACATTCACACCATCGACTCCCACATTTGCCTGACCGCAAAGCGGAGCGACTAGGCCGTTCAGATTGTTGATATCCTGGCCCGGACCAATCCAGATATTGTTCCGGTAGCTGCCGTAGCGTTTACCGATTTGAAGTCCGAGCATTCCAGGCAAGTTGAGAGCATCTAGTTTAATAAAACCGTAACCACTGTAGGTTAATGTGGCCGAATCCATGTCCAGATTCACGAAACTAGGATGGTCCAACATAAATGTGGGGTTGAGTAGGGCATCGACTGAGGTGACGACCATTCCTAATGGTGAGTACTCGTGATAGACAGTGCCAGTCAGAACAATCTTACGAGAATCAGTGGCTGACGCATGAATGGTCAAAACCACGACAAGAGCCCCGATTGCAGCTAGCTTTCCGATTCGTTTCATTTTTAATTTCCTCCTTAGCCATGAAATTGATGTCAAATCTCCCTTTGCTTATCTCCTTTTATTGCATATCTTTACTGAGGAATCAATCGCCTTTAGAGGTGATTCTGGAGGTGATATTTCCACCTTTATCGGGGGAAATCTTTGATTTTCCTGGGTAGATTTTCGAGAAAAGTCTTATTTTAGGAATACTGAACTAGTGAATACTGGGAAATTTCTATCTCTGTTCGGTGACCGGTGTGCTGGATTAATGATTTGACAACACTTTTTGAAAGTCATTGCGAGCGCAGTGTGGCAATCTCATAAAAAAGTTATTTCAATTTAAAAATGACTTTACCTCACTTAAAAAGACCTTCATCCTTGTATTAGGTCATATGAAAGAATTATCTTTATTTATTGATAATTCTATCTGAGGAGATTGCTACGCTCGTAATGAAGCTTTAGTCTTCAATGTTCTTGCCAAAAGGGTTATCAAGTTACTGAGCCTAAAGAGCTAGATGGATCTTTGTTCTCAGTTTTTAGAGGGGAGCTCGACAGGAATAACCTGTTTGAATCAGTAAATAGAAGGAAATCAGTCCTTAGTGATGATATGTTTTTGCTGGGATAACTTTTTCAGTTTTGAAAATCTGCTGATAAGCTGTTCGAGGTAGGTTCTTGCTTTGAGGTTCCCTTTACTCAGGAAATGGACAGAGTGCATCACCCGCTCAAGACAGCGGATTTTTTCATCCTTTTTATAAACATCCTGTTTCCCGGGGATTATGATCTTTTGTTCATACCGGCATCTTTCGACGCTCTGGTAGATGGCTTCTCCAATCTCATTTTTCGGCTGGCTCCCTTCGTCTGGAATAAACAATAGGCTTTTGTCTTTTTCAATCTTATCTCTGGCATACTCCAGGGATAAGAGGGCATCCCTGTCAGTGAATGTCTCCATTCTTTGTGCGTATTCCATCAAAGGGGCTTCTATATGAAAAGCGAGCCAGGCCATTCGCTCATCTTTTAAAATGTCTTCTTCAGGAGAGATTCTTTTCGGCGCGGTTGCCTGTTTTTTTTTGATGATTCGGTCTTCTTGATAAGAGCCGTGTTTTTCGAGAAAAGTACAGGTTTGAGGGCAGTGAATCTCCTTTTTTCTGAGAAGGCCACAACAGAGGCTGCACAGATGGTCATCCAATGCCGGACAGTAACGTTTGCCTTTTCGTTGTTTACACTTTGTGCATTTGGCCATTTTTATCCAGGGAGAATAAAGCAAATCCTTAGCAGGTCAGATGAAAAGCACCGATTGTCTTTTTCTTGGAGACGATTTCGTTATAACGTTGAACAGCATTTTCTGTTTTTTCTATGATTAGAGTAATCCCCTTCGATTGAGCGGCTTCCTTCACTTCCTCTTCCACCTCCATTACCCCATAAAAGCCGGTTCCGATAACAAGGACTTCTGGGTTTTCCTGGAAGACATCCTCAATGTCTTTGAGAGAAAGTTTGTGCCCGGTTTCTCGCCACCATGAGTCATTTATTTTATCTGGGAAGAGAATAAGGTCAGAGGAATAAGCCTGGCCTTTAATTTCCATTCGACCAAAAGTGTAAGATTCAATCATTTTCGTTTTTTCATTAAAAAAGTATCAGAAGTGAACACCTTTATTTTTTTCCCATGGATGCCTTTCAGAGCTTTTTGCGCAGCGCTCTGTTCAGCCTTTTTTTTGGAGCTGCCTTTTGCCTTCGCCAGAGGTCTTTTCTCCAGAAAAACCTCTACGATGAAGCTTTTTTTGTGGTCAGGTCCTGTGGATGTCACAGTCTTATAGACTGGAGCTGGAAGTTCCTTTTTCTGGAGGTATTCCTGCAGAGCCGATTTGTAATTGTTGACCATATATCTCTCGGCTTTAATTTTCTTGAAAATGAATTCTAACTGAGGAAGAAGGAATTTTTTTGCCGCCCTCAATCCTCCATCTAAATATATGGCTGCCACCAGGGCTTCAAAAGCTCCGGCAAGAATTGTCTTTTTTTTCCGGCCTCCGCTTTTTTCTTCCCCTTTGCCCAGGAGGATGTTTTTGTCGAGTTTTATCCTCTTCCCGAATTCGGATAGCGATGTCGTGTTGGCGGCTGTTGATTTGAGTTTGGAGAGTTCCCCCTCGGATAATTCACTGTACACCGAATAAAGGTAATCGGCAACAATAAGCCCGAGGACTGAATCTCCCAGGAATTCCAGAGTCTCGTTGTCCGAGTCCACGTTTTGCTGGTTTTCGTAAGCGTAAGAACTGTGAGTTAATGCTTGGAGAAGGATATTCTTGTTTTTGAACCTGTATCCTATCTTTTTTTCACACTGTGAGATGTTTCTTTTCATGAAAGAATGACGACTCTCCGTGTTATTTACTGTGCCATGCTTTTCAAGGATGAAGAGGAGTAAGCGATTTTTCCCCCAACTATTGTCATTTCAGGCGCTCCCCTTAATTCCCAGCCCTGGAAGGGATTGTTCCTGCTTTTGGATTTGAAAGAGTTCACATCCACGACAATTTTTTTTCTGAGATTCAGAAGCGTCAGGTCTGCATCCGTTCCTGCGCATATCTTGCCTTTGTTTTCAAGCTTCAGGATCAGAGCTGGATTGGTAGAAATCATCTCGACAAATCGGGAAATAGTGATGACTTTTTCATTCACCAACTTATCCAGAAGGAGAGAAACCGCTGTTTCCAGGCCATTTATGCCGAATGGAGCGATGTCGAATTCGACATCCTTCTCATCGAGAGTATGAGGAGCGTGGTCTGTGGCGAATACGTCAATGGTCCCGTCTTTCACAGCTTGTTTAAGTGCTCGGGTATCTTCTTTGCTCCTCAAAGGTGGATTCATCTTCAAGTTCGTGTCATAGCTTTCAATCAGTGAATCTGTCAAAAAGAGATGATGGGGTGTCACCTCAGCTGTGACTTTCACCTTTTTTTTCTTTGCTTCTTTGACGAGGGCCACGGCTCCCTTGACGCTGAGATGGGCGATATGGATGGCTGCATCAGCCTTTTGGGCAAGTATGATATCTCGTGAAACTGTCGTTTCCTCAGAGGATGCCGGAATCCCCCTGAGCCCATACAGATAGGAATAGTATCCTTCATGCATGACTCCATCGGCGCTCAAATTTTTGTCTTCACAGTGGTCGATGATGACAGTGTTAAGAATTTTCGAATATTCCAGAGCCCGGCGCATCACCTGGCTGTTCTGGACAGGCATCCCATCATCAGAAAAGGCGACCGCTCCTGCGTCTAGTAAATCCGCCATGTCAGTGAGCTCTTCGCCCTTTTCTTCTTTGGTTATCGAAGCTATCGGGAAGATGTTCACGGCAGCATTCTTCTTGGCTTCAGAAAGAATATACTCGGTCACTCCCCGGTTGTCATTGACAGGAAGGGTGTTGGGCATACAGGCGATGGACGTGAATCCTCCTTTGGCCGCTGCGTAGGCACCCGTGGCGATTGTCTCTTTATCTTCCTGTCCAGGTTCTCGGAGGTGAACATGCATATCTATGAATCCTGGAGCGACAACCAGCCCTGAGGCATCGATGCTTTTCGTCCCGCTAGCGCTTATTTTCTGTTTGATGTCTATGATTTTTCCTTTGTCTATCAGAACGTCGAGCTTCTTATCTGTTCTAGAGGAAGGATCAACGACTCTTCCATTCTTAATCAATAGCTTCACGTTCTTTTCCTCCTAACAAAAGGTAGAGAACTGCCATCCGGACGGCAATGCCATTTTCAACCTGCTTGAGTATCACGGATTTTGCACAATCCGCCATGTCTGTCGAGATTTCAATTCCTCTGTTTATGGGCCCTGGATGCATGATAATGGCGTCCTTTTTGGCGCGCCGGAATCTTTGAGCGGTCAAGCTGTACAGGTTTCTGTACTCCCGAACAGAGGGGAAGAAGTTTTTTGCCTGTCTTTCCAGTTGAATCCTGAGCATCATGATCACATCAGCTCCCTCCACCGCTTTATCCAGATTGAAGCTGGTTTCCACGCCAAATTTTCTAAACTCCAATGGAAGAAGAGCTGGAGGACCCACAAGAGTTACTCGGGCTCCCATTTTGCGAAGAAGGAATATGTTTGACCGCGCCACACGGCTGTGAAGAATATCTCCGACGATGATGATTTTCAAGCCCTCAAAGTTCTTTTTTTCCTGCCGTATTGTGAACGCATCCAGAAGAGCCTGAGTGGGGTGTTCATGGGATCCATCCCCAGCATTGATAATGTTGGATCGGCTGAATGTGGAGGCATACAGGATGGCTCCGGAACAGGAATGTCTGATGACGATGGCGTCAGGATTCATTGCTTCCAGGTTCAGGATAGTATCCTTAAAAGTTTCTCCTTTCACTGCGCTGCTCGCCTTGAGATTAAAGTTGACAATGTCCGCGCTCAATCTTTTAGCGGCCAGTTCGAAGGAACTCCGGGTGCGTGTGCTGGGCTCAAAGAAGAGGTTGATAATGGTTTTTCCTCTCAAAGTCGGGACTTTCTTCACTTCTCGAGTGGAAATTTCATAGAAGGATTCGGCTGTATCGAGAATGGTTGTAATCTCCGAAGAGTTGAGGTTCTGTATCCCGAGAAGATGCTTGTGTTTGAAAGCCAAGTTTACTCTCCTATTTTATCCCTGGAGGTTCTGTAATCAGGACTTCATCTCCACTATCGATTTCTTTCAAGCGGACCTGAACGATCTCTCTCCTTGATGTGGGGAGAAATTTCCCAGCGTAATCCGCTCTTATCGGCAGCTCACGGTGACCGCGGTCGATAAGGACGAGAAGTTGAATTGTCTTTGGCCGCCCCAAATCGATCAGGCTGTCCATGGCCGCCCGTATCGTCCTTCCAGTGAAGAGAACATCGTCGACGAGAAGGACATCTTTTTTCGCGACAGAGAAATCGATTTCTGTCTTTTTGACCATATGCTGAGCTTCCGATTCTGAGAAATCGTCTCTGTAGAGAGTGATATCCAAGACTCCAACTGGAACGTCCACTTTTTCATACTCTTTTATCAGCTTCGATATCCTCTTTCCGATGTAGATTCCCCGCGTGCGTATACCGACGATGACAAGGTTTTTTAGATTGCGGTTCCTCTCGATGATTTCTGTAGTCATCCGGTGCAAGGCCCTCTTTATTTTAGGCGTGTCCATAATCCTGGCTTTAATTTTTTCTTCCATTCGGGAACTCCTGATATCTGATTAATCTGTGTTTTTCTGTAGCGGCGAAGCTCATTCTTTCTGTAAAACTACTTAGTTTTTAATACTATAGAAATTTTCCTCTTAAAAAGCAAGATTTGTGGGAAAAAAGACCCGATGTGTATTTAGTCATTGCGAGAAGTTTTAGGCGTAAATAAGCATGAATAAACACCTTTTGTTATGTGGGGGTGCCGTGTGGATAGTTCTAAGCTCTTATTTTGTTTTAAAATAGGCCCTTGTCGTTTGCAGGTCATTCTCGAGCTGTCTGGCTAACTCATCCGGAGTATTGAATTTCATTTGATCCCTGATCTTCTTCAGGAAGTTTATGCCGATGTGCTCCCCGTACAGGTCTCTATCGAAATCAATGATGAATGACTCAATGTGTAAGTCTTCTTGATCAAATGTCGGTTGTTTTCCAACGTTGGTCATGGAAGGAAGAATTTTGGACCCTACCCTGTTTTCTGTGATGAAAACGCCTTGAGGGATGATTTCGTTTTCAGTTTCGATATTGGCGGTGGGGAAGCCGAGATCTTTGCCCCTGGATTGGCCTTTTACCACTTTTCCTTCAATTTCATAAGATCTTCCTAGCAAACGGTTTGCTTTTTCGACTTTTCCTTCCTGAAGAAGCTTCCGGATGAGACTGCTGCTCACAGTCTCTCCGTTTTGAATGACTTCAGGGATGGAGCAAACTCGGAACTTGAACTTTGAGGATAAACGGTGGAGGAGTGAAACGTCGCCTTCACGGTTCTTTCCGAAGTAAAAATTTTTACCGACGATAACTGCCTTTGCTTTGAGCATGTTCAAAACGATTTGCTGGATGAAATCTTGACCGGTGAGGCTGGCAAATTGTTCATCGAAGGGGATGATGAGGAGTGCTTGGATATCAAACTTCTTTATTTCCCTGATTCTCTGATCAAGGGTTTGGATCATCTTGAGTTTATTTTTTCCCAGAATTTTTCCTGGATGAGGAAAGAATGTTAAAACAAGCGAGAAGAGTTCGTATTCTCTTGCCGTTTTCTCAAGGCATTCGAGTATTTTATGGTGGCCCAGATGTATGCCGTCGAAATTTCCGATAGCGACAATCGAATAGTCGGATAAGGATGGGAATTTTTCGAGACCGTGAACAACATCCATAAGACTATTACTTGATTATTTTCGCTTTCTCCATGTAAGCCATCTTGAGTTGGTGGATACAGGCGACTAAAAATTTTTCCTCATCAGGCTTCAAATTTCCTTCTGTCTTTTCTTTGAACAGATCGAGTAAGTCAATCAATCGTTTCGCCAAGTCCAGGTTCTCTCCTTCTTTATCGGAAAAAGGGTCTGTGACAAGGCCCAATTTGATCAAAGCTTGAGTGTAGAAAGGCAGGATGAGGGAACTGAAATCGAGAGGAGGAAGTATTTCTTGGGCGGCTTCTGTCTTTTTCTCTTCTTTTTGCTCTTCACTCTTTTTTTCTTCTGTTTTTTCTTCTATTCCTTCTTCTGTCTTTTCTTTTGTTTTTTCTTTTATTTTCTCTTCTGTTTTTTTTGTGGCCTTCTTTTTTTTGGTTTCCTTTTTTTCTGGCATTTTTTCCCTTCTTTTAAAAGAATTTTATTATGATTGATCGGGATTGATAATTTTTCTGATTTAAAATATTTTATACGAGTCGACAAAAAATATTACCTTATTCACCTGTATAATTCAAGGAGAAGAGAAATGGAAGATGCTGAAAACGCAGGGAAAAAATTCCAACATCTGGTTCATATTCTCGATGAACTCAGGGGAAAGGATGGATGTCCGTGGGACAGAGAACAGGATGAAAAGTCCATAGCCAATTACTTTTTAGAAGAAGTTTATGAGGCTGTGGATGCCATCACCACGGGGGATGCTGACTCCCTGGCTGAGGAGCTGGGGGATGTCTTGATGGAGGTGGTTTTTTTAGCTCGAATATTCAAGGAAAAAGATAAATTTATGATCTCTGAGGTTTTAGAAAAGATCAACAAGAAAATGATAAATCGACATCCCCATGTGTTTTCTCAAAAGCGAATCGAGAATTCAAAACGAGTCATCGATGAGTGGTGTCGACAGAAAAAGGAAGAAAAAGGAAGACAATCCATATTGGATGGGATGGCGACTTGTCTCCCGTCACTTTTGGAAGCCTTCCAGCTCGGGCTCCGTGTTTCCCATGTTGGTTTCGACTGGGACCAGCCCTTGGACGCTTTACAGAAAGTCAAAGAGGAAATATCTGAATTGGAGAAGGCTCTGAAGACAAAAAAGGAAGACGAGGTATTCAGAGAGGTCGGTGATTTGTTCTTTGCCATGTCCAATGTCTCTCGTCATCTCGGCATCAATCCGGAAATTGCACTCAGACAGGCGAATAAGAAATTCATACAGAGGTTCAAGTTCATAGAGGAAAAGCTTGAAAAAGAGGGGAGGGCGTTCGATCAGACTTCACTGCAAGAGATGGATAAGATATGGGATGAATCAAAAGATAAAATAAAATAAGAATAACAAAAAAGGGGACAGGCCCCTTTTTACTTGTTTGTTTCTTCTTTTCTAGAAATAAGACTGGATTTGATGAATTCGTCGATATCCCCATCCAGGATTCTATCCACATCCCCGATCTCCACGTTTGTCCGCAGGTCTTTTATCATCCTGTAAGGTTGGAGCACGTAGGACCGGATTTGATTCCCCCAGGCAATATCTGATTTTGCATCCTCCAATTTTTCGAGTTTCTCCTGTTTCGCTTTCTTTTCGAGCTCATAAAGCCTGGCTTTGAGAACCTTCATGGCACTGGCTTTGTTTTTGTGCTGGGACCTTTCATTCTGACATTGGACCACAATCCCTGTGGGAATATGGGTTATCCTGACCGCAGAGTCTGTGACATTGACGTGCTGCCCTCCTCGACCAGAAGCGCGGTAGGTATCGATTCGAAGTTCTTCGGGATTGATTTCGACTTCGATATCTTCTTCGACTTCCGGGTAAATGAAAACAGCGGCAAAGGAAGTGTGTCGTCTTTTGTTCGCATCAAATGGCGATATTCTGACAAGGCGGTGGACGCCGGATTCTTGACTGAGATTGCCGTACACGTAATCTCCCTGTATCCGGACAGTGACGCTTTTCAATCCTGCTTCTTCTCCGGGGAGGAAGTCAAGGACATCGGCTTTGAATCCTTTCCTTTCCGCGTATCTCAGGTACATCCTGAGGAGCATCTGGGCCCAATCCTGGGATTCAGTCCCCCCTGCGCCTGGGTGGATGGTAAGAATCGCATTTCGCGCATCGTCTTCTTCATAGAAAAGGGCTTGGAGTTCCGCTTCTTCAAGGTCCTTCTTGAGTCGAACAAGGGACTGTCTGATCTCTTCATCCACATTTTCTCCTTCTTCAGACAATTCCATCAGTACTTCAAGCTCTTCTTTTTCTTTGTAAAGCTTTGAGAGAAATTGAATGTCTCTTTCGAGTCTTTTTTTATTCTGCTGGAGGGATTGAGATTTTTTTTGGTCTTTCCAGATTTCAGGAGAGGAAAGCTCTTTGTTTATGGCTTCGGATTCAGCCTTTTTTTGGCTGAGGTCAAAGATAGCCTCTTAATTCTTCGAATTTGGATAGGCATTCTTTGCTCTTGATGAAAAGTTCAGAATGACTAATCTTTGGAGCGGGCTCTTTTTCTTTCATTTCTCTTTTTAACTAAGGCCAGAATAAGGAATAGAGGGGATAAAGTCAAGCTCAGAAAGGGGAGGATATCTCCAAATTTCGTGTAAAAGGTGAGTCCTCTGTTAGGAGTGATGACTTCTGTGAGATGAGCCTGAGTCATCAGCTCGGATTTAGAGAGGATGCGGCCATAGGGATCGATGATACCACTTATCCCGGTCGTGGCCGCTCGGAGAAGGTACCGTCTGTTTTCTACGGCCCTGAGGGTGGCCATCGAGAAATGTTGATACGGGGCTGAGCTTCTGCCGTACCAACCATCGTTGGTGATCGTGACCAAAAAGTTTGCCCCTTTCTTCACAAATTTTCGGACAAGATTGGGAAAAATGATTTCATAGCATATGGGAGAGCCAAATTTCAGCGAATTCAACTGATGGAGATGGTACTCTGTTCCAGGAGTGATTTCTCCTATGGCATGAGTCATTTTTTCGATGAAGGAGAATATTTCTTTATAAGGGGTGTATTCCCCGAAAGGAACAAGATGGATTTTATAGTATTGGCTCACAGAGAGGTCCGGGCTGAGGCATAGCGCTGTGTTATGGTAGTTTACCATTCCTGGCGAGCCGGTTTTCTCGTTCGTTCCGAGGAGAAGAGAGCTCTCTGTTTCTTGAACGAAGCGGTTGAGTTCTTCCGTGAAGTCCGGAAAATAACTGGTTGAACAGCTGAAGCAGAGAGGAACCGAGAATTCAGGCCAGATGATGAGTTTGGCTCCCTCTTCATGGGCACGCCGGCTCAATTCAATGTGTTGATCGAAAAGATCCCAGATTTCCTGGGAGGTGACTTGATCCCAGTAGATGTCGGAAGAAACGTTTCCTTGGATGACAGAAGCAGTGAAGGAGTCTTCATTGGCAGGGATTCTCTTCAAGCTCAGAAATCCCCCCAGATGGATGACCAGCACGAGGCCAAGCACCGAGAAAAAAGGCACTTTTTCCCGGTGTTTCATCGAGTAAAGGAACAGACTCTGGAAGAGCACGAGCACGAAAGAGAGCCCGTAGACTCCTGTTATCGAAGCCATCTGAATGAACCAGATGTTTGAGTGCTGGGTGGACCCGATGAGTCCCCAGGGAAATCCTGTTATGCAATAGGTGAGGATGTATTCTAAGGCAATCCAGAGAACGGGGGCCAAGAGAAAGACCAATCTGGGAAAGGATTGGGAGATTTTCGTCCAGAGGAGGCAGAAGAATGCCCAATAGAGAGCCAGATAGAGTACAAATATTATGTAAATAATGATGCTGATCCCGATTGAAAGGCCCCCATAATGAGCGGGAACAGCGGGAATCCAGTAGATCAGGATCGCGTTGTATGAAACTCCAGCGATGAGACCCAGCAAAAAAGATTGTGCGGGTGTTTTTTTCATGATGATGAAGAAAAGGGGAATGAGGGAGACCCAGGCGAAGAAGGAGAGGCCGAATTTGGGCGCTGAGAAAGCTGTGAGGACTCCGCTCACAATGGCAAGTCCAATATCGATTATTCTGTCTTTCAAAATAGAGACTCCCGAGTTAGATGCTCTTCCTGGGATTTTTCACAGGGTGAGAACGGCTCAGCTTCCAGGGGTTTAGCTTCTGATTATGAAGTAGTCAATCTGCCGAGTTGACTCTGATCGCAGTTGATTGAGGACTTTCTCGGCCTCTGCCCTTGTTTCGTACCCTCCGATCCTCACTCGGAAAACCGCTCTTCTATCCGATGGAAAGGGATCGATGACAAGAGCTGGATAGCCTCTTTTCTTGAATTCTTCTGCAAAAGAAGTGGCGGCTTCTCTGTTGTTCAAGGCTGCGACTTGAATATAATAGAGGTTTCTTTGAGCAACAGGTTCTTTCTTCTGAGTTTTTTCCTTCAATCTCTCGTGTGATGCAATTTCCTCTTTTATTGAATCTTTCGTCTGAACAGGCTCGGGAGATTTTTTTTGGGCTTGCTGGAGGTCACCTGAAGTCGTTAAATCTGATTCTTCGACGAGTTGAGCTTGTTTCTTGCCAACAGAAATTCCCAAGAGAAAAATGACTACGCCGAGGGCCAGAATCACGATGAAGATAACAGCGAGTTGGGCGCTGGAAAGCTGAATTTCTCTGTAATCTTTATTAGCCACGGCTTATTTTTGTTCTCCTTTCTTTCCTTGGAAAAAGGCTTTGAGCATTTCAATCGGAACGGGGAAGACAATGGTCGAATTTTTTTCTGTCGCCACCTCAGTTAATGTGCCTAAGAACCTGAGCTGCAGAGCCTGGGGGTTTTGGGATATGATATCCGCGGCTTTGGTGAGCTGTCCTGCGGCTTGGAATTCTCCGTCGGCGTGAATGATTTTCGCTCTTTTTTCTCTCTCTGCTTCAGCTTGTTTGGCAATAGCTCTGACCATATTCTCTGGAAGGTCAACATGCTTCATCTCCACTAACTGAACCTTGATGCCCCATGGGTCTGTGTGCTTATCGATGATTTCCTGGAGCTGGGCGTTGAGTTTTTCCCTCTCTGAAAGAAGCTCATCCAGTTCCACCTCGCCGAGTACGCTCCTTAGAGTAGTTTGTGCGAGCTGGGAGGTGGCAAACAGGTAATCCTGGACTTCGATGACCGCTTTTTGGGGGTCCATGACCCTGAAATAAACAACAGCGTTGACCTTGACTGAAACATTGTCTTTGGTGATGACATCTTGAGGGGGGATGTCCATGACGACTATTCGGAGGCTCACTCTGACCATGCGGTCGATGGGCGGGAACACAAAGATAAGACCGGGTCCTTTGGGTTTGGCAAGGACTCTTCCTAGCCGGAAAATGACCCCCCGTTCGTATTCCCTCAAAACTTTTATCGCATTCAACAGATAGAGTACGAAGAGGGATATGATGATACCCACAAAAGCTTGCATTTTTTACCTCCTGAATTTAAGGTTTTCTTTTATAAATAAATTTTTTTGCCTGAATTTTCTCTCCTTCTCCCGTGTATCGCTTTTAAAAGGTGTTCGCTGGTTGTGAGACCGTTCCTTTGTTTTCACACTCAAGAATGATTTCCAAGTCGTGTTCGTCTTCTTCAGGATTTGGTCACTTTCAGCATCAGGTTCTTCTTGACCTCAAGGACTTTAACCTTCGTGCCCTTTGGAATATCTTCTTCAGCTTCTGCATTCCATAACTCACCGTGGACAAAGACCTTCCCTTCTGGCTTGAGAGCACTCTGTGCCACTCCAATCTCT
The DNA here is from genome assembly GCA_964346585.1 of uncultured Eubacteriales bacterium. Lineage (GTDB taxonomy): Bacteria > Acidobacteriota > Aminicenantia > Aminicenantales > Aminicenantaceae > SOIA01. The sequence goes on along the minus strand of CAYFVQ010000078.1, from coordinate 14,546 downwards.
CCGACCAGGCCTTCTTTTCCAGTATGGACTCTATTCAAATGCGCTCGGATAGCGATATAAATCAAAAAGATAAAGATTAATGATAAGCCCACAGCCATGGGGATGATGAATTTTAAGCTGGGGCGCAATTCCGGAATTGGAGCTGGTATGAGCATGATTGACCCAATAACCATTGCCGCTATTCCTCCTACGGTTAAAATTCCGTAACTCTGGATTTTTATCTCAAGTATGAATAATCCGATAGCGAGCAGGATCAGCAGTAAACCCACATAATTAATGGGGAGGATCTGGAAAGAAAAGATAGCCAAGAGCAGGAAGATTCCTCCCAGGACACCTGGGAGGATGGAACCCGGGTTCGAAAATTCAAAATACAGCCCAAGCAATCCCAGCATCAGAAGGATGTAAGCCAGGTTGGGGTTGGAGATGGTGATCAAGAATTTTTGTCTGGCCGACATCGGAATATCGATGATCTCTTCATCTCTGAGATCGAGAATTTCTTCTTCCTCGTTGAATCTCTTGATACGTTTGCCGTCGAAAAAATTGATGATTTCTTGTTCGTCTTTAGCGATCAAATCGATCAGATTTCCTTCCAATGCTTCCTTTTCCGTCCAAGACGAACTAATTCTGACTGCATCTTCGGCTAACCGAGTGTTCCTTCCTCTTTTTTCCGCGAGTGTTTTGATGTAAGCCACGGCATCCTCAGTGGCTTTATCTTCCATTGTCTTGTCCATGGCCTGACCTGTGATGGATACTCCAACGGGATGCGCAGCACCCGTGCTTGTTCCAGGGGCCATGACGAAGATATCGCAGGCGATGGAGATAAAAAATCCAGCCGAAGCAGATCGGCCACCGCTGGGACTGACATATGCAGCCACAGGCGTTTTCGAACTCAAGATTCGCTCGATGATTTCTCTCATCGATGAATCCAGTCCCCCTGGAGTATTCAGAGCGATAATGACCAAGCTGGCATTTTCTCTCTCAGCCCTGTCGATAGTGTCTCTGATGTATTCTGAAGTTATGGGATGAATGGGCGCGTCCACCGTGATCTTGAGGATAGAAGAGTGACTCATGGCAGGGAAGACGATAAGTAGTAGAAGAATTGATAGTCTCTTTTTCATTTCGGTTTCATTATATGTTCAGGTTGAAAACAAGTCAATATGTCTTTCTTTGTCTGCCCTCTAGTTTTTGAATGTCAGAATTTTTATCGCTATATGAATAAACGAAGAATAAGATTTTTTGGCAGGATTTTAGGCGTTAAATTCATTCAAACATCCAAATATCGTTAGATTGAGCTGTAAAATTTTTTTTCTGATGTTCTATTTGGGAATGGAAAAATTTAGATAAAATCGGAAAATCTGCTAGATTCCTTCGGCAATTGACAAGTGTGAACAATGACATATTTAGAATAAAATTAATAATTTAACTTGACTTTTTATCTTGAATAAATTATTTATAATTAGTTCATTAGCCAAAAGGAGAATGCGATGATTAAGAATGATATCGCCCTCTCAATCGAGAAGAAATCCGAATTCAATCGGGCAAAGTCATTGTTGATTGTAGAGGCTATCCTTTCTTCACTTAAAGAAGCCATGGCTAATGATGAGAAGATCGAAATAAGGGGTTTTTCAAGCTTTAAGGTTGTGAAGAAAAAGACCGGTTTTGGCAGAGATATTCGGCGGAAGAGACAAATCAAAATCAAGAAAGGAAAGAGAATCAAATTTAAACCTGGTCAGGATTTAAAGAATATTTCGTAGGTTCAAGTTGACTCAGGTCACTAAGAGAAGAAGTGGTTGTCACTCCTGCCTTTGACTCATCCTTCCTTTTAACGTTCCACAAGTGCCATGAGTAAATATAAGATTAAGCCTCTCTCGCCTGATGAACTCAAGACTTTTCCACTTCAGTCGAGAAAAAGTAAAGTGGACATAGACAATTTCGCGCAGATTCTGCCAGCGGATAAAATTTTTTCTCAATTCGTCCAGAGCCTTCCCGATATTCTTGCGGGAAAGGATTTTAAAGAATTCATATCTTTGATGGAACAGGCGAAGAAAAAGAATAAAACTGTTATTGCTGCTCTAGGCGCTCACGTGATTAAGGTCGGTTTGAATCCTGTTTTGATTGATTTGATGAAGGAAGGATGGATCACTGCTTTGGCATTGAACGGTGCTGGAATCATCCATGATTTCGAAGTGGCGTTCTCCGGACAAACATCGGAGGATGTGAAGCTCCAGATTAAAAACGGGAAGTTCGGGATGGCGGAAGAAACAGCTGACATGTTGAATAAGGCAATGAATTCAGGAGAAGAAAAAGGGCTCGGCTTAGGTGAAGCTTCGGGTGCGATGCTTTGGAATTCTGATTTTCCTTACAAGCACATGAGTCTATTGGCTGCTGCCTATGATTTAAATATCCCTGTCACCGTTCACGTCGCCATCGGGACGGACACCATTCATTTCCATCCAAAAACAAAGGGTGATGTTTTGGGAGGACTTTCTCTCAAAGATTTTTTTCTTCTCTGTGCTTTGTTAGAAAAGCTTGAAGGGGGAGGAGTTTTCATCAATATCGGTTCAGCGGTGATCCTGCCCGAAGTTTTTCTCAAGGCGTTATCTTTTGTCAGGAATAAAGGGACGCGTCTTGAGGATTTCACCACCGCTGTTTTTGATTTCATCCACCATTACAGGCCTCATCAGAATGTGGTGAAGAGACCTCATGGAAACAAAGGAAAAGGATTCTATTTTATCGGCCACCATGAGCTTCTCATCCCACTCCTAGCCGCTTCCTTAAAGTCACAGTAAGGGGTCGCATCTCAACATTCGACATTTTCCATATCTCCGACTCTACTTCGCTTTGTCATCCGTAAAAATATAGGTACTTTTTATTAAAATTCAATTAAGAAAAATTGATATTTGCTTTGTATCAAGAAATGTCGAATGTTGAGATGCGACCCCTTTTTATTACGATCCCATTTTCATTTCATGGTCAATCACTAGGTTCCTGTAAACCCGTTCAGATTGTTCCACCGTACTCTGAAGCATTTCAGATGTATCGATTATGTAATCCGCATATTTCAGCTTTTCCTCTGGCGTCATCTGGCTTTTTAATTTTTGAATGGCTTCTTTTCGACTGATCCGGTCTCTTTCCATTAATCTTTCTATTTGGATATCTCTCGTACAGTAAACGACAATGATTTTATCGAAAAAATCAGTAAAGCCAGCCTCTACAGTCAATGCCGCCTCAGAAACAAAGATATTGTACTTTCCTTCTTCCTCAAGCTTCTTTATCGTCTCTTTTTTCTTTTCTAACACAAGGGGATGGATGAGTTCGTTAAGAAAAGCCTGTTCCTTCTTATCTGAGAAAATGATTTTTCCCAATCGGAGGCGATTAATTGTTTTATCTTCGTCCAAGATTTTTTTGCCGAAATGGACGACAATCTTCTCCCAGGCGGGCTTTTCTGGTTCTGTGAGCTCATGGGCAATTCTATCCGCGTGGTGTATGTAACAACCCAGCTCTTCAAGGATATTAGCAACCACGGATTTTCCTGTGGCGATTCCCCCTGTTAAAGCGACAATTAACATTGGTATGATTCCGATACTATTGTATAGAAAAACGCAGCGGCAATCAAAGGAAGGAAGAGAACAACCGAAGAAAACTCAGGGTGTGGAGATAATTTCATTCGTCGTTGGAAGGATTAAATTCAGGGTAATGTATCTTCTTGCTAAATTCGACTTTTAGTCTTCAGGTATGATTGAATATTTTTTTTCAAATCGAAGAGCAACGCCTTGTTTTTTATCTTTAGTATCGAGTTCTTCCAGGCGAACTGTGAGACCTCCAATACATAGCTTGAACTTTTTTTTCATTCCGCCCAGTTCTTTAGGCATGTCAATAACCAAGTTGAGTTTTGAGCCGATGACGACACCTGAATCCAGGCAGAAGTAGACTCCGCTCGAGCTGATATTTTCGATCTTTGTTTCCTCTGCAAATTTTTTTCCACCGGGAAGTTTTCCTTCGATTTTCGCTGGAAGAGGGAGCTCCAGCCGCCATTCTCTTCGACGATTCACTTTCAATGGGGAGAGCTCTGACTTTTTTTTCGGCGTTTTTTTTGAGGTCGTTTTCTTTGTTGCTGCGGTTTTTGTCATTCTTTCCTCTTCACATTCATTAAGAGATCAAAACAGGGCTGAATTAATGGCGTAAAGTGCGAGTTGAAGTCTGCTGTGTGTGTTGAGTTTAGCGTATATGCTTTTTATGTGGGAACGAACCGTATTCTTACTGATGAAAAGAGATTCGGCAATCTCGTCGTTGCTTTTTCCTTGGCCAATGAGCCTAAGCACCTGAAATTCTGTTGGAGTCAACTGGTCGAGTGTTTTTTCTTTCAGGTCTCTTCCAACGACTGAAATGATCCTGTCCATGATGCTGCTCATTTTATCACGAGGAAGCCAGATATCGCCTTTATGGATAATTCGTATGGCATCTGACAGTTGGTCTGATGGGTCATTCAAATCAAAATACCCTCTAACTCCTGCATTCATCAGACCGACGACTTCTTCGTGAGAGGGGATATTTCCGAGGAGAAGCAGTTGAGATTTTGTCTTGGTTGATGAAATTTCTATTATGGCTTTACAGATTTCTCTGATGTTGGGCAAAGGTTCAGAATTAGCAAAAACGATGACATTAGGCCTGAGATTTTTGATGGATTCGATGAAAGAGTCAATGGTGCTTTTTTCGATATTCACGACCTCAATATCAGACGCTCTATCCAGTATTTTTAAAATTCCCGAAAGGATGAGGTCCGATGTGCAGTAGAGAAGGGTGCTGATTCTTTTCTCTTCTTGAGCTTTAGGGGCTACTTTTTTCGGCGGGGTTTTTTTTGGAGGTGATCCTTTCGATGATTTAGTGTTCTTCATTATTCTTTGATTTCAGGGATATGTTATACAAACACAAAATCATTGTCAAGGTTAGATTGGGAGAAGTATGCATTTCCAAATTTCTAAAGAAACGTGACCTTTGTGGCCAGAAATTTTGAATTGTTTTTTAGGGAAGATAAAAACGGAGCTCAGCTCTTTCTTAAAGTGATGGGATTTATCTTGTAGTTTTTATTTAAGCGGAGAATGATAAGTTGCTTTTTAGCGTCATTTTGTTCGGCTTTCACAAAACGTACATTCCCTGACATCTCAAGCTTGAGTTGATTTTCAAGGAACAAAGTCTTGGGGATGTCCAAGGACATGCTTAATTTAGACCCGATGATGACCTTGGAGTCGAGTTTGAAAATGGCTTCTTGAGAGCTTAAAGAGATAAGCTCTGTATACTCTTGAAATTCATTCCCGACCGCATCGATGCCATTAACCAATGCGGGAAGAGAGAGCTCAAAACTTCGCTCTCTTTTCGCGTCTTTGAAAGCATTTTGATAGGAAGGTCTATTAAGCATTCTTTTTGCATTCGTTTTAGAGTTCAGTTGTGTCATTCAGGTTTCAGATTTTGTCATAGAGAATCAATTCGTTCAATCGCTTTTATGGATGAATTGTTGGGTGATTTTTTTTAATTTTTTCTCATCGGAAGAGGTTAGACGTGCGGTTAATTCCCCTTGGTTTCTATTTCTCTTCCTTCAGAGTGAGGCAGAAATTTAGGGGGGATAAATTGTGGTTGGTGTTGTTTTCAGTCTGCCGATCATTACGCCCAAATGCTTTTTCTTTCTATTTTAAATCGATCGACTGTGCAGAAGTTCAGACTTTACATCGGGATGTAATGATGAGCTTATTTTGTCTCCAGTGCGTCATTTTGGCTTTTCTTGACAAAAAATAGAGGTGTAGATAGAATGACCGAGAATTAAAATTGCGGAGAAAGAAGTGAGCCACAACGAACGATATGTAAAGAAAATCACTCCAAAAAGTGTTGATTTTTCAAGATGGTATGTTGAGATCATTCAAAAAGCAGAACTGGCTGATTACGCTCCCATAAAAGGAATGATGATCATCCGGCCATATGGTTTTGCAATCTGGGAAAATATTCAGATGGAACTCGATAAACGGATTAAAGAATCTGGTCATTCGAATGCTTACTTTCCTCTTTTCATTCCTGAAGAATTTCTCCAGAAAGAAGCTGAGCATCTCGAAGGATTCGCGCCTGAAGTGGCCTGGGTCACTCATGGAGGAAATGAGGAATTAGAGGAGAGGTTAGCTGTCCGACCCACCTCAGAAGCCATCATCGGCAACATGTACTCTAAATGGATCAATTCATGGAGAGATTTACCTGTTTTGATCAACCAATGGGCCAATATTGTCCGCTGGGAAAAAGTCACAAGGCCATTTTTAAGGACGACCGAATTCCTGTGGCAGGAAGGGCATACTGCTCATGAGACATCGGAGGAAGCGCTTGAAGAGACTTTGATGATTCTTTCCCTTTACAAGGAATTTGCAGAGACAGAGCTGGCTATTCCTGTGGTTTCAGGAATGAAATCAGAGAGAGAGAAATTTGCTGGAGCGATGAAGACCTATGCGATCGAAGCGATGATGTCAGACGGGAAAGCGCTCCAGATGGGAACATCCCATAACCTGGGGCAGCATTTTTCCAAGGTGTTTAACATTCGGTTTGAAGACCGGAACCAGAAATTGCAGTATGTGTGGCAGACGTCGTGGGGAGTGTCCACGCGCCTGGTTGGTGCTTTAGTCATGGCCCATGGTGATGATTCTGGTCTTAAAATTCCACCCAGAGTCGCTCCCTTTCAGGTGGTTGTGATTCCCATATCTGTCGGTGACTGGAAAAAAAAGGTCCTTCCCGAAGCTCGGAATATTGCCGATGAATTGAAAAAGAAAGGCATCCGAGTCAAACTGGATGAGAGGGAGGAGTTCACGCCAGGTTGGAAGTTCTCGGAGTGGGAAATGAGAGGAGTTCCTCTTCGGATTGAGATTGGCCCAAAGGATATCGAAAAGAAACAGGTCGTTGCTGTCCGAAGAGATACAGGTAAAAAAGAGGCTTTAACTCAGGAGTCTTTGGGTGAAAAGGTGACAGAAATCCTAAGCCATATTCAGAAGAACATGTTCGAGATAGCCTTAGATTTTCAGAAAAAGAACACTCACGAAGTGAATGATTATGAAGAGTTCAAAACTGTTATGGAGTCCAAGAAGGGATTTATCAAATCATGGTGGTGTGGTGATTCAGCTTGTGAAGAAAAGATAAAGGATGATACGATGGCCACCATACGAGTGATTCCACTCGAACAGGAAAAGAAGATGGACAGGGGGAAGTGTATTTGTTGCCAGAAACCGGCAGAATACCTGGCTTATTTTGCCAGAGCATATTGATAGATTTTTATTAAGGAAACGAGAAAGAGTATAAGGAAGAAGGGGAAAGATCAAGAATCGTTCCTCTTGTCTGATCCAGGGATCATGGGGTATCCAAACCTTTTCGCAGGTGACTTCAGCCCAGAAGTTTATTCAAGATGAAAATTAATTTTTTGGAAAAAAGAGAGAGGATGGTTGATACTCAGATCGAAGCCAGAGGCGTGAAAGACAAAAAGGTTCTTGCGGCCATGAGGAAGGTCCCCCGGCATCTGTTCGTCCCTGAAAACATGAAACTCTACGCTTACCAGGATGAGCCTCTTCTTATCGGAGAGGGACAGACAATCTCACAGCCTTATATTGTGGCTTACATGTCAGAAGCTCTTCAACTCAAGGGCCATGAGCGGATTTTGGAAGTGGGGACAGGTTCTGGCTACCAAGCGGCGATTTTAGCGGAGATCGTCAAAGAAGTTTTCAGTGTTGAACTTTTGGAATCCCTTTCTTTACATGCGCAGGATGTTTTAAAAAATTTAAGCTACAAGAATATTCATTTCAAAGTCGGAGATGGAACGCTGGGGTGGAAAGAGCATGCTCCTTATGATGCGATTATAGTGACAGCGGCACCCCCGAAGGTTCCCAAGGCTTTGCAGGATCAATTAGTAACCGGGGGGAGAATGGTGATTCCAGTGGGCGCCGCTTTTCAAGAGTTGGTTCTTGTCACAAAGGAAAAAAGAAAATTCAAGAAAAAGAAACTTCTCCCAGTCCGCTTTGTGCCCTTGATCACGACGCATTAGATGGTTAGATTGAGAGATAAAGAGAATGATATGGCCCGTAAACGTGGGAATTTTATAAAGGTCAGTCGAATTCTTTTTTTTAGCCTTATACTCTTTCATAATCTCTGCACGGCTCAGACTCAAGGGAAAAAATTTATCAAGATGTTTCTTCCTGATGGGTACGCCATCACAGCCGAACTGGCTGTTACGGATGAAGAGAGACAACTGGGGCTCATGTACCGCAAGAAAATCAATCCTGATCAGGGAATGCTACTTGTTTTTGAGCGGGTAAATTTTTATTCCATCTGGATGAAAAACATGAAGATTCCTCTGGATATCCTCTGGCTGGATAGAGAGAAAAGGATCGTTCATATCGAACGTGATGTCCCTCCATGTAAAGAGGATCCCTGCCCGACCTACACTTCTCGATTCCCTGCCATGTATGTTTTGGAGTTAAAAGCTGGAAGCGTAAAAGAACACAAGTTAAAAATGTACGACCGTATTGATTTTGTTTTATAAGGGGACGTTCCCCAAGGCACCACCTCGTCTCACATTCTGAACAGGCCACAGATAAATAACAATTAAGAGGTGGTACCTTGGGGAACGTCCCCAATTATTTTTTGGAGTTCTTTGGCTGCATTTCGGGCAGCCGCCTTCTCGCCGAGAATATTTTTTATTTTTCTGAAGTGGCTTATCATTTCTGTCCGGATCTCTTCAGATTCAAGAATCCTTTTTGACTCCTGAAAAATATTCGCTGGAGTAAAATCTCGCTGAATCAATTCGGGAACGATTCTTTTTCCGGCAAGGATGTTGACAATGCTAAAATTGTCTATGTGGGCTAGCCAGCGTATGAAAGAATAGGTGAGAGGGGAGATGTGGTAAAAGGCTAGAAGAGGAGTTTCCAGCAGTGCTGCCTCCAGGTTTGCGGTGCCGCAGGCTGAAAGGACCAGGTCGCTAGCGGCCATCGCTTCGTAGTGATTCTCGCTGAGAACGGTTAAATTGTCTGGAAAGAGAGGAAGGAAATCCGTGATGAGGTTTTTATCAAGCCCTTCAGCCAGTAGTAGGAAGAAATGAATATCCCATTCGTTTTTTATCAAATGAAGTGCTTCAGTTAAAACAGGCATGTGATTTTTAAGTTCACTCGTTCGGCTTCCTGGAAGCAGAGTGATGAGCTTTTTTCGCGAGTTCAAACCAAATTTTTCCAGGATCTCTTGTCTAGTGAGTGTCGACCTGACTTTGCCCTTGAGGGGATGTCCAACAAAGACGGCTGGAATATTAGACTCCTTATATATTTTTTCCTCGAAAGGGAAGATCACCATCATCTTCTCGATTGTTTTCTTTATGGTTTTGAGTCTTCCTCTCCGCCAAGCCCAGACAGTCGGGCTAATGTAGTAAAGGACTGGGATCGATTGTTTTTTAAGCTTTTTGGCTAGGCGGAGGTTAAAATCTGGAGAATCGATAAGTACTGATGCCACTGGCTGACGTCGCTTGACTTCATGTTTGATTCGATTGAAAATCTTTTTGATCCGGGGAAGATGAGAGAGGACCTCAAAACCACCGACAACTCCGAGGTCGTTGACGGAGAAAAGAATTTCAACTCCTTCCGCGGCCATGTATTGTCCCCCGATGCCAAAAAAGGTGAATGCCGGATGGAGTTTCTTAAATTGATGGACGAGGTCAGCTCCGTATTTTTCTCCTGAATTTTCCCCGGCAATGATGAGAATGGAATCCATTAATCCTGTTCGTCTTCCCCATATAAGACGATTTCTGGAAAACTATCCGGGTCCTGGCCGTAGAAAAATAACCATCTGTCGTATGTTTCCTGCTCGAGATAGATTTTTATGGATGCTCTTGTGGATGCGCTGACAACACCAATGATTTGAGGATTTTGGATTGAAGGAAGAGCGCTGAGAGGGGCAATCAGAACTTTTTGCACAGTTCCGCCTTTTTTTGCAGATATACCGGTATAAGGCAGGATGATATTCCATTCGCCGTCTTCAGTCATGGGATCTTTGAATAATTTGCGGATGCATTTCTCTTCAACCAATTCATCAAAAGTTTTGGGAAAGCTTCCAGGATTTTTTGTCTGGAATAATCGAATAGCCTCGACATACTGTTTCCCTCTAAAAATCAACTCTTCTTCTTTTTCTCGCTGTATCTGAGTTTCCCAGACGGGAACAGCCACAAGAAGCCCGATGCTCATCACAAATAGAGCAAATAAAAGGATGATCAGGGTGTAGCCGTTTTCTTTATTCATAGCTCGTATTAATCAGGTCAGTTCTCAGAGAAAATCACCACGTATTGTAGAGTGATCCGTCCAGAGCTTTTTCGTTCGACCCGGAGAGTATATCTACGATTCCGATCTCAATATCGAATGACATCAATTCGTCATCGGTTAGAGTCTGCTGAACTTCCACCCATGTCTGTGAAGATTTTGTCATGGGATCTATTGGGATGCTTCTCAGGTATTGCTCATCCACCAGCGTTTGGAGTGAAACAGGATATTTTCCCTTGTCAGTGTAATACTGATTGATGAGTTTTCTCATCTGAAAGAGGTCTTCTTTCAAGATGACTTCCCTTGCTCTTTTGACAGAAGTCGTGTATTGGGGGAGGCCCAACCCCACTAAAATTCCGATTAAAGTGAAGACGATTATGATTTCTATGAGAGTGAAACCTCTTTCTTTGGTATCCAGGTGTTTTCCTTCCATTTGTTTACCACTCCCTGTATTTAGTGCCGTCTAGCGCCGTCCCGATACTTTTTGTGTAGACGTCGTAGACATTCTCTCCACCCCAAACATCCGAATCTAGGTCATCTTGATAAGACCGCAATCCCCACTCAAGAGAATTTGTCATCGGGTCTTTGGGGATCCGACGGAGAAATTTTACAACCCTCGTTTTTTCTCCCTCTCCTTCTTCTCCTTGTTCCGTGACTTCGACTCCTTCGACCAGCGCTTCCAGGTCAGGGGGGTATCCTTCAGTATCTTCATCATATTCGATTTTCTGTTCATCAGCGAGTTTTTTATAGGCATCAATGGCGTCTCTTATGAGCCTCAAACTTCTTTGCAGCTCGATTTCTTTTTCTCTTTTCACAGTTATCTTGGCCAAAGGAAAGATTGCAGAAGCTAGGAGTGCCAAGAGAGTAAGAGTGACCAGCATTTCGGTCAGGGTAAATCCTTTTTTATGAGTGAAGAATTGACTCATTTTCCCCTGTGCATCTTTGATGCATTAAAACTTATTTTTGTTGTACCGATTTTGATAAAAAGGAGACTTTTTTTGTTTATTCTGGTTAAAGTCAGAAGACCGAGAGGAATTGCGCTCCAAAACTTTTTTGCTGAGTTTAATCTTGTTTTCTTCATCGATAGCCAGGACCTTGACGCGTACAGTCTGTCCCATTTTCAAAACGTCTCTGATATTCCTGATCCGGTGATGAGCGATTTCAGAGATATGAAGAAGACCGACAATATTCGGCAGGATTTCAACAAAGCCGCCGTACTCTTCAAGACGAACAATCTTTCCCGTGTAGACTTTACCCACTTCCGCTTCCACTGTGATCTCTCTGATCATCCGTTTTGCATTTTCTGCAGATTCTGTATCGGCGGAAGCGATAGTGATCTTTCCGCTCTCTTCAATTTCTATTTTTGAATTGGTTTGAGCGATGATTTTCTTGATGATTTTTCCTCCAGGGCCGATCACATCTCCCACCTTTTCAGGGTTGATCATCAGATTTATGATTCGGGGAGCATAAGGAGAAATATCCGGCCTGGGCTGGGGAAGCGCCTCTTTCATCTTTGTCAGAACCTCGATACGTGCGCTCTTTCCTTTCAAAAGGGCCTCTTTCAAAACATGAATTGGAATGAACGGAGTTTTCAAATCCATCTGGATGGCAGTGATGCCCTTTTCTGTTCCAGCCACTTTCAGGTCCATATCCCCGAAGTGGTCTTCGAGCCCGGCAATATCTGTGAGGAGAATATAACGGTCATCCTCGTAGACAAGACCAATGGCGATTCCTGCGATGATCATTGAAAGAGGCACGCCTGCATCCATGAGAGAGAGGACGCCGCCACACACAGTGGCCATGGAGGAAGATCCGTTGGATTCCAGGATGTCAGAGACTATGCGGATTGTGTAGGGAAAAACCTCCTCATCAGTCGGAATAGAGCGAAGGATTGATTTTTCTGCTAGAGCCCCATGACCGATTTCCCGTCTTCCCGGACCTCTCAGGAATGCCACTTCTCCCACACTGAATGGAGGGAAATTGTAGTGAAGCATGAATCGTTTCTCACCCTCTTCTCCAATTCCATCCAATCTCTGCACATCTTCAAAAGTGCCAAGTGTTACAGTGGCCAGACATTGGGTCTCTCCTCGCGTGAAGAGAGCAGAACCATGTGTTCGGGGCAGCATCCCCACTTCGATAGAAATGGGTCTGATGTCGTCGAAACCTCTCCCATCCAATCTTTTTCCCTGCTTTACGATTAGCTCTCTGATATATTTCTTCTGAACCTGGTAGAAAATCTCTTTGGTCTCTCTGATTTCGTCTTCGTTTTCTTCAGGAATGGGCTCGAGGAGGCTATCCAGGATCCTTTGAGCTTCCTCTTCTCTGTCTTTTTTGATTGGAGTCAGAAAAGCCTTTTTCAAGGAGGATAGAATTTCTTTCTCGATTTTTTTGTATTTGGTTTGGTCAATTTCTTCGACGCTGAATTCTCTTTTTTTGATTTGCAGTTTATTGTAAAGATCTTTTTGGGCTTTGATAATTTGAGTAATCGTCTCCTGGGCTAAAGAAATCCCTTCGATGATTTTTTCCTCTTCGATCTCTGCGGCTCCGGCTTCCACCATGACGATTCCTTCTTCAGTTCCCACAACTACCATATCGAGAGGGCTTTCCTCGAGTTGTTTCACTGTGGGATTAATCACGAATGTGTTATCCACATAACCCACTTTTACCGCACCGATTGGGGTGGTGAAGGGAATATCCGAAAAATAAAGGGCTGCAGATGCGCCGATGATTCCCAGCGTGTCCGGTTCATTCTCTAGGTCAGCCGAGAGGAGAAGAGCGACGATTTGGGTGTCGAAGAAATATCCTTCGGGAAAAAGTGATCTTATCGGCCTGTCAATCAACCGGCTAACAAGGATTTCTCTTTCCGATGGCCTTCCTTGTCGTTTGAAAAAACCTCCTGGTATTTTTCCGGCTGCATAGGTGTTTTCTCTGTAATCGACAATCAGAGGAAGGAAAGGCTTCACTTCCTTCATTTCTTTTTTCGAAGTGGCGGAGACAAACATGATGGTGTCTCCGTAGCGAAGGAAGGCCGAGCCATCTGCCTGTCTACCAATCTTGCTGATTTCTATAGACAGGTTGCGGTTGTTTATTTCAAGGTTGATTTTTTCTCCAGACATTCTGATTCTCTGGCCTTGGCTTACTTTCTGAGCTTAAGCTTTTTAATCAGGCTTTCGTACTTTTTGGGGTCTTGTTTTTTTAAGTATTCCAGAAGTCTTTTTCTCCTTCCGACCATTTTCATGAGGCCAGTCCTGGAGTGAAAGTCCTTTTTGTGGGTGTCAAAATGCTTTGTTAAATAATTAATTCTGTTGGTAATAAGGGCAATCTGCACTTCTGGGGAACCCGTGTCTGATGGATTGATCTTATTCGCCTTGATGATCTTTGATTTTTCCTCTTTACTGAGCACCAATATCTTCTCCTATAAGAATGATAAGTAATAGTAGCAAAAAAGCCAGGGATTGTAAATCCTTATTTATCTATTATTTTTAATAACAACAGGAGCTAAAAAATACTTTTATTTTAACAATTTCAGGTATTCTTTCCTTCGAATGAGCTGTTGAGCATACTTGGAATCGAAGCCTCCCATATCACTTTTTACAGCCTCTAACTTTTCTTCGACTTCAGCCAGTGTCATTTTGTTGATCTTTTTTTTCTTGGAAGGCGCTGCAGGCGGCGCGGCTTCGGCTTCTTCAGCGGCAGGAGCTTCTGCGACTTCTTTCGGGGCCTTTTCTTTCACAGCTTCAACTTTTTCTTCTTTTTTTTCTTCTTCGGGTTTGGCTTCAGTGACTTCTTCTTCGACCTTTTCGTCAGAAGGAGGGGCTTCCTCTTCAGCAGGTTTTTCTGGCTCTTCAACAGCCGGCGCTTCGGGCGCTGCCGGTTTGGCCTCTTCTTTTGGAAGCTCTTCTTTCTTTTCGGGGGGAAGTTCTTTTTCCGGTTCCTCTTTAGGAGGAGCTTTTTCTTCCTCAGGTTTTTCTGGCTCTACAGCGGCCGACTCGACTTTTTCTGGTTCAGCTTCTTTTTTTGGTGGTTCTTCTACTTTTTCTGGAGGGGCTTCTTTTTCAGGCTCTTTTTTAGGGGGAGCTTCTTCTTCGGCTGGCTTTTCTGGTTTAGCTTCTTCTTTGATGGGTTTGTCAGGTACGGCCTCCACTTTTTCTGGTTCCTCTTCTTTAGGTTTCACTTCCTCTTTTAAGGGTTCATCCTTGACCGGTTTGATTTTTTCTTTTGGCGGCTCTTTTG